>JAUIHO010000137.1 GCA_030432035.1 Phycisphaerae bacterium
TGGCCGGCGTCGCAACTCAAAGAGTGGGGCTGGCGCGTCACACCCTATCCCGGACATGCGTTCGCGCCGCTGTTGATTGCCGAACACGCCGACGGCATTCGGTTGCTGCACGCGGCCGACTGGCCACCGCAGCCGGTCGAGATGATGTTCAGCGCCGGTCGCGAGTTGATCCGCTGGCAATCTCCCACGACGCGCGGCGAGGTAGCCGTCGCACGCTATCGCGACATCGAATTGCCCGGCACCTGGCACAACGGCGTGCGCGCCTATCGCGGGTTTATCATGCCGAAGCTCACCGGCGCAGGCTTGATCGATGCGCCGCCGGCGTGGCTGGCCCGCGCGCACGGCTTCTACAACATCCAACTCGAAAACATGATCGCCTTCGACATCGCCGCGATTCGGCGCCGCGCCGAAGAATGGGGTGATGTGCTGCCGTGGTTTCAGTTTTGGGGTCAGATGAGCAACTACACCGGCCCGCCGCCTCTGGCGGTACCGCCGTTGCAACCCGGCGAAGCGGTCGGCTGTTGTCTAAAGAGCGAATCGTTTCATCCGCGTTACCTGCCCGATCTGCCCAACTGGGTGCGGTCGTATGTCAATCGCGGTTCGCGACGCGTCGGCTTCTATGTACAACCCCGCCCCGAACTTCACCAGGTCAATGAAGATCCACGTCACCGTTTGCAGTTGCGGCGCTGGGCCGATGGCCTCAAAGACTTCACCGATGCCAACGCAACGTATGTCGACGTGGTCGGCGCTGCCAACTTCGGTGCGCCGTTGCAAGTCGCCGACGAACTGCGCCGCCTCGGTCCCAACATCTTCATCGAGTCGGTCGATATCTGTCTGCCACAGCCCGCGCTGATCAGCGGATCGTATCAGTCGTCACTGGCGTTCCCGCGCTTCGGTCGCTTCCTCTTGCGGGATAAGGCGATCTTTCTGGGTGGGTCAAACAATGGGTATCTCGATTGGGGTGCCGAGAATGATCATCGGCAGGAACGCCGCGCGTTTCTGCTGGGTGCCAAGTTCGATGCCATCCATCCCAATGCGGTCATGCGTCAGATTTGCGAGTTACGCGACAAGCACAAGTGGTGGCAGCGCAAACCGAGTTATCTCGATACCGATCGCCTGGTGCCCGACGCGGCCCTCGACGCCAAGTACGACCGCCGCCTCTTCGTCGATCGCGACGGCATCAACCTAGAAGTCCGCACCACCAAACCCGGCACACCACCAGAGTTCGACATCGTCGAATCACCATCGACGCACGCGCCTCTGGCAACCACCAAACCGGAATGACCACCACCGCCACACGTACCAAACCGAAGATCAACGCACTGGCCCAATGGTTCGGCAGCAACCGCGCGCATGCGCCCGCCGTCGGTAAGCTGCTCGGCAAACTCAAATGGTGCGGCGTTCCGTTCTGCGGCGGCTGTCCCGAGTTGCCCTACATCGACTGCCGCACTGGCGTGGCGGTCGATCAACATCGCCACCTGATCAACCTCGCGCGCGTTATCGCCGACGAGGAGAAGAAGGTCGAACTCGTTCGCGCCCTCGAGAAAAAGCTCTTCCACACCGACGAGTTATTTCAAGCGCAAACGCGTTGCCGCGAACGCGAAGCCACCGGTGAAGGTCAGCGATTGTTAACGCGTGGCGACTTCGACTGCGACGTCGAATGGGCGACCGATTACTTCCTATGCAACTGGTTGGCGCGGGGCGGTCATGCCGGTCGCAAGTGGGAGTTCGGTCAAGGCTTGGCTATCCGATTCAGTACCACCGGCGGTGACAGCGCGAAGCGCTTTCGATCGGCGATCGAATCACTCGACCATTGGCACAACGTTTTAAAGTCGTGGACCTTCGCGTGCGATGACGCCTTCAATGTTTTGCGCCGTGTGAAAGACGAGCCCGGCCACGGCCTCTACATCGACGCCCCTTGGCCCGGTCGCGGCCGCGAATATCGGCACACGTTCGGCGACGATCAACAGCGTCACCTCGCCGCCGTCTTGGCCCACTTCCAACACCTGCGCATCGTGGTCCGCTACGGCGAACACCCACTGATCCGAGAACTCTATCCCGAATCCGACTGGACATGGCATCCTCAAACCACCCGCAACCAAGCAAATAATGAGGTGAGTGAATTCCTGATCGTGAAGAGGTGTGACAATGCGATGGTATGACAAGATCGACAAGCTGACCGAAGGCATCAATGCGTCGCATATATGTACGAAAGCAGGCCTTCCAAGGAACGCAATCCGCCGCGCTGCCACAAGCAAAAACATGCCGATCGCTGCAAAGGGCGTGAAAATTGCAAAGGCGCTCGGCGTGCCGCCCGATTGGCTCTTCGACGACAATCGAGACTGGCCGCCGCCGAGTTATGACGAACCTTCCGTTGGGCCGCGTAAGTCCGATTCTGTGAATGGGATGAGTTACAGACAGAAAATTGCCAAGTTGGTGGACTCTCGGTCGGAGGTGGAGCTTTCTAGGAGGGCCGGTCTGCCCTCACACACGTTAAACGCGATCACCAAACGGGGCCGGGAGCCGTTGGCCCGCAAAGCAATTCAGATTGCGCGATTCTTCGAGGTACCGGCCGACTGGCTATTTGACGACTCTCAACCGTGGCCACCGCCTGTAAAGGAATGTGGCACATCGGATTCGCGAGTACACCAGTTGGAACAACGCATCGATATGCTCTTACATCTGCTGGCAGAAAGGACGACGGTCTAGATGGAAGCTAGCGAGAAAATCAAGCAGCTCATCGGTGATCGCAATCGCGCCAAAATTGCGAGACGCGCATCCATCGGCGTGACAACGCTCGACGGCATCGTTAATCAAGAGCGAAAACCAAGGGTCCACACCGCTATAAAACTCGCCCGTGAATTAAATGTCCCAGTCGATTGGCTGTTTAATGATTCCGCTGACTGGCCGCCGCCAAACTATGAGAGCGAGACCGCAGTTGGTGCCGGCTTTTGCGAAAAGATTCGCCGCTTAATGCATGGTCGCAGCCGCGCACAACTTTGTCGCGATGCTGGATTACCCGAATCGATGCTTGACTCTCTTATTAACAAAAAGCAGAGGCCCGGCGTCACCCGCGCAATAATGTTAGCGCGTGCTTTGGAGGTGCCCGTCGACTGGCTCTTCGATGATTCGCAACCGTGGCCACCACCTGTAACGGATGACGGCGCATCGGATTCACGAATACACCAGTTGGAAAAGCGCATCGACCTGCTGTTCCACCTCGTGGCAGAATCGAAAGGCGCGCAATGACCGCTCGCGAGAAACTCAATCGCCTCATCGACGACCGCAATCGCGCAAACGTCGCCCGGCGTTGCGGCCTTAAGGCATCAACGATGCACGCGATATGTCACAGGGGTGTCGAGCCAAGAGTTGGCAACGCCATCAAGATCGCCCGCGAATTGAAGGTTCCGGTCGAGTGGCTGTTCGACGACACCGCCGATTGGCCACCACCATCGGCGGACACCAATGGCCCGTCGCCCATCGCTCACCTCAGCACGGCCGAAAAAATAAACCGGCTACTTGCTGAACGTGGCTGGTCGCAATCCGAATTGGCGCGGCGCGTGGGCTGTTCTGCCGCCGCCATCTCACGAGGTCTTAAAGACGGGGCAGAATTCGGCTCGCTTCTGGCATTCCGCGTCGCGCGCGAGTTAAATGTCGAATTGGAGTGGTTGCTTGACGACCAACAGGGCTGGCCGCCAATTCACTCACAAGATCGCGGCTTTGACGACGATAACATAGTGAATGTGGTGCGATTGATCGTCGGCGCATTGAAACGTGCAAAATAAATATCAGCCCGGCGCGGCGGGCGGCTGGAGCCAAACCCGCAACGCACATGCGTTTGGCCACGCATGCATCCGTTTCGCGCCGGTAAGCTGAGGTTGCCGAACTGAAGTAAGTCAGGCTGGAGCAAACAGGACATGGATGTCCGATGCCAACCAACCCAACCGCCTCGACTCAACCAACAGTCTCGCTCCGCGCTCCCACATCGCGCCGCCGCATCTCATCGGCAATCCACCGCCACCCGGCCGACCGTCGAACCCCAATCGACTGCACCACGAACAACCATCGAGCCACCCTCGAATCCCACCCGCCGCGTCGACCGCCACCCTGTGATTTCCCGCCCAACACCCGCGCCCATTTGCGATCCGCGCGCCGCCACCCCAACCCAAGCGACCCGCGCTCCGCACCACCAAAGTCCAACCCCAACCCGCCGCGCGCCATGGCGCACGCGCCAGCGCGCGCTGGCGCGACCCCTCGCGGCAAACGCCCATAAGTCGTTGCTTCGAACAACACTTACGACAAAACGCGCGCAAACCCGCCCGTCCCGTTTTGAAAACCGTTTTTTTCGTAAGTCTTTATTTTGCGTTGCATTGTCCCGAATTCTTGCAATCCGTGTGCAACAATTAGAATTACCCGTAACTCATTTCATATCAAACACTTAGCGATATCGCCTCGCGTTTTTTCCTTGCATTTTTTCGTCCCGTTTTCCCCTGCGCGCGCCAATCGCGCCGCATTTGTATGTGGATTGCGAACTTGTCGGACGAATTCCAGCCACAGCCATGAATGCGACCGTAACCACATTTCGGTAGGGTTCAGGCTTTAGTCGCGGTGGCGCAATCCTATTGGGGGGTGGCATACGAGAGAAAATATGTCTGAGTTTGTAAGATTTCGATATCACGACCGGGCTCTTCTCAATGCTCTCGCCAGAGTGTTCGATGCCATCAAGGCTGTTAAGAACAATCCTGGCGCGGGCAATGATTACGACTTAGCAGGCTTGCGCGCGATGCTTCCGGAGGACGTCAGTCGCAACTTCGATTGGCCCGAGAGAATTGAACCCCAATTCGATCCCTCACGTCCAGTAGTGGTAGCCCGTCCTGGCACCTACATCGGCCATCGATGGAATTTTGGTGCCGTCACGGAGCTTATAGAAATGGGTGACTACAAGCTTCGCGAGTGTGTGGCGGTCGACGACAAACACGCAGAACTCAGAATCCAAACATTCGGATACCCTTATGGCGGCTTGAACCACTTCATCGCACTTGTCGAGGGGTTCGGGTTTCAGGTTGTTGGATTCAATGAGTGCGGGAAATACGAAGCGGTAGATACCTAACAATCTGAATGCACCATGCCGCAGCCAATGCCGGCTTTCCAAAGAATGCCGCCGGAGTCAGATTCATTACGCCGGGTGCCATGTCGATCCATAGGATCGACATGCTTTGGTCGCGGTGGTGTCAGCTCAGGTTACGGACCTGAATATGCTAGCGCGATAGTCCTGATAGTTTGCAGGTTGCGTTGCACTCGAACCACCATGAAGTATCGCGCGTCTTCGGCGGGGCAAAGTACGGCCGACCCTACCGTGCCCGAATTTTCTTGCGATAGATTGTCGTCAAATGCGTTCGTGTAATGCGCTAATCGAGACCCCACGTTGGAGTACCAACATGGGGCCCCGACCGACTACTAGTTGCCCTGACTCGGCTCAAAAATCCAAGATCAGGTTCACGAATGACTGAACGTCGCGCCCATTGGCGTTGCCGTCTTCATTGACATCGGCGGCACAGAATTCATCAACGGAGGCCGAGTCGGGGTCGGTTAGGACCGAGACAAAGGACGCGACATCATTCAAGTCCAAATTGCCGTCGCCGCTGACATCGCCGGTCTTGCGGTTGGGGCACGTGTCGCAGGCATTTGGAATTCCGTCGTTGTCGTCGTCGACGTTGTCATCGAAGCCGGGGCAGGCGTCGCTCGAATCGCAAACGCCGTCCGCGTCGGAGTCGTCAGGATTGTCCAACGGGCATGGATCACAGCCGTCGGGCACGCCGTCGCTGTCGCCGTCGAGGTTGTCATCGGCGCCGGGGCAGTCGTCGCTCGAATCGCAAACGCCGTCCGCGTCGGAGTCGTCAGGATTGTCGAGAGGGCACGAGTCGCAGAAGTCGGGTACACCGTCGTTGTCGCCGTCGACATTGTCGTTGCCGCCGAGGCAGATGTCGCAACCGTTGGGGACGCCGTCGGAATCATCGTCTACGTTGTCGTCGAAACCGGGGCAGATGTCGTCGGCGTCGCACACGCCGTCTGCGTCGTCGTCCGGACAGATGCCGACGGTCACGGTTCCCGCGTTTGTGTCATATTCGATATGCCAGTTCTGTCCATCGGGGTAAATGATGGTATCGAAAATGTCCGGGGTTAGGGTGCCGGCGGTGAGGATGACAAATGACTCGCCTGGGGCGGCGGTAAATGCGCTGATGTACGTCATGTCGAGCGTTCCGCCGAGTGAGGCGGCGTTGGTGACGGCGAGTACATCATGCTGCGAGCCTGCGGTGAGGCCGCCGATTTCTATTCGCAATGTCGAGCCTGCATCGAACGTTACGCTGTTTACTGACAAGGTTCCCGCCGATGCGCCGGGGGCGATCTTCCCGCCGGATGCGACGGTGATCGCGCCGTTGGATGACCCCGTGCCGCCAAGTGTTCCGCCGTTGTTGATTGCAACGATTCCGGTTCCCGTGGCTGAGCCACCTGAGTTGTTCGCGCGGAGTGTTCCATTATTGATTGAGACGCCGCCCGAAAAGGTGTTGGAACCAGTCAAGGTAAGCACGCCGTTGCCGGACTTGATGAGTGAGCCAGACCCTGAGAGGACACCTGAATAAGTCGTGCCGAGGTTGTTTCGATTGGTGTCCAGTTGCGACGACCCGAGCGAGAGGTTTCCGCTGCCAGCGAGCGAACCGATCGTCGTATTTAAGCCGTTGAGATTGAGACCGTTGTTGATGTTGATTTCGACTCTGGCGTTTTTGAGCGTTTCGGCGGAGCCGATAATGATCGACCCTTCGTCGATTTCGATGAAGCCGTTAAACGAGTTGTTGCCTGACATGGTCAATGCGCCGGTGCCAACTTTGATGAGCTGATTCGTGCCGGAGAGTACGCCTGAATATGTCGTGGAATTGTCATTGCCGCCGGTGGTGAGAACCCTGCTGCCGATCGACAAATTGCCGCTGCCGGCGAGTGCGCCAATAGTTGAATGAAGGCCGGCGATGTCTAAGCCGTCATTGGTGTTGATCTGAATGGTACTACTTTCTAGAGCCGTGCCGACGCCGAGTCGGACGGTGCCGCTATTAATGGTTGTCGTTCCAGAGAAGGTGTTTGTGTTGTTGATCGTGAGTGCGCCAGAGCCGTTCTTAGTCAAGCCGGAGTTGTTGTTTCCAGTGATCGGCCCGGAGAACGTCGTTCCGCCCTCGCTAACGGTGAGCGTATCGGATGCGAGTATGAGTGCTCCACTGCCCATAAGTTTGTTTATCGCGCTGTCGGTGTTGAGCCTCAATGATCCGTCGGATTGCACGTTGACCGTTGCGTCCTGCAACGCGTTGGCACTGCCGAGTGCGACGCGTCCATCTAGGATGTCGACCAGTCCATCCAGCGAACCGGTGCCGGTCATCGTCATTATTCCGTCGCCGACTTTCCGCATGGTTCCGCTGCCTTGCAGTTGACCGGCAAACGTGAAGCTGGTCCCCTCGCCGCCGATCTCGCCGATGGTGAGCGCGGGATCGCCGCCGGCTGGGTCGGTCAAAACAACGGTTCCATTCGAGTTGCCTAGCATCCGAGCCGTCGTGAGACGACTTTGTGCGACGAAGAGCGTGTTGCTACGAATATTGACTAGGCTACCCGTGGCTGGCCCGACGGCATTCAGCGTCACGACGGCCCCATCGACCAATCGAATGTTTCCGCCGTCCAGGCTAAGCAAGGCGTCGCCGTTCAGAGTGACGGAGTTTCCACTGAACCGCAGTTCGCCACCCTCGGATGTCATTGAATTCAGACCGCTGATCGATCCGGACATCGTCATGACGTTGGTGCCGTTGTATACGATTGCCCCACCATTAAACGAAACACCGGTGATGTTTCCAGAGTAGGTGCGATTGCTGCCTTTGCTGCCGACGGTCAGCGTGCCTCCGCCGATGTTGAGGTCGCCGGTGCTTTGTAACGCGCCGAGCGTGAAGTCGGCCCCGTCGGCGTCGAGGCCGAAGTCCTTGTCGAGCGTGACGAGGGCATTTTGGAGTGCGTTGCTATTGCCTAATCTGATCAGGCCGGTGCCTGAAGTGGCGTGAAAGTTGCCGGAATAAGTGTTGGCGTTGTTGAATCTGATGTCGCCGCTGAAATCGATCGTTCCGTTGCCGCTTAGGACTCCGTTGAAGATCAGGTCCGCGTCATGGACGCCGGTGATGTCCCAGTCAGAATTCGACACTTGCTCCACCGCGAAGTCGGTATCGAAGACCACCGCGGGAGATTCGACATAGATCGTGAGGTTGTTGTGAATGCGGACGGTTCCTCGGAAAAAACGGAAGCCAGGGTCGTCCTCCTCAAAGTTGAAGACCTGCAAATTTCCGATGTTCCAATCGTTGTTATTGGCGTCGACGTTGTACCGAACCGCCGATTCGTCGAAACGAACATGATCATCATTTGCGTTGGGTCGGTCGCCGGCGCCGGGGTTCTGGCTCCAGTTGGCGGAATTCTGCCAGTTGTTATTGTTATCGCCTTGCCAGATGAATTGCGTTTGTGCTGAGGCAGATGTTGCGAAGGCCGCAATTGCCAAACATACGATGGCGTGCCGAATTGACGGACGCGTTAGTGCCTGAATGGCTGATGGGCGATTGGGATTCAGGTTGACTTCGGACTTCATGCTTCCCCCCGGGATTCACCGACTGATGGATTCACTACGACTAATGCCTTTGGAGATTCAAATGGTTGCAGAACAGGATGGCCTCGTCGCCCCGGCATTGTGACGACTCGGGTTTGAATTAGAACGGCGTTTTCCCGTCGGATGTCTTACAACATGACATGATCATGATATCGAATTGGGTGCATTTGCGCAATGGAAAGGCGGACCTTGTTGGCAGAATTTCGCTAAATTAATGCCGTTATTAGGGTTGGATGCCTGACTAGATATGTATGCCGGGCAGAGCCAAATCTGGCGTCGGGGCAGCCGCAAAATGAATGCGCGATCGCAATAGATAACAAGAACATTCGCAAAGCCGCGTGCGATTAGAATCGGGAGATTCTCCTGCTGAGCGCCAGCCGCTTTTATATCGGTAGTTGTCAAACACAGGCCTTGTTTGATTGAATATCTTTTTCGAGGTTTTGCTGTCGCGCTTTGAATCGACTCGCAACTACTTTCGTCATACTCTAGCCAAGCCCGATCTCGCGTCGTGCTTTCTACCTAGGCGAAAAGACGCTCGAGCTACCGGGTGGCCCACATTGGTACTCCAAATTGGGGTATCGATTAATTCGCGGCGGTCATCCCAATTCTGAACCGTCGCTGCAATCGCCGGTTGTGCCGACTCAGGTCACGACGTTCCATTTTATACAAACCGCTAAATGCATCGTCACCGTCTGCCGGATGCCGTGTCGATTCGTAGGGTCGACATGCTCTAGTTGTTGTGATGTCAATCTATGATACGGACCTGAATATGCTGGCGGGACAAGCTTGATCGCTTGCGGGTTGTGTTGCATTCAAATCACCATGAAGCATCGCGAGTGTTTCGGTGGGTCGAAGTACGATCCACCCTATCAAGCCCGAAGCTTTTTGCGATAGACTGTCGCCAAATGCGTTCGTATAATGTCTTAATCGAGACCCCAATTTGGAGTACCAACATGGGCCACCCGGCACCCGGGATTACGCTTAGCTGCTATGAGCAGCTTGCGTTTCCTGTGGCGAGTTTCTTGTTACCGGCCTTGTGATGTCATCCTTTGGGCCGAAGAATTCGAAGTGAATGCGCGATTCTTCTACACTCATCGTTGTAAGCCCTTGATAAACCGACGCCATGAAGGGTTTTGGGCCGCAGAAATAGAACTCGGCATCGATGTCGGTGACGATCGATTGAAGGAATAATAAGTCGACTAAACCGACGCTATCGCAATGTCCGTCCGCGACATCATTCGGTAGCGGAGCGTCGTACCGCACATGCAACTCAAAATTGGGGCGCGCGTCGACAAGCGCGCGCACTTCGTCGCGCATCGCATGAACACAACTATTGCGAGCCGCGTGAATGAAATGAACCTTCGCGTCGGGTTGATGATGGGCGAGCGCCTTAAACATCGATAAGACGGGCGTGATGCCGATGCCGCCGGAGAGAAATACGATTGTTCGCGCGGGTTTGCGGTTCGCATCGAGCACAAACTCACCACAGGGCGGGCCGATTGCAATCGAATCACCGACGTTTACCGAGTCGTGCAAGTAGTTAGAGACGACGCCGACTGGTGCGTTGTCCGTTAAGCCGGCTTCGCGTTTAACGCTGATGCGATAATGTCCATTGCCGGGACAATCGGACAAGCTGTAGTTTCGCGGCGATGTCGAGACCATCGGATGGTCGATTTTGACGGTGATATATTGACCGGGTTGGAATGTTGGAATGGGTCGACTGTCGGCCGGTTTCAGGTAGAACGACGTAACGACGTCGCTTTCGACAACCTTTCGATCGACGACAAATTCGCGATAACCGTTCCAACCGCCGGGCAGGGATGCTTGTTCGTTGTAGATCGTCCGTTCGCGTTGAATGAGAATGTCGGCGAGCAAGGCATAGGCCTCGCCCCATGCCGCTAGAATTTCGTCGGTCGCCGCCGGGCCGAGGACGTCCTTGATGGTTGCGAGCAGGTGCTTGCCGACAATTGGATAGTGTTCGGCCTGAATACCGAGGGAGCAGTGTTTTTGGGCGATCAACTCGACGGCAGGGCCGAGCGCGTCGAGTTGGTCGATGTTGGCGGCGTAGGCACAGATCGCGCCGGCCAGCGCCTTCTGTTGGCCGCCGCTAAATTGGTGGGCTTGATTGAAGTAGGCTTGCGTCTGTGGATCTTCGGAGAACATCCTGCGATAGAATTTCTGCGTGATGGTCTCGGCGTGCATCGCAACAGTCGGGGCTGTGGATTTGACGACTTGAATCGTGTGTTCGCTAAGCATGACGGTCTTTCCGAAAGTGTGTTTTCAACGGCAAGTGCGCGCCTGGCGGGGCGTGATGGCTGTTGGGTTGCAATGTCATCGTTCGCCAATCGAACGTTGCAAAAAGGATAGAGGGTTAAATCTACATGTCAAGGTGTATTATTAGGCAGGGGAGATTTTGTGTTATCGCAAACGGCTGAATACGCATTGCGTGCCGTGGTGTTGTTGGGGCGACGTGCCGACGAGACGCATTCCGCGGACTTACTGGCCGAACGCTCGCAGGTCCCGCGGCGCTATTTGCACAAGGTATTGCAGGATTTGGTGAGGGGCGGATTGGTTCGTTCGCAGCCTGGGCCGGGGGGCGGCTATTCACTGGATAGGGCGTCCAGCGATATCACCATTCTCGATGTGGTAAATGCCGTGTCGCCGATACAGCGAATCCATCATTGTCCGTTGGGCTTGAAGTCGCACACGTCGTTGTGTCCGTTGCATAAGGAATTGGACAAGGCGTTCGCGGCGACAGAGACGGCGCTCGCAAAGGTGACGATCGCCCAGTTGTTGCGATCGACCAGCCCCATCGTTCCGATGGTCGAAGTGTCGGTAAAGGGGAAAAAGAAAAAGTGACGGGTGGATTTTTCGTTTATTGAAGTGGTGAGTTGGGGAGCAGGCGAATTGATGTGGGCTGGCTCCACGTATTTTCTTTGGGTTCGTAGTTTTTCGCTTTGGCTTAGACCCTCACCCCGGCCCTCTCCCTGCGAGGGAGAGGGAGTATGCTTCACTCACCTTATTAACCTGTTTGATTTGCTTTAAATGCCCCCAACCTCCGCCCTCCCATCAAAATACTCCTCAACCTTCGGCCATATAAAATCCGCAACTTTCCGACCTTGTACTAACCCCGCTTCGTTGTCCGTGCGGATGTGGTAACCGCCCCAAAGGCGGGAGACGGCGGCCATTTCGGCGGTGGCGCTGAACGTCGGCATCGAGAGCGTGACGGCGCAGCTTTCGTGATCGTGCAGGCGCTGGTCGGGCTTACCGTTGACCATTTGCATCACGCTACATTGAAAGCCGGGTTCGGTTAGGGAACCGGCGACGCGCTTCTCCACGTTTTGAAATCGATCGCTGCCGGTGAAGTGTTCCAGCATTCTCGCGCAGGCGGCGCTAACAGTGCTATGGCCCGAGGTGTAACCGGGGAACGGCGGCGTGACGAACGTCGTTGGCGAATACGGGTGCCATTCTTCGGCGGGAATCTCCTTCACGCCTTTACCGGGGCCGGCCCAGGCTTTGAGCATTTTGCCGGGATAGTAATAACGTACGAGGCTCCAAGGCCGCGGGCTGTCGTAATGGCGTTTGCTATCCCAACAGGCGATGAACGCGTCGAACGCGGTGTTACCGATTGCGAAGAAGAGTTTGACATCGGTATCGAGGTCGTTGCTATCGCGGCGCGAAACGGCCTGCGCGAAACGCAGCCAGTGGCCCGACTGACCGGTCGAGCGCGGGCCATCGCGCATGAATTCGACGATAGCTTTTTGTTGCACAGTTAGGTTTGCGTTCACGCGAATGCACTCGTCGACTTCTTTTTTCATTTGGGCCGTACCGACTTTGGGAGGTGGGCCGGGGCGGAACTGATCGCTGCGGGTTAGCGCGAACGGTTTCACGAGGTGCCATTGCGGCGTTAAGAAGGGAACGATTTTCTTGCCGCCCTTACCGTCGTCGAAGGGGATTTCCTGCCAGCGATCGGGGGCGCGAATCGGGCCGGGAGACGGCGGATTGACGGGACGATAGTGCGTGTAATCGGAGTAGGGCTTGCCGTTGCTGCCGGCGCGATCGCCGAGTTGGTTGGCACCGTCGTGGTGGCGAAATTGAATCACTTTCATCGCGGCGAGGTTGCCGATACCCGACGGTGTGGCCGGATCGATGGAGGTAATGTGGGGGTCGATGCCGCGGTCGCGCGCACGATCGGTAATCCAATCAGCATCGGCGGGGAACTGATCGAGCATGGCGCGGTAAGCGGCGTAACCGATGGCGGTTTCTTTGTTTTTGAGTGTGCGCTCGTTGGGTGGGCGGCGCAGTTGGCTACTGAGCTGCGTACCGACGGCCTGGTGGTCGTAAAGCGCCCACGCGTCGTACATGGCGGTGGTGCAGATGGCCATTTGGCGCGAGAGGATCGTCGGTCGCGCGCCGACGCGATCCACTTCGCGGGCGCTGGCTTCGAGGATGACGTTTAACCAGTCGTAAGCGGCGGATTGATTGCCGCGCGATTTATCGAGCGCGAGCGTGCCCGATTCCTTAATCGTTTGACGTTGCCGATCTGCCGCGCAGTTCAGCGATGAGATTAAAGCGATGCTGATCAGGATAGGGTGCAAAGTTCTGGCGGGCATGACGGCTTGGCCCTCGGCTTTCTGTTTCAGCAAGTTGGTGTTGTGACGGTGGAATTCAAATATCGCGTGCCAAGTCGAATTAGCATCGTTGTTTCGCGTGATTTTCTTGCATGATACGGGGCTGGCGGTGCAGAGGCGACATTGCTGTACGCCGAGTGGGGGCTTGAGAATCTCGAAACGTTTTACTCGCTATACTTTTCCGGCTAACCGCCATTTGTTAAGCAATTGATACCCATGCGAGCACAACCATGTCTCCCGATTGGAACGAACGATTTTCTCAAACCGACTTCGTTTATGGCACGGAGCCAAACGATTTTCTTCGACAGATGGCGACGGAGCTTCCGAAAGGTCGCGTGTTGTTGTTTGCCGAGGGCGAAGGCCGAAACGCGGTCTATCTGGCGTCGTTGGGGTACGACGTGTTGGGCGTCGATCAATCGGAAGTGGGGCTAGCCAAGGCGCAACGCTTAGCTGCCGAGCGCGGCGTAACGATCGGAACGCAGCAGGCTGACTTGGCTGAGTTCGACATCGCCCCGAGTTCGTTCGCAGGTATCGTATCGATCTCTTGCCATCTGCCCGTGGCGATTCGCGCGCCGTTACATCGCAAGGTTGTGAGCGGCCTGCAACCTGGCGGCGTGTTTATTTTGGAGGCGTATACACCTCAGCAGTGCGGTCGCGGCACGGGCGGGCCGCCGACGGTCGATTTGTTGGCGTCACTCGAAACATTGCGGCAGGAGTTGGATGGCTTGCAGTTGGTTCATGCGATGGAGTTAGAACGCGATGTGATCGAAGGCCAGTTCCACACGGGAACGGCGGCGGTGGTTCAAATCGTGGGGAGGAAAGCTTAGATGGAGTTGGTTTGTTGGTTATTAAGGAAGTCTTCGATTCGTTGCGGGGTGCCATGTCGATCCATAGGATCGACATGTCTTCTTCACGCGACGAAGCTTCTTTAGGTAAAGCGATGATCGCCCATAAACACACGTCAACTGAACTTTTGACTCGCAGCCGCACATGATCGCGTGGGTCAACCGGTAAATGCTTAAGATTCAACATCAACGGCGCATCACCATCATTCTCGAACGCATGTGCGCTTGACCATTTCCAATCCATCGGATGGTTGCATAACCCACGACGGACCGGGTTCTGGTGTA
>JAUIHO010000138.1 GCA_030432035.1 Phycisphaerae bacterium
TTCGGTGTTAAAGGTGTTCCGCGTGCCGGAATACTGCTCGGTGCGGCGTTCGTATTCATATTGCAGATTGAGCGAGTGATGCTGCGTCGGTTGCCAGGTGAGTTCATATCGTAGTGTGTCTTCGGCGCGTTCTTCGTCGTCGAGAAGACTGCTCGAGTTGCTGGTGACATCGTCGAACGTATGTTCGTAGGTCAACTGCATCGGCAGCTTCGGGTCGTGATAGAACAAGCCCACGCCGTAACGCTCGCGCCGCCGATTTAGGCTTGGCAGGAAAGGTCGCTGAATGCGGTCTTGCAAGTTCGACGCAAAAGCTGTTGCGGAAAGCTTGCCTGCCGGGAAGAGTTCGAGGTTGATGTCGTATTGCAGCAGCGTGCTATCCGGGCTGGTTTCCAGGTTGCCGGTGGGGGCGTTTTCGACGTAGCGTTCGTGGGACAGGCCGAAGCGAAATTCTGTGTCGTACCGCAACCAGCGACGCTCGCGACCGACCTCGCCGCCGGCCTGCAAGCCGAGTGTTTCCTGAATGCGGTAGAAGCGGTTGTTCTGTTCGAAACGCGGCAGGCCAAAGCCCTGACGATCGGTTCGCACGGTGCGACGCTGAGCCAGCGCCTCAAGTTGCAAATCGAGAACGAAGTAATCGAGGCTCAGCGGGCCCGGTTTGTTGGTGGCGGGATCATTGTAGTAGTCGTCGTAGTCGGTGGATTGCTCGGTAGGCGCCGGCGGGGTCTGGTTTGCGTCATCTTCCGCAACTGCGTTGAAACTCGCGCAGCAGATTCCGCAGATCGCGGTCACTAAGATGGTGCGCGGTCGAACGTATTGCAAACGACGCTAGCCCTATTCAATTCAGTTGCGCTTCAAGCAGTTCCCGAACATACTCATGGCAAATTCTTTGCCAAGTCAATGTTGAGGTTTTCAATTCTGTATTCGCGCCGAACACGAATTGCCTTACCATACCAGACGAACTCAATTGAGCGAATCTGTTATGAGCACTTTTACCTCAGCTTCGAATATTCAGCGCGTCGCCATGTTGCTACTCGCCGTCGTCGTATTCGTCACGCTTGCGATTGCTGCATGCACCGACGAAACCACCGGCGTCGACAATGCTCAACTTAGCGACGCGCGACCGAGCAAAAACAAACTCAGCGATGTTGATTCGATCGAGTCGTTTCTTGCAGCGGGCATCATCGGGAGCGCTCACGATTTCACACAAGATGGTGCCCATCCACGCGACCTCTGCACGCCATGTCATACGCCGCACATTGCCGATGCCAAGGCACCTTTGCTCGATAAGCGACCTGCGGCAACCGATCGATTGCGACCCTATGAAGCCGTTGGCGTGGAGCTGGACGGTCCATCGCTTCTTTGCCTTAGCTGTCACGACGGTGTGATTGCGTCCGACGTTTACACGTCATCCCATGCAACAGGGCTCGCTCGACAACTCGGCTCATCTCAAATCGGTATCGGCGGTTTGACGGGCCATCCCATCGGTGTCGCTTATCCCGTCGCAAATCCTCGCTATCAACCGGCGGCCAGTTTCACCGCCGGTGAGGGCGCCATTCCCTTGCCCGACGGTCGCGTACAGTGCATTTCGTGTCACGATCCGCACAACACCGGGCGTCATCCCGGCATGTTGGTCAGATCAAACCGCGGTAGCCAACTTTGCCTCGCATGTCATCGACTTTAAACGACAACGGCCTATCTTCGCCTGCGGAAAATGTCGCGATTCGCCGCGAATCTTTCCGGATGCGGCGAGGCTGCATTTCGCGAATCCGTACCTGCCTGGTGCTTTTTGTGGCGGTTCTATGTTCGGCGCAACTGAGTTGTCGGCATGGTTCGCAATATGAGCGTGCTTCGATGCAACAACGGCAGGCTGCGCTGGAAGGGCGCGGCGAATATGTCGTGCCGCTCGGTAACTTGTCATCTCGTCGAAGGCTTTCCGACACGGAAGCAAAGCTCAGTGAATTCTTTTTCGGTACTGTGCCCGAACCGCCGTTGGGATTCGTGAAGCCGGTGGCGTTGGCGGCGCGCGGAAACGAACTCGTCATTTGCGATTCGGCGCTCAATGCCGTCTTTGCATTTTCCGGCGGCAAACTATCGCAGTTGCCGTTGCGACCCGTGCCGCAAAAGCCAGTCGGCATTGCCGTTGCGAGAGACGGACGACTTGCCGTGGCCGATGCAGGCGCCGCCGCCGTGCACGTGTATCAAGCGGATGGTTCATCGCAATCGACGCTCACACTCAAAGATAACTTTCGACCGGCCGACGCGGTCTTTGTCGGCGGCGATGTATGGGTGAGTAACGCGGCGGGCAATTGCATCGAGGTGTTCGACGCTGCAACGGGTTCGCATCAACGTCGTATTGGCGCGCGTGGAAATCAGCGCGGTCAGTTCGGCGTGCCGTTGGGTATGGCGGCGGGGCCGGGCGATGCCGTTTCTATCGTCGATATGTTGAACATCCGTGTTCAAGTGTTCGATGCCGGCGGAAAGTGGCAACAAATGATCGGGCGTTCCGGCGATCGTGTGGGTAGTTTCGGTCGTCCGAAAGATGTCGCCGTCGGGCCAGATGGCACAGTGTTCGTCGTCGATGCCGCATCGCAACGCGTGCACGCGTTTACATCCGACGGTAAGGCGCTGCTCGGATTTGGCGAGCCAGACGGCGGGGCGGGCGCGCTATCGATGCCCGCCGGTATCTGCGTGGCGCCGTTGAATGTTGTCGAATCGTCGCGTTTACCGACCGGCGTACGTGCGGACTATCTGATCGCCGTCGCCGAGCAACTCGATGAGCCTGGCGTTCGACTATATGCATGGTGTTCGACAGCCGCGAACGAGGCAGTGCGGCTGGCCTCGCAACGACGCGTATCAAAAACGCGCGTCGCTGCCGCTTCGGTACGCAATCCGCATTGGGATGCAAGCCGTTGTAATGATTGTCACCAAATGCAAGGGCCGCGCGCGTTGCCGATTGCTGACGATCGAGTCGACCAAACGTGTTTGAATTGCCACGACGGTGAGAAAGCAAGCTTGGAGCCACATCCGATCGGTCGCTTGGCGCAGCACGATGACATTCATACGCCGACCGATTGGCCATTAAACGACGGCCGCTTGTCGTGTATCACCTGTCACGATATTCAGCGACATTGCGAACCAAACGCGACGCGACCGACCGTCAATTCGGCGTTGTTGCGCCATCACGATCCCGACCAACCGATGGCGTTTTGCACGAAGTGTCACGTGCCGACGGACGATTGGCGGCTTAGCCCGCACGATCAGATCGCCGCCGACGGCAGCCTGCGCACCAACACATGCACCTTTTGTCACGTCGGTGAGCCGAACAACAATCGGTCGGGCCGGCGGTTGGGCAATGCCGAACTCAGAGCGGATTCGTCGGATGTATGCCTGACGTGTCACACGAAGCATTGGGATTATTCGCCCGAAGGCCACGTCGAACGACCGACGACGAGTAAGATTCGAGCCCGCATGGCCGAACGCGCGGACGGCATATCGGCATACACGTCGGCAGGTTATCAAAACAGCGTGCTGCCGCTAACGAACCAAAAGGTAACGTGCTATACCTGCCACAACCCGCACGCACCGGGGCTCTTTCCAACGGGTTCGCAACTCGGTAGCTACGCAACCGACGAGACGGACCGCGCGATTGACCTACGCCTCAACCGCGACGACCTTTGTTTGTCGTGTCACCTAAAGTAGATGTATACCTATTTGTTAGATCGCGTTCGGTGAAAGCGTTCTGGTTCGACAGGCCTCGGCGTGTGGACCAAAACAAGTAACGACTACCAACTATTCCAAGAGTCATTGACACGCAACTCGCAAATTTCGAAGTGTCTAGATACTTGATTTCAGCATTAAGCCCGCGGGACGCCGGTACCATTTCTTTGGGCCTTGGGAAGAGTCTCAGCCCGATCCGTAAGCGTTGTTTTCTGACGCTTTTTGGGACAGTCGTGCCAGCGCCGTCAGACCATTTGTAAGAAGCGAGAAGCCCAAAAAATTCGCCCATGGAAGCTATCATCCCCATAATTCCAATAGTCGATTCTGCGAGGAACTTTCTCATGCTTGGAAACCTATTGCGGCGAGTTGTGGCCTGTTGCTTTTGTTGCTTGGCAACGTTCGCACTCGTCGGTTGCGCGCTACCCTTACCTTGGCCCGCGAGCCCGCTGTATCCGACACCGCAAAACGATTCCGATTGGGTGCCGCCCGCGACGGTCGAAGAAGCGAAGGCGGATATCGCCGGGCATTACGCGCACTTTGATGTTGTTGCGTACGAGGGCGAAACGCCCAACGGGCCGTTGTCGACGTTTGTCATTTCGTATGGATTTACCGACTTTGAATTGGAAGACGGCGTGCTGTACGAAGTCGATCGTTTCTGTTCGGCGTCGTACAAGGCGAATCAGCCTTTTGAGACGCGCTTTCCCGATGCGGCAACGCAAGCTATTGTGCCGCGGCGCGCGTTGGTCGATGTGTTTCAGGAAGATGGCCAGTGGAAGGTCTTTCGACCTGCAACACCCACGTTGATCGGCGCGACGGGCAACGCGGACGAGCCCTTATCTACCGATCCGGAAATGGTGACGACGGCAGACGACGATAACGACGGCAAGCTGGGCGTCACGGTCTTCGTCACGCTCTTCGGATTCATCGAGGGAGAAATTTACATCGCACGGCGCGAAATCTTCCAGAATGATATGACGCTATATAGCGATGGTTCATTGCGCGGTAACGTGATCGACGAGTCGGAACAACTCGTGTTGGGCGCGTCGCTCGACATCTTGAACGTGCCGAACAATCCCGATCAATTTCGCGATCCCGGATTGAATCCGATCATTCTGATTCCGATCGACGATGAGATCGATACGTGTGAAGAACTCGCAGCGCTGCGCGATTCGCTGTTTCCGCAAGAGCCGGGATTTTGACCCGTTACGCAACAAAAAAAAAGCCGCCGTGGCGAACCACGACGGCTTTTGTTTTTTGTTCTCTAACTCGGTCGTCGCTTAGCGGCGGCGGCGGAGCAGCGCAACGGCACCAAAGCCGAGCAGCGACAGCGTGGCCGGTTCCGGAATCGTGCCGACCATGAAGTTGCCGAAGGGAGCCGTGTCGGTAACCCAAACGTTTTCACCGACGCTGCGGAAACCGTACTGCACGTGGCGACCCAAGCCCGGGTCGGTCATGAGGCTAATGCTGAACGGACCGGCACCACTAATCGGAACGATTGTGTCGTTCGATGATGAGTAATCGGGCGCGAAGTCTCGAATGAAGATGAAGCCTTGATGAGCATCCGTGTACGTATCCGAAAGAATGTTGCCTTCGAACGTCACCATCTGACCGGCGAGTGAATCGTCATTCACTTCGATATAAAGGTTGGCTTCCATCGACTTGTTACCGCGCTGGCCGGGGCCACCAGGATTCACCGGATCGGGAGCCATGCCAGTTGTGTTCTGATACCAGAATTCATTCGGGTCGCCGATCGTGTTTGGCGAGAAGGTCAGTTTGTTGTTGGCGTCGTCGAATTCTGTGACGAGATCGGCTGTACCCCAGCCGCTACCAAAAACAAAACCACCGCCATTTTCCGGTAGCTCGAACACGTTCATAAAGCCGAGCCAAGGTGCAGTAGAGTCAGGCACGTTGACGGTAACTTGTGCCTGTGCCGACGATGCTGCCAAAAGCATGGCAACCGTCATTGCTAATAAACGACGCATGATTCTTATCCTCCAAGAACTGATACGAAATGAGAATTCAATTGAAACTGTTCCGCGAACAGTTCGCTTTTCTATATCACAATATTAACGGAACGCACATACGGAATCCATATTTTTAACACATGACAGTGACTGTAAGTTCTTGAAACTGTTTCAGTTATGGAACTGTTTCAGTGCGAATCGGCCTCGTGCTCATAACGGCTTTTTAGATACAGTTTCGACCGATCCGCAGCGGTTTTATTCGGAAATTGGGTGATGTAGGCGTCAGCTAGCGATGCTCTTAATAAGACTCACGTGGATGTGCCAAATCACACAGGTCTGTGTAAATGGTCTTTTTTAAGAGTTGGCCCCTGCGTCGATCACGTATTTCAGCGGGTGTAACCCGTCGTACTCGACGGTGCCGTCGCGTCGCATTCCGATCTTTTCCAAGACGCGAATCGACCCCGTATTTTCCGCAATCGTGAGCGCAATGATGCGGTCGAGTTTCAATGTGTCGAAGCCAAACGCAATGGTCGCGAGAGCAGCTTCCGTCGCAAGCCCGCGACCCCAATGTTTCGGCAACAAACGATAGCCGATATCGACGGCGTCAAACTCGGGCAGATATTTCAACCCACAAAAGCCGATCATCGGCCCGCCAGTATTCAGAAAGCATCCCCATCGACCATAGCCGTAGCGATCGAAGTCTGGGTAGGCCGCAATGGCTTCGCGAGCGTCATCGACGGACGCGCAAAGTGGCTCGTGTGTGAAGCGCATGACATCGGCATTGCTGTTGAGAAGATAGAACGCTTCGGCGTCGTCGGGCGTCATCGCGCGCATCGTGAGTCGTTCGGTCGTAGGGCCGGTGAGGTGTTTTTCCATTTCTGACGAACTTTCGAATAATAGTCGCGAGTCACTGCCAATTAAAACGCATTGCCCGGATTGCACGATTGTTCGGAAAACGTGCGGCGATCGCTACTGCAATCATACTCGGATGCGCGCATGCTGATAACCGTTGGAGTGACATCGTATGGCGGTCGAGCGAGTTGCGTGTAGAGACGTCGGCGGATTTTGTAATCGATTGGCCGGCCGCGAATTTGTAAAATGCTTGATCAATGATTCAATAGTGTTGAGACGCCGACGGGAGGATGAAAATGGCTGGCAAGAAGACGCAAACACTTTATTTGCACGAAGAGATCATGCTGCTCGTACTGAGCGACAAGCTTGGTACGCCCGAATTCGGTGCGATGTACGCACAGGCGATGGGCGGGGGGATATTGGCTGAATTGGTAATGACCGGACGCGTGGAGATAGAAGAGGGTTCGCGCGGCATGGTCAATCTGATCGACGGTACGCCGTTGGGGGACGCGATCATCGACGAAGCACTACGCAAGGTTCGCACCGCCAAACGGCGCGCGGCGGCAACCACCTGGGTGCAACGCTTTGCCGGATTGCATCGCATGCACCATCGCGTCGCGTTGGAACTCTGCAAAAAGGGCATCCTAAAGGCCGACGAGCAGAAGGTGCTGCTGATCTTCAATCGCACGGTCTATCCCGAACTCGACCCGAAGCCGGAACGCAAGATGAAAGAGCGCCTCGAACGCGCGATCTTCACCGATACGGATAAGATCGACCCGCGCACGGCGATACTAATTTCACTCGCCCACGCGGCGGACTTGTTGCGCATCTACTTCAAGAAAGCCGAATTAAAGAAGCAGAAAAAACGCATCGAACAAATCACGCAAGGTGAACTCATGGGCAAAGCAACCAAAGAAGCCGTGCAAGCGGCGCAAGCAGCCATGATGGTCGCAGCAATCATGCCAAGCATCATGGCCGCGACGATCGTATCGGTGAATAGTTAGAACGCGTTACATACGAGGGGAGTCGTAGTCGCCGGGCAATAACTCGTAGGGTCCGCATCGCGGACCAATAAGCGAGAAGCGCGCGGCCTTCATTCTTGCATTACGTATGAATGCTATCGAAGATGCCGGTAGGGTCTCGCTGTGCGGACCAAAATGGTGAAAGACATTCAGATGCCGGGAAAAATAATTGGCTTGGTGCAAATATTCAACTGACGCGACATTTAGAATTCGCTGGGAATGACTTGCAATTGGTCCGCACAGCGGACCCTACATTCATTTGTTATCGTCGCGATTCTATTCTTGTGCTGCCGGCTTTCCCGTTGACGTATTGCTTGTATTTCCCTTTTTCGGTTTGCGCAACAACGTGTAATGCGCGAAGAGATCTTTCGCCAATTGCTCGCGCGTTTGGCCCTTGTCGTAGCCGAGCGCGATCCAGACGTTATGTATTGCTTCGTCGTCGCTGCGGTCAAACGCGATGATCTCAAATCCAATACGTTCGATAAGCGACTTCTCAAATGGGCATCGTCCATCTGCATGCGCGAGGTAGGGCTTGTCCGGAGGATTCTGCGCCGGCGCGATGTTGTATATCAGAGCGAGGCCGCCGGGTCTTAGCACGTCGTACATTGCCTTAACGAACGCCTCATCGCTGACGCCAAGCTTAATTTGAAAGCGCTCATCCACGTCGCGCTCCGGGTGGATGTAGCTGCGCTTTAGCACGTTCTTCGAGAGAAATACGTCGTAACCATCGCCGATGGTGCGACGCACGTCGTCATCGCCGGGAAAGTGGCCGTGTGCAAGCGTTATCCGACCGCGTATATCCGGCGCGTCGGCGATCCCGCCTTGATCGGCGGGATGACTATACAGCGCACGAAAGACGGGGTGCACATCGACGCCGGTGACATCCGCTCCGCAACTTGCCAGAAGCCGCAATTGCCCGACCATGCCGTAACCGAAGTCGAGCACGCGCAGACCTTGAAGATTCGACACGCCCTGCCGACCGAGCAGATCGATGGGCCGGGCATAAATCAATGGCGAGCCAAAGCCCGTGTAGTAATAGGTGAATTCGTCGTAGGTCTTCTTCTCCAGCGCGTTGCGTTTGTCTTCGCTTAGCTTGGCCGCCTCCGCTTCGTTGTAAGCAAGGTTGTGCTCGCGATCGCGATAAATCACGCGCGGCTGTTGTGATGGCAGATGCTTCGTGGCCGCGAGGTAGGTGCGTGCAAGCTCCGTCTCAACGAGCGGTCGCAGTTTGGCAGCATCGGCCTTCATTTCTTTGACCGCATCGCCGGGCTTGGTGGGTGCAGGAGCGTCATCGGCAAGGCATAGGGCGGTTGTGAAGATAAGCATTGCAACGATGGTTATTCGTTTAGGCATAGAGCGTTTCCTTTTGCGAGATGTTTTGTGCGCGGAGAGCCAATCGCCTGGCCGTTGTACGCGGCTTCTTGCATTACCCACGGAAAGAGTTCTGCAATGAATCATCGTACGGGCCTTTTCAAAAAAGCCTGGCATTTAATTTTCATCAAACGCACAACGAGGGATTATCATTCGGCGCAGGTTGATTCCCAATCGTCGTTTCATGTGGGCAATCCTACCACCAATACAGTCAACGAAAGCGTAAATCCGCTCTCACGATAGATCGAGCCTGGGCGGGGTTCGGAGAAGGCTGCCTCCTCAAAATCGTTCGAGGGTCTCTCGATCGGGGATGAACATAAGGAAGCCTATGGCCGCTTTGCTGGCTAAACGACTGCCGTGACTTGTCGTGAGTGTATAATCTACGAAATGGCGGATTAGGCATGTGTAGCGAATGCGGGGCTGGGTATGGGCATAAGTCGGAAAGTTAAGCGACGAGCGCGAAATGCATGGATAGCTGTCTGGAGTGCTGCGTTTGTCGTTTCACTCGGCGGTTGGGTATTTACCGTCTTCTATTCTTGGTATCCACTCGACCATCGCAATAGTAGCCGTTGGGTCGTGAAGGTCCGTGATGGAGCAATTGAAGTCAAAGACTTTAAATATGCGGGTTTCCAGATAATATCCGGCCGCTTTGGGGACCGCCTTCATCGCAATCAAGTTTCTTCAGTATTTAGGTATCGCTATCGTCTAGGAATACATTGGCCTAGGATCTATGCCGTATCTGGAAATCAACATGTCGACGGCGCGCTCGAAACTCTGCAATTACTGACACGTGGCGTGAATTCGAGCCATTTTATTTGGTCGGCGATTATCCCATTCTGGCTACCGACTACTATCTCATTCATTTTTCTCGCACCCGCCATTGGCTGGGCAATCAGCAGGCGACGAATGAGCGATGGTCATTGTTCACAATGCCACTACAACCTTACCGGAAATGAGTCCGGCACCTGCCCCGAATGCGGCACGGCTATCGTACCGCCCAACAAGGCGGAGGTCCCAGGCTGATGTGGAATTGGTTGCATCGGGGAGCTGTCTGTTGCCTTTTGCTGACCGCAGGCATTTTCGTCGTCAACTTTGGGTTGGGGTACGAGTTGGGTTGGGACGCTATTTACACGTATAGCGAACAAGAGCATTTTACATTTGGCCAATGCGACATAATCCTGAAACGGGACGGACTCGAAGTTGTTTGGGAAGAGAACTTTCGGGCGTATAAGAAAGACCTCATTTTTTTTGACAAGTCGTTATTGGGTGTAGGGGTGCGATATTACGAAGACCATGTTACCTGTGGTAGTGCTGGTTCCGGTTCTTTGAATGTTTCTCTATCGTCATGGACAATCGCAATCCTCACCGCCATCTACCCCGCAATTTTCTTCATCCGCAACGATCGTCGTCGTCAGTTGAAAAGCCAAGCGTTGGAACCGTGCGGGCAATGTGGGTATGACCTGTACGGCAACGAAAGCGGCGTGTGCCCAGAGTGCGGCAGGGCAGGGGAGTCAACGGTATGACCAGCGAAGAGCGGGCTACAAAGCGTATGATCGAACAACTCGAAGCTTGCACGCTGTCGACGCTGACGCATGAAGATCATGTGCGCGTCGCTTGGTATTACTTGTCGCAAGCTCCATTGCCAAAGGTGCTTCATCGATTGCCCGTTGTGCTGAAGAAATTCGCCAAGTCGAAGGGCGCGCCGGAGATATACCATGAAACAATCACGTATGCATTCACGTGTGCGATCGCTGAACGTTTGGCGATGACCGAGACCGATACGTGGGGGCAATTCAAAATTGAAAACGCCGATTTGCTACAATCGGATTTTCTGAAGCGCTATTACGACAAGAAAGTCTTGGATTCAGCACACGCCCGCAAGTGTTTTGTGTTGCCAGTCGGAAAGGGCAGTCGTTGCGAATGACTGTTGTCGCGCCACGTTAATACGCATCCGCCAGTGGATTGCCCATAAATGTCAGGAGTAAAAAAAGAAACGACCGACTCGCTGGAGTCGGTCGTTTCCCGAATTTTGAAGCTGCCGTGTTGCAGCCACGTTCGCTGCGAACTACGGCAGCATAATACACTCACTGGTCATGGATCACCTCCTATTTCAAGGGCGGGTTTCCCGTATCGCTCTGGAGTGTGACCTGCGAGCGAATAGGGCCTTGCCCATGCCGGCGACCGTCGTTACCGGCTACCACAGACAGGCACCTGCCCGTCCAGCGGAAAGGTTCGCTCGATTGACCGACAGGCGCCCATGTTTTGCCTGCGGCTCATCGAGGATTGTCCTTCCACACTTATAGATTAGGTTTCTGATTGCGGAAGCGTCAAGAAAAAAACGAAGAAAGCGCGAGTTTTCAGAATTATCGCGGATTTTATATGGATGGTCGGCGTGAGGCGAGGTGTTTCAGCAGGCATCGAATGAGTAGCGGCACCCTTGCGCGGTGATATCCTCCAGCCCTAGAAGAGCAGGGGCACCGTGACATTGTCGCGTGCAACGTTACAGCGGGCGGTTACACTTCCGGGCCTTGAGATGAAGTGTGGCGAACCACCCGTTTCAGATCGGTGCTATAGCGCAATCCACCGGTTACAAACCGGTGCCACAGCGCAGCCGATCGGTTTATAGGCGGTGGAAGATCGCAACGACGGGTTCTTGCCCGTGCTTGCGGTAAGACGAAATGAGAGCACACTCGACAACGAGTTAAAAAACGCTTGGAGGAGCGGTGCGGGATGAAGCTTTACACCAAGGGCGGTGACGACGGATCGACCATGCTGTTCAACGGCGATCGAGTGGCCAAGTGCAACCTGCGCGTCGATAGCTACGGGCATGTGGACGAACTCAATTCGTGCGTGGGCGTGGCTGCGGGTGAGTTGCGTCGCGCCGTCAAACGGCCTGAGTTTGACGCGCTGTTGGAAAATCTCAGCACTGTGCAGCATCAGTTGTTCGACGTCGGGGCTGATTTGGCGACGCCGCTCAATACCGATGCCCGTAAGCATATTCGCCCGATGTCGGATGCAGCCGTATCGCAATTAGAAGGCTGGATCGACGAAGCCGCCGCCGCATCGCCGGAGTTGAAGGCGTTCGTTCTGCCCGGCGGGTCGATGGTGTCCGCGCATTTGCACGTCTGCCGCACGGTATGTCGTCGCGCAGAGCGGGCGGTGGTCTATCTCGCCGGTCAACAAGAGATCAACGAACAGGTCGTTATTTATCTGAATCGATTAAGCGATTTGTTTTTCGCGTGGGCACGCTGGGTGAATCACGTGACCGGCGATGGCGATGTTGTGTGGCAAGGGCGGTAGGGCTTAGGCTAGTAGCTGCCGACAAAATTTACATTCATCGTCGCCCAGATTAGCCCCCGGCCATTGGCCGGGGGTTATGTGTCTTGCTGCTAAAACGCCTTAATTCGCAGTTCACCCTTCTTGGCGATATCGAGAACTTCGCGGACATCGTCGAGCGCTTTCGTAAGGCGTCGCGCTGCGAGAATCATCTCTTCATATAGACGATTGTCATTTAACAGCGATCCAATCGTACCGCGACGGTCGTTGAGACTGGCAAACGCGCTATCCATCTTTGCCAGCACCGACGACATCTGATCCATACGGTCCGTCATCTCTTGCAATAGCTTGGTGGCATTTGCGGCGACTTCCTGGCTTCGGGCCGAGACGACGCGGATATTCGCCATCGCTTCGGTGCCTTCTTCCGACATTTTGCGCACATTGGCCAACGACGTGCGAAAATTGGTCAGATTCTCCTCATCGGCGATGATCGTATTGAAGTTCCGTAGCGTCACATCGAAACGCTCGATAACCGTCGCGACGTTCGCTACGAGTTCCTGATTGTCCACCGTGTTGATGGAGCGCGGGGCGAGCAACGTTTCGAGATTCGCGGCTACCGGTTTGAGCGACTGCGCCAATTCCGCCATTTCATCGGCAACGCGCAGAATGCTATCCTGCATTTCGCGCGGTACGACCTGATCCTGCATATTCATCACATCGCCGAGCAGCTTGGCGCTTCCGTCTTTCGCGAGCAGGTCGGCGGCGGCACCCGATTCGGGCAGCACGATGCGAATTGGCGGGCGGCCGAACTGGATCAGACCCGGCGCGACTTCGACTTTGGCGTTGGCGGGGATGCCGTATTTCTCGTCGATCTTCATGGTGATGCGGATGCCTTTGCTCACATCACTCTTATCCCAGAAGCTGATCTCTTTGGTCTCGCCGACGCGCTTGCCGATCAGCGTGACGGGTTGACCGATGCTGATGCCGTCGACGGATTCGGCGAATTGCACATTCACTTCGTAGGACCGATCAAGAATCGACGTGCCGCCACTGAACATCATCGTGAGCACAAAGATCAAAATGAGACTGGTAAGGGCAAAAACGCCGACGATGGTGGATTGATGTTTATGATCGGCCATGGCTAATCCTCAGGCTACGCTTTCAAGTGTTACGGTCCTCCACCCTTTGAAGGAGTGGGGCACCGATCGTCTTGTACACCCGCTCCCTCGCAGGGAGAGGGCTGGGGTGAGGGTTGCGATTTAGCGCGTTCGATACGAGCATTATTCGCCGTGGCGGTAACCCTCCCCTAACCCCTCCCTGCAAGGGAGGGGAACCGGAATCACGGCGGCTTGCTAACCCTTCTCCAACGCTTCCAAATCTTCCGGTCCGGCTTTGCCGTCGACAAACCGTCGCACACGCGGGTCGTCGCACGTCTTAAACCATTCCGGCTTATGGTCGGCAATGACCTTACCCTTATCGAGCATGACAACGCGATCGCCGACCTTAAACGCGCTGACCATATCGTGCGTCACAACGAGGCTCGTCACCGATAGTTCGCGCTTTAGTTTCAAAATCAACTCATTAATCACATCGGCACGCACGGGGTCCAAGCCCGTCGTCGGCTCATCGTAGAAAACGACTTCCGGGTCGAGCGCTATCGCGCGGGCCAAGGCGACGCGTTTCTTCTGACCGCCGGATATCTGACCGGGACGCCGCTCTTGTAAACCGTCGAGGCCGACCATGCGCAGCTTTTCTGCCGCGATCGATTCAATTTTGGCTTGGTTGAACTTGCTGTGTTCGGTCAGCGGAAACGCCACGTTTTCACCGACCGTCAGCGAGTCAAACAGCGCCGCCATCTGAAACAAAAAGCCCATGCGTTTGCGAATAGGAACGAGTTCGCGCTCGGGCATTTGATCGATACGCTGACCGTCAAACCAAACCTCGCCCTCGTCGGGTCGAATCAGGCCGACGATATGTTTGAGCATCACGCTCTTGCCCGTGCCCGATTCACCAATCACAACCGTCGTGTCGCCACGGTTAAGGCTAAGCGACAGACCATCGAGCACGACC
>JAUIHO010000139.1 GCA_030432035.1 Phycisphaerae bacterium
TACCGACGGACAATGGTGCGTGCACCGCCAGTGGCGTCGATCTGGGCATGCCCGACAACGACGATTTGTGCGGTGCGGTCACGCTTTCCAACGACGCACCCGACAGCTTCCCGCTGGGCGAGACGATGGTTACGTGGACGGCCACCGACGATGCCGGTAATAGCACCACGTGCATGCAGCTCGTCACTGTCAACGACGACGAAGCGCCGACGATCACGACGTGCCCCGACGATCAAACACTGCAAGCCGATGCGAACTGCGAAGCGACGGTGCCCGATTTGGCCAGCACGGCAACGGCGACCGACAACTGCGACGGCGCGCCGACGATCACACAAGACATTACCGCCGGCAGCACCATTGGCTTGGGCGACACTGTGGTCACGCTGACCGCCACCGACGCCGACGGTAACGCTTCGACCTGCACCGTCACGATCACGGTGGAAGCCAACGGCTGCGACGATCCGCCCGATGGGAACGCCACGCCCGACGAAGACGGCGTTGACGCAGCTACCGAAGACGGCGCGCCGAACAACGGCGACGGCAACAACGACGGCACTCCGGATAGCCAGCAAGCGAACGTGACGTCGCTACCGAACAGCGCCGGCACCTATCTCACCATCGTTGCACCCGAGGGCACCACGCTTGCCGACGTTTCGGTGAGCGACAACCCCGACCCGGCCAATGCGCCCGACGGCGTCGAGTTTCCGCTTGGCTTTATCAGCTTCACGATCAACGGCGTTGACGTGGGGGGCAGCGCCGAGGTGACGTTGATCGCCGACTTGCCGGAAGGTGAAACGCTGGAGAGTTTTTGGAAGTTCGGCCCGGAAGCGGGCGCTCCCGATCCGCACTTCTATGAGTTCCTGTTTGACGGAACTACGGGTGCGACTGTGAGTGGGAACACGGTGACGATCATGCTCGTGGATGGTTTGCGCGGTGACAGCGACACATCCGCGAACGGCACGATCGTCGATCCGGGAGCGCCGGCGCGGGCGGTTGAAACGACCGAACCGGAAGTACCGCAACCCACGCCGGATTGCGGCACGGGTGCCTGCGCGACGGGCACGATGTCGATGATGCCGTTGTTGCTATTCGGTATGGGACTGATGCGACGACGGCGCAGAATGATACCTCGCTAAGACCAAGCCGTTGAATGGGTGCCCCAGCCCTTCTAGGGCTGGGGGACTACCGAATGCACCGCGAACGATACCATTGCTCACGAATCACCAAGTGAAAAAGACATCGAGGGTGGTACGACACACGGGCGGATGATGGAAGAAGCGGCATGATAGCCCTGTCCTGCATCGCCCACCCTCGAAGCGGGGAAGGCAGTGTTATCTGTCGATCCGATCAACGCGGCGGCAGGCCCCCCTACGGGTAGTAACATGACCTGCCGCCGGACGCGTTGTCCTCCTTTCAAGACAACCGTCAATTTCCGATGAGCAACGCGGTGAGCGCCGCGATATCTCGCCCATCGAAACGACCGTCGCCGGTCAGGTCGCCCAGACACACTTGGCTTCCCACGGGCCCGAGAGCAACACTCAAAAATTCTGGTACGTCGGCAAGGCTAACGAAGCCATCACCATCAAAATCACCCGGCACGGCGATATCGTCTTGTGCGAATTCGTCGGCACCGATGTCGACGCGGCAGCTTTGAACCCGCGATTCGCCGTCGATGTCAGTTGCGTTTTCATCGGGAATAAACTCGGGATCGCCCGCGTCGATACAGGGGCTATCGGGCAGCAGGTGATAATCGCCGGGGATGAAGACGTCGTCGCTCAGGTCGGCGGGCGTGCCCATGTCATCCCATTCGCCGGGATCGACGAAGTTTGGGTCGAGGTCGAAGTTTCCGACGGACGCCATCGGTTCGGCTTGTACGGTCAACAACTCAGTGAAATTTTGGATATTGCAGTAGTTCGCTACTGTGCCCGGCGCGAGTTGGGCGGTTTGATCTTCAACACCGCCCGCACCGCGGTTGTTGTACACGATGCAGTTTTCGAGCTTGACGTTTTCCACGCCGCCGGTGGGACCGTTGGACGCGTTGCCGATGATGGTGGAGTTACTGACAAATGGCTTTCCACCGTTGCTAGCGGTCACTCCCACAATTGCAGGGATACCGTTGTACGACACATTTCCCACGAAGATTGATGAAGTAATTGGCAAATCACCGAGACTGAAGACGGCTGATCCACCCCGCCCAATTGTATTGTCACAGGTATTCGCTACGAACACTGAGTTAATAATCTCAGCATCGGCAAGAGCTGAGTTCATAAACGCGCCAGCCGTATATATGACCGCATGATTTCCAATGAACGCTGAATCGTGAATCTTTAGATTTCGGGCGTTTGGGCCATAGATCGTAGCAATCCTTGATGAGTTACTTCGGAACTCACATCCAACGATTTTTGTTTCAAACGGAGTGACAGGGTGGTATTCGATTATCGCGAATTCAGATTGATTCGATTCGAATACGCAATTCACTATGTCCCCCGAATTTCGCATGTACACCAACGATCCCGAGATCGGCCCATTGCGCCGAAAGCTACAGTTTGATACGTTTCCTTCAAGCGTACCGATTGCGCAATCCTCGTTGTCCTCAAACGTGCAATCGGAAAACTCACAAAACTGCCCGCCAATGCCCGCGGCTGAGTTATAGCGGAATGTGCAATTGCTAACCTGAAGGTAATTGCCACCAAATCCAGATTTCGCAGTGTTGTTTTCGAATAGACATCCTGAGATTTCAGTACATGCGTTTCTCTCATCGCATTCGAGCCCCGTGCCCGGATTTCCAATTCCCATAGAGTTGCCGCCGTGATTCCGGAATACGCAGTCAATGAAACTTGGAATTGCCGATTGCCGAGCGTCAAAAACCGAAAAACCTGTAGCTGTGGAGTTTCCATCAAAAACGCAATGCTCAAAGCGGCCAATAGCCCCACTACTCACTCTCATTGCGCCACCAGTGAAGTCAGAGTGATTCTGAATCACTTTTGAGTTCCGTATGGTCGGCCCGGTCCCTAAAAGATTGAATCCGCCTCCATCATTCGTCGTCGCGAACCCATTCGTCACCACCACGCCGTCCAACACCGAATCCAACCCTTCGCCGTTTTCAAACGTCACCACCGTGCCGTTGGCATTCCCGTCGATCACCGTCGCTTCCACGATGGCTTCATCCTGCGGGTTCGCACTCTGCACGCGAATGGCCTTGCCGAGAAAGTTGATGTTCTCAAACCATCGCCCTTCGGGTGTGCAGTCATTCGGTAACACCACGACGATGTCGCCATCAACGGCGTCATCAATCGCTAATTGAATTGTGGCGTAACCGAACGCTCCGTTGCATTCGACCAGCAACACCCGGCCCGAACCGCCGCGCGGTGTAGAGGTGGGAGGAAGGGGTGGCATCGTCGGCGACGATCCGAGCGCGTGGGTGGTGCTGGTACTCTCCGGACTTTTTTGGTGAACAAGTTGATGGGTTGGCAATTCGTCGTCGGGCAACACGCTTTTGTCGCGGGCTCGGCGCGCGCCGTTACCGAAGGTCGCGTCGGTCGGTCGCAAAGCGACTGCGCCAGCGCTCACATCGGATGGAAGCGGCGAGCTTGGCGTGATCGCTGCTGCAGTCGTTGGCCATTCGTAATTGACTAGGTGAACATCACGCGGCGGCAGGCCGACGGCAATGCGTTGCAAATCAGCCGCACTGATCGTGAGACCCCCGCCGGAAAATGAGTCGCGGGCAGTAGCGGGGTCAATCGGTTGGGCGTTGGATGGCGCGACCGTGCCAAAAAGAGCTGCGAAAAGCCCGAATAGGGTTACCAACTGCGAGACAGGGTTTGGTTGGGCCAAGGGTGTGCGTGGTGCCCTGTGGCTTCTCGCTTGTTTCGGCGCAGATCTAGAGGCGTGACCATTCTTGTTGATTGGCTGTTTGGAAAATCTGCGTTGTATCGAACCAACTTTTTCAAACATAACTTGCCTCCCTAGTTTCAAAAAAGACCCAGGGTCCCCTGCCCCGCTGGGGGGACTAACGCGCGCCGAGTGCCCCTGCCCTTCCAGGGCTGGGGAACGACGACCACGCCGCGAAATGCGCGTTCTCCACGTGCCAGAACCATCTCCACGAACCACCGATTGCAAACCGGTGCCACAGCGCGGCGCATGCCACAGTGCGGAGTAACGGCGCGGAATCTCCGGCGACTTGCTTACCCCACGTTTACGAAATGAAACTCCGAACAAAGAGCTCGGCATTACAACGCAACGTGACGGCGCGGAGCCTGCGTGGACGCGATTGCTTCGCTTTTGAAGTACGCAACACCGACTGCAAATCGATGCGATAGCGCGTACATCGTGCGCAAGGCAATCAAAGCCCATTCAAACCACTATTCAATTGTCGAGAAGGAAGCAGGTCGGTTAGAAGTGTTGACCGATGGGAGGAGACGGGACGCTTGCAGCCCGCAGGCTACGATATGAAAGATAGCTGAGAATAATATCGAGAATGATGATCCGTCAGCGTCTGCTCATAGCGGTGTGTCAGATCAAACACGACCCTCCTTTCACATCCTATATTTTATCCGATGAGAAGCGAAATGCAAGATTTTTTCACGACATTTTGTATAAATTCGCGCGGCGGATGTCGCCATTGGTGTAGTTCATTCAACACGCCAATTCACCTAATGCATTCCAAATTCATGTTGATTAGTTGAGTTCCCGATTCACGCAACAAGTAGGCGCGTATTACGCTTTAACAACCCACAGAATAAGGGGCGCGAACTACGCTCTTTACTACTGACTACTTCCCGCCAAGCACACCTTGTTCACCGCATCGAGCAGTTGCGTCGTCTTGAACGGTTTCACCAATACGTCGTCGTAACCTTCTTGCAATAGTGCTTCCCGCGCGCCGGTGTCGGACGATGCAGCCATGGCGATCAGGCCACACTCGCGCAGCGATTCGATGTTGCGCACGGCGCGCACGGCGTCGCGACCGGACATGCCCGATACCTCGGTATCCACGATGATGGCGGACGGGCCGATTTCCTGCGCGCGGGCACCGGCTTCGAATGCCGACCGCACATGTTGCAATTGGTAGTTGGATTCGCGCTCGACGGCCAGCGCCAACGCCTCACCGAAGTCGGCATCGGACACGACGGCCAACAGCGCAATACCACCGCTGTCGATATTCTCCAGCGGCATGTTGTGGGCTTTCATAAAACGGATGAGCTGTTCGCGTGGGATGCGGCGATCCTTGCTGCCGGGGATGCGATAGCCGCGCAGCTTGCCGCTGTCGAACCACTTCGACACCGTGCGCGGCGCGACGTTGCATATCTTGGCCACTTCGCCAGTCGTTAAGACATCTTTTTCAGAAGCCATGTGATCCCCCGATGGCTGTTGCGAATCCGATCGACCGACGGCGACGCTAAAGGTCATACAAGCCCTACCCGTCGTCTAATCAGATCGGTTCGCGCAGACCGCAGGATGCGAAGATTCGTTGCAGGCGGACGCGCTCAGCCTCAGGGGGAGCAAGGCAAAACAAGCGCGCGTCAAACACGAAGCGCTGCGCGTTACCGCCGAATTCGCGTGCAATTCGCCGTTTCGTGCGATCTTTTCGGAAGCAACTCGCACAGAGTGCGAAGCAGCCGCCGAAAGTTTGCATTAACGACGATTGTCGATATTGGGACGCATGCAGACGCCCTATTTACTTATAGGAACGCGACGATAGGGAAAGCAAGAATGGGGATTTGCAGGGTGCCAAGACGGCAAAAGGCAGACGACGACAACGCGACCACGTAAAATCTATTGAAAATCCAGAGCACGCAATTCCGACCATCCGGCATCAGTCTAGACTTTCTTCCGCCTCATCTTCCTCGTCATCTAAATCGTCGATCTCATCAAACGGCTCACCCGGCAACAGCACATTGCGGACCGGCTCGCGTTGCGCGAGGGCATCGAACGCCAACCAAAAGCCGAGCGCCAACAGCAACGCGCCGATGCCGGTGCGCACCGGCCAAATCCATCCGCGATGGCGCGCTTCGATGCGTTCGCGTTCACCCTGCACTTCAATGTCGGCCACGCCGGAAGCCGTAGCCCAACGGGCATAGCCGTAGGCATTCGCGGGCGGGAAGTTGTTCGCCAGCATGTTCGCAAACGCTTGCTGGGCCTGCGTCTCAACGGCGCGAACGGCTGCCACGCGCGCGGCCTCGTCCTTCTCCTTACGGATAATGCGATTGCGTGTGGTCACGAACTTCGGCGGCAGCGCAATCTTGTTGCGAAAGTGGTGGTACTCGAAAAGAACCAATACGTTGATCGAGAACAGAACCAACAGTGCGATGCCGGCGATGCGGTTCCATTTCGTCACCGGCCGCGCGGCGCTGGCTACGCGAAAAGCGACGGCCCCGGCGATGAGCCCTTCGACGAGAAAGCCAAACAGCCCGCTGTAATACGGCAACCAGAGCAGTGAGCCCAGCAGCCAATTCAACGGCACCGTGATGATGGCCGCCACGAGCACCGCCCGCCACCAGTAACGCGCCGGACCGAACGACGGCACGTCGCCATCGGTAGGCTGCGTCGCATCGATCTGTGGTTGGGCGGGGTGCGTGTCCATCGCGTGCAGGCACGATAGGCACGCCGCCGGTAACGGGCAAGCGATGGATTGGGCACGGCGCACGCGGTTTGCCAGCCGGCACGGTATTGAATAGATTGCCCTCGTGTGAAATTGAACATCGGCGCGAACGGAACCACATGGGGCCGAGGGCGCCAAATTCAACGAGGTTTGGGATATGTTGGCAGGAAGAATCGACGTGCGAACCCTGTGCGTGGGCGTGTTGCTATCCGGAATGATGTTGGCAGGCTGCTCCAACGATGGCGGCAAGCCCAAAGTGCATCGCCGCGAGGGCTGGGCCGAGAGCATCGACACCAAAACGAAGACGGTTTCAATGATCATGCGCCTGAAAGACGGCAAGGAAAAGACGATCACCGGCACCTACACCGACGAGACGGTGGTCGAAATCAACGGCCGCAATATGACGATCAAAGATATCAAGCCGGGCGACCCGATCGTGGTGTTCGGGGTGCGCAGCAAAGACGACGGCGGCACGAGCCTGGTCGCCACAAAGGTAATTGTGGAACGCAAAGAGAAGGAATGGCAATCCACCGGCAAGGCGAAGAAGGATGACAACGCCGACGACAGTACTGAGGACGCCGCCGAAGGTGCGAGCGAAGAATAATGAAGTAACGGGCAGACCGTTACATAACCGATACGTCAACGACCTCATCAAACTGGGGTAAGGCAACGAGAATAGTCAAGAAGAACGCAATACCGCGTTTTCGCAATCATCATCAAAATCTCTCTGGAGACCTCCCATGATATCCCGCAATCTTTGGCAATTGCTGCTTTCCGGCCTGTGCTGTTTAGCATTGGTCGTGTTCACCGCGTGCGACGCGCAGGGCCCGAACAAGAAGTCGGATAACGGAAACGCATCGTCGAAAGCTGAAAACAGCAGCAAAAGCGATGACGCGTCATCCACCACCGATGCAAACGCGGACGACGCCGATATGGATGATTCGTCAGCCAATGATGCCAACGACGACGCGATGATCGACGATCACGACCCTGACGGCGACGACCATGATCACGATCATGACGGACACGATCATGATCATGATGGTCACGACCACGATCACGACGATAGCGGCATGGCCGATGAGCCAACGTCGCTAGCCGCATCTTCCGACGAATTCACCATGAACCTCGACGGCATGCCGACGGATCGCTTGGTCGATCCCGCCGAAGTGTTGGATACCGCAGCTCTTGGTATCCCGATTCATTCGTCGGGCGTGAAATCTACAACTCCAAAGCAAGCCTACGAAGACTTGATCTACGGCAACATTCGCATTCGCATGGACACCAGCATCGCCCTGCGTCGAGCGATGCTCGAAGAAGGCGTGGCACCCACCGACCCCGGCGTGCGCAACCTTGAGGGGCAAATCCTCAAGGCGAAAGACTTGCTCGAACAGGCCGGCGAAAACGTCGGCCCGATTGAGCCGCCGATTCAGTAACGCCAACGCGGCAAGCAACCTGTGATTGAAAATCAGAAAGGGGCGTTGACCGAGTTTCTCGCGGTCAACGCCCCTACTGCACATGAGAAGAAGGAGGATATTAGAGATACGCCGCGACGCTACGACCGGTTCACGGCAGGCGAGAAATTTTTGTCGAAAGGGCGATCCTGGGGACGTTTTGGGGCATCACCCGCGCCAAACGTCGCTGCCCCTAAATTTATTGGACGTCGTTCTCTTCCTCGCGACGCCGCCCCCGAATTAGTGCTGAACTCCAATCCAATCCCGTTCGACTATCAAGAAACCCACCCTGCCGGTCCTACTAGGCCACAACCATCGCCCCAATAAAGCCCGTTTGCCGCTTTACTCCACCGCCCACTTTTCGGTATGATCGAAGGAAGTTCGCGAGGGGGAAACGCGATCCAAATGGCAAATTGCAAGGTAACTTACGACCGTGCAACGCCGCCGCTCCCCTTCAAAAAATCGCTAAGAGAAGGCCACGAAACCTCGCTGTAATGAATCTGCGCAAAGCGTGCACATTTTGTTTCGCATTTGCTCCGGCGATCTTCGCCAGAACGACGCCCGCGCGCGCCGCTGACCTCGTCATCAGCGATTTAATGGTCAGCTATCAAACGCACACCGAAACCACGGCCACCGGGCAACTCACGTTTAACATCCGCCTCGCGTCCGACGAATCGGATACGCTGGGTTTCGATCTGTTTAGTGCGCAGGTATTGGTGCGCGAGATGATTGCCGACGGCGCCAAGGCAAGCTTTACGCTGAACGAATCGGCGACCGAAGCCGCGGGCCCCGCGAAAGATGGTTATTGGATATCAGCCGGAATCGACGGCACGTCTAACGCATCGTCGGTCGGCGGTGAATTTCGATTCTCGGATTTTCTCTTGTTGGGCAACGCAGTCGTGCCACCAGTCAACGCCGTACTCGCAGGGTATTCGATCAATTTCGAAGTGACCGACGCGTCTCAATTCGGCATCTACGAGATCGCCCCGGGCGATGCTAGCTTCAACTTCTTCAGCCGCGATTTGGTCGTCAGCACGCCGACCAATCTAACGCCTGCCACATTCGAACTCGGCCCGCCCATTCCCGAACCGGCGACGGTCGTGTTGTTGCTGGGCTGTTCGGGTGCAGTGATTCGCCGACGACGCCGGTAAGCGGTCGCGAGTCCTCTCGACCATCCACACTTCACATTCAACAGCGTTTCCGCAACTCGATACGCGGCTTGCGCAACCGGCATCGTCTTGTCGTTAACGCTACCGCTTTGCGCCAATCCCCGCTGGGCTAGAATGCCATATGGCGACGCACGAATGACGCTCGCGGATAACAGCGGCCCAAACTGGCGGGCCGCAACTGCTGTGCCTTACAGCACCTGCTAATTTGTGAAACGCCGCGAAACAACACCACTGATTCACGCATTGCGGTTTGACCGCTCGGGAGTTTGGCACCATGACGCAAGACACACGCATTGAAAAAGACTCGATGGGCGAAATGACGGTTCCGGCGCACGCGCTGTGGGGCGCATCGACGCAGCGAGCCGTCGAAAACTTTCCCATTAGCGGTTATCGCTTCGGTCGCCGTTTCATTCGAGCTTTGGGGTTAATCAAACAGTCGGCGGCCATCGTGAATGGCGAGTTGGGCGTTGTTGATAAAGACAAGACCGAGTTGATCGCCAAGGCTGCCGAAGACGTCATCGAAGGCAAGCTCGACGAGCACTTCGTCTGCGATATTTTCCAGACCGGCTCGGGCACCAGCACCAACATGAACGCCAACGAAGTCATCGCCAACAGGGCGATTCAACTCGCTGGCGGCGTCGTGGGCAGCAAAGACCCCGTGCATCCGAACGATCACGTCAATCAAGGGCAAAGCTCAAACGACGTAATCCCGACGGCGATGCACGTATCCGCTGCCGAGTCGATCAAACAAGACCTCATTCCGGCGCTCCAACACATGGCTAAGGCGCTCGACGCCAAAGCCAAGGCGTTCAACAACATCGTAAAGATTGGTCGCACCCACCTGCAAGACGCCACGCCGATTCGTTTGGGACAAGAGTTTTCGGGTTACGCCTCGCAGATGAAACTCGGCATCGCGCGCGCCGAGCGCGCGCTGACTGCCCTTTGCGAATTACCCATTGGCGGCACCGCCGTGGGTACCGGCATCAACACGCATAAGGAATTCGGCAGCCGCGTCGCGAAGCTGCTCGCCGACAAGACGGGTGTACCGTTTAAAGAAGCCGACAATCACTTTGAAAACCAGCACGCCAAAGACGGCTTCGTCGAAGCATCCGGCCTTATCCGCACCATCGCCATTAGCATGAGCAAGATCGCCAACGACATTCGTTTGCTCGGTAGCGGACCGCGCTGCGGCATTGGCGAGTTGAAGATTCCGGCCACGCAACCCGGCAGCAGCATCATGCCCGGCAAGGTCAACCCGGTCATGAGCGAGATGGTGCTACAAGCCGCCGCCTTCGCCATCGGTGCCGACGCCGCCATCGCCCACGCCGGCGCGACGCTGGGCACTTACGACTTGCACGTCGGCATGCCAGTGATGGCTCACGAACTGCTCGAATCGATTCGCGTGCTTTCCAATGCGGCCCACGTGTTCACCAACCGTTGCATCATGGGCCTCGAAGCCGATGTCGAACGCGCCGAACAACTCGTCGAGCAGAGCCTGGCCATGTGCACCTCCCTCGCGCCGGTCATCGGCTACGGCAACGCCGCCGCAATCGCCAAAGAAGCCTTCGCCAACGGCAAGACAGTGCGCCAAGTCGCGCTGGAAAAGAAGGTGCTCCCGGAAGATGAGTTGTCGAAGCTCTTGGATGCGAAGTCGATGACGGAACCGACGGGGTAAGGTGTCTGCGGAATCTCATGCGGCCACAGGCCGCGGCTCTGAAGTGTTGCTGCGCAACTAGCTAAATGAACAACGCGTGCGAAATTAAACTTCGCACGCGTTTTTCATTTTTGCTTTGTTGCGATTGCTTTTGATTGTGAGTCGAAACGGATTGCGACTAATTCGCTTCGGAAGTGCTATTCACCGCGATCCCGCGTTCACCACGGGCGATTCCGGAAAGCTGATCGCCGCTAGTAGCATCTGGCCGTAATCGTCCCACAGCGTGGCGGCGTCGAGGCCTTTGGCGTCTTTGGGCAGTTCCAACGTGATGATCGGAATACCCAACGTTACGCCCGCATACGAGCCGAGCGAACCGGGCCGGCTGCCGATTCGCTTCACTGGGATCGGCGCGTGGCGCGACATCGCAATGGCCAAATCTTCCGCCGGGCCGTCGTAATCGACGCACTCGCTGCCATACCGCAACGGTTGGTGAATACTCACGATGCGGTTGGGCCGATACTCGCGCAGGGCGCGGTCGATCGCCATGCTTTCCGGTTCAGAGAGCGGCGCGGGGCCGTGCTTCGCGCTGGGTTGAAAGTTTCGCGCCGGGTAATTGCGATTGAGGTCGACACCGTTCACGTTGCCGCGCGTTTGAGCTGCCATGCCGTCCGGGTTGGTCAACGGCATCAAGACCACGCGTCGCCCCGCCCACAAATCGCGTCGGTCGATCAATTGCTTCGAAAGTTCCCACACCAACGGCGTGCCCGCATCTTCGTCACCGTGAATCGTCGCGAGAATCAGCACGCAGTCGGGCCCGTCGCCGTAAATCAGCGCTTCGATGGGTTCCCCGTTAACCGACAGGCCGAGGATGCGCTTTTGCTGCGCGACGGCGGAGCGCGGCGTATCGGTGGATTTCGATGGCGTCATGCGGTCGTTATTCAACGGACGCGGGTCCGTGGGCGTCGTGCGACTCGTGTCGGTCGAGATGGTGCGATTGCCTTTGCCCGCGTCGGGGTCGCAACCGGCGAGCAAGGCCAGAGCGGGAACACACCAAAGAAGTTGCGATAGGCGATTATTGACGTTTGTCGATTTGGGCACGGTCGGCGGCGTCCTTTCCGGATCGTTTCGAAGTTAAGCGCTGATTGCAAACACCGGTTGCAAACCGGTGCCACAGCGCGTTGAGCGCCGCGGATCTATTCCCCTCGGCGAGCAAGTTGGGCCGTATCTTAACTTGTCGGCCTTTTCGGGCAAAAATCGCCAGTTTGCAGAGCAATCCGAGCGTCAATTGACAATCGCGAACGTTGTGTCCACGGTAAGATCTGGCCGTCGCTGGTTGAAAATCGTCGCAAGTGGCAAACACCGGTTGAAAACCGGTGCCACAGCGCAATCCGGCAGACACGGGTTGCAAACCGGTGCCGCCACGCAATTGAGTGCCCCTGCCCCTCTGGGGCTGGGGGATTATCCGCACGACAGCGCTTCAACCGCGCGACGCCAACCGCGAACACACCGTGCGTCATTGAATGGAACGAACGATGAGCAACTATCTAACCTATCGTCGGGCGCGCGTCGCCAAGGCGTGGAATTTGACCAATGAAATCGTCCTCTGCCACGGCGGCGACCTGATCCCCGTGCCGGGCGGTGCCGATCAGGTGTTTCGCTTCGTGCCCGATACGGAATATCGATATCTCGCCGATCATGATGAGCCAGGTTGTTTGGTTGCATTCGATCCGAAGACCGGTTGGGTCGAGTTTCGACCGCCGGTTTTGGAAGCCGAGCGCGTATGGGAAGGTCGCCCGCCCTTCGATTGGTCCGACGCGATTCGACCGATGACGGAGTTCGATGCGTGGTTAACCGACCGTGCAAGTCGCCCGATCGCCAATTTGGGCAGCCGCATGCCGCTGATTGCTGCCGCACCCGAGTTGACGGCAAGCGTTCGCGAGCGGCTCATGCAAGCGCGACGACCGAAGGATGATGTTGAACTCGCACGGATGCGTGCCGCCGTCGCAGCAACCGTCGCGGGATTTAGACGTGCGTCTGAATACATCGAGCCGGGCGTAACCGAGCGGCAGATTCAGATCGAATTGGAATGCGAGTTCTTTCGCCACGGAGGCGATCGACCGGGCTATAACACAATCGTCGGCACCGGCACAAACGCGGCGGTCTTACACTTCACGCCGGGCAAGCGCGTCGTCGGTGAAAGCGACCTCGTATTGATCGACGCCGGCGCGGAAATCGAAGGTTACACCGCCGACGTCACGCGAACTTACTTCGCCAGCGGCAAGCCCAACGGGTTTCGCGGTGACTTATACAACGCCGTGTTGTCAGCTCAGAAAACGGCCGTCGAGAAATGCAAACCCGGAAAAGAGTTTCGCGAACTACATCTCGAAACGGCACGCGACATGTCAGCAAGCTTGGTCGAGTTAGACATCCTAACTGGCGACGTGGATAACCTCGTCGAGCGCGACGCCCACGCGCTTTTCTTTCCGCACGGGCTCGGTCATCTGGTCGGCCTCGGTGTGCGCGATGCAAGCGGTTACCTGCCCGGCCGCAAACGCAGCACGCGCTTCGGTCTCGCGGCCTTGCGAATCGACCTGCCGCTCGACGTCGGCTATATCGTGACGGTCGAACCCGGCTTGTATTTCATTCCGGCGTTGTTGACCGATGAAACGCGGCGCGAGCAATATCGCGATGCGATCAACTGGTCCCGGGTGGACGGGCTGCTCGATATCGGTGGCGTGCGGATCGAGGACAACCTGCTAATCACGCCCGACGGTCACGAAAACTTGACGGCCGCCATTCCGAAGTAGCCCAAACGAGGCTTATTTCGCACCAATCTTGCCCACGTGCCTCTATAATACGGTGGGATGGCCGCGTATATCGCCTTCATATTGATGGGCCTCATGCTACTAACCGCAGCGGGCTGCGGCTGGAAGTTGATGTCGTTAAGTGCTCCCGCCGGGCCGCGTTTGGTGTGTCACGCATGCGGGCGGGCAATTGAATCTGCGAACGAAAATCGTTGTCCGAATTGCCTTGCTATAGTGCCCACTTCTGATTCTCAACCGTCACGCGTGGCCGAGTTGGACGAGCCGAATCGCCACCACGCCGATCGTCGGACGACGGCCAAGTCCGCGTTGCAGGCCATGGCGCGCGGCGACCGCCTGCTTTACTTCAAAGGCTTGCAACCCCAACAACCTGCAACGCCGTCGTGTCACAATCCGCTATGTACGGGTTCGACGGAAACGACTACCGGAAACGATCAGCGTTTTTGCAGCCGGTGTGGTACGCCGTTCGAGGAAGCGACAACCAACTTGCAAGTTGAATTAAGTAACGTGCGAACGAAGCGCACCGAGCTGCGAAGGTATCTCGAAGTTGT
>JAUIHO010000140.1 GCA_030432035.1 Phycisphaerae bacterium
GAACTGCAATAAGTCCGGACGGCAATGCGCGCGGATTTCTACTAACTCCGATACCGGAGCCAAGTGTTCTTTCGTTCACTTTGATACTGATATTCCCGTTCTTGCATCGGGGGAGACGAAAAACTGAGTAAATGGTTGGAGGGTATCAGCCCCACACCTTTAATAAGAATGTGATCGTCTGGCTGTGTAACGTGCAGGAGTGTTAAGAAATCGGGCGAAATCATCACCGTCGCAAGAAATGATCCATCAATTCGTGACCGCGCTGCACTTGAAAGTCGCTGGCCGCGGCGTCGCGTTCGTTAAATTGCGCATTGACGATACCCGCGGGAATGTCGGCACCAGCCATGGTGAATGGCGGCGGCGTGCTCGTGTGGGTGCGATGGTTGACGGGCGTGGGGTGATCGGGGGCGACGAGGATGCGCCACTTATCGAAACTTTGTAGATGGTCGAGCAGCGGACCGACGATATGTTCGTCGATCTGTTCGATGGCTTTAATCTTCTCGACGGCATTGCCCATATGCCCCGCTTCGTCGGGCGCTTCGATGTGTACCGTGATCAGGTCGTATTCGTTGAGTGCGTCGATCGCGTAGCGCCCCTTGGCGGCATAGTCGGTATCGATGAAGCCGGTCGCGCCAGGCACATCAATAATGGGCCAACCGATCAGGCGACCGAGCCCGCGAATCAGATCGACGGCTGCGATGACGGCACCGCTGGGCCCGTAGCGCGGTCGAAAGCGTTGCAAAATCGGCACCATCCCCTGGCCCCAAAGCCAGATGTCGGTGGCCGGTAATTTACCGGCGGCGATGCGCGCGGCGTTAACCGGGTGTTCGCGCAACATGTCGCGCGCGCGATTCATCATTTCTTGAAGTGGCGGCGCGCCCTTACCCTTGGGTTGATATTCGTCGACGCGCTCACCGGGGATGTCGTGCGGCGCGATGCACGCGGCATCGAGGCTGGCGGCATCCTGCGTGACCATCAGATTGCGATACTGCACGCCCGCGTGAAACACGACACCCATGTCAACGAGCAATTCGTTCAACGACGCCACGATTGCGACGGCCTCTTCCGTGCTGATATGTTCGGCGGTGAAGTCGTTCATCTTGCCGTCTTGCACGTTAACGAGGTTGCAACGAAAGACGATATCGTCGCTTCCAAGGTCGAGCTTCTGCGCGACGGCTTCGATCGGTGCGCGGCCGGTGTAATGCTTGGTGACGTCGTAACCGAGTAGTGACATCGTTGCGACGTCGCTGCCGGGTGAGAAGCCTTTGGGCACCGTCCGCACGGCACCGAGCCGGCCCATTTTGACAATTGTATTAATGTTCGGAATGTGCGCGGCTTCGAGCGGGGTTTGACCGTCGAGGGAGGGAACGGGTTCGTCGGCTGCCCCGTCCGGCAGGATAATGGCGTATTTGTATTGCACGAATGCCCCCACGGCAACGAATACAGTGTACGTGTTGGTTGTGTTACGAACCGTTTATGTTAATCGTCGAAGGTGGGGAGTTAAAGCTGGATTGTTTACGAACCGCATTTGACGCTCACATTCTTGAGCATGACCGCGTTGCATCAATTCACGATCGAAGATTCCGTGCGAACCGAAGTTAGGCCTCAGCCAATGGCCGGGGGGGCTAAGTGTCGCGTGTGTTTGACAATTTTGGCGAATCAAATCTACCAGAGGGATGAGACGTTAGCGGATTATCGCGCGGGCAAACGATGGGCAGCCGTGCCACACTCGGTGCAGATATCTGCCGTCGTGCCGCGTAGGTTGTAACCGCAGGCATGACAGTGGCCCGGTGGCGTGTCACCGGCGCGCATGAGAAATTCGAGGCCGATGCAAAAGCCGATAACCGGCCAAAGGATCATAAATAAAATGCCGATGACACCGATGACTGCAAAGGGCATCTTGAGCACGATCGACGCCACGAACAAGCCGGGCGTGCCGGCAAGAATCAACACGAAACCGATACCGCCGAACTGATAATAGTCACGGACCGACGTGCGGTGTCTCTGCAGAAAATCGCTTTGCACATCGAGCGAGTAGGCCGTGGCGTTTCGCAAACCCAGCGCGAACGCACCGAGCGGCAACGCGACGCACGCAGCGTAACAGAGAAACGGGATGGTCAGCAGCAACGGATACATCTTCTCAAACTTTGTCGGCGACTTCGATGGCCGACTTACATCATAGTTTTATGCGGACGGCATGCCCAAAGGCAAATCGAACCGGGCCCCTGCCGCCTTGCCGGTGGCGTGAACGTGGTATTACCGCAGATTCATGATGGCTTGTTTCAATGGTTCAACGTCTTCGGGGCGGATGGTACGAAAATTGAAAGCGAGGGCATCGTCTTGGATCCGGCAGATTACAGTCGGGCCCTGCGTCCGCAGCCGCTTTGCAAATTCATCGACGCTGCCATTGGGTCGCCAGGTGACGACGATCGTCGGAAGCGGTTGGGCCGGCAGCGATCCGCCACCCGCGTAAGATAATTGATGATCGATGACATCGATCGGGGCATTCGGGACTTCCTGCTTGAGAAAACTGGCAAACGATTCGGCACGTGGGCGCATCTCGGCGAGAGATTCGTTGAGGCGCGCGAGCGTGGCGATATCCTTCGCGCGACGATCGGCGTCAAGATAGATTTCGAGCGTGGCCTCCAGCGCGGCCAATGTGAGTTTGCACACGCGCAACGCGCGGGCCATCGGGTGCTTTCGCAAATCTTCGATGATGTCGCGCTTGCCAAGCAATATGCCCGCTTGCGGCCCGCCAAGTAGCTTATCACCACTGAACGCAACGACGTCTGCACCGGCACGCAGGCTTGATTCGACGGTAGGCTCGTCTTGTTGCGTCCAAAGCGCGTCGTCGAACAATGCGCCGCTACCGAGATCGTCGAACGATATTAAATGATGATGATGATGAGCCAGCGCCGTCAGTTCATCGATACCGGGCGATTCGGCGAAACCAACGATGCGATAGTTGCTCGTGTGCACCCGCATGATGAGTGCCGTCGCTTCGCCAATCGCATTCTCGTAATCGGCCAAGCGCGTTTTATTGGTTGTGCCGACTTCACGCAAGCGCGCGCCGCCGGCTTCCATCACATCGGGCAGGCGATACGAACCGCCGATTTCGATGAGTTGACCGCGCGAGACGATTACTTCCCGATCGCGCGCCAGCGCCGCCAACACCAGCATGGTGGCCGCGGCATTGTTGTTCACGATGAGCGCGTCTTCCGCACCCGTGAGCTTACGTAGCAACAACTCGGCATAGTCACCGCGACGACCGCGAAGGCCGCTATCTAAGTCCAATTCAACATTGCAATAATTCGCCGCGGCATCGCGCACGCGATCGGCAACGCTCGACGCCAGCACGCTACGGCCAAGGCCCGTATGCAAAATAATGCCAGTGGCGTTGATGACGGGGCGTATGGCTTTGAGTGATTCGTAGAACAAATATCCATACGCGGTAGACAGGTAATACCCGATCGGGTCATCTACCGTATTCGACCGACCATTTGCAATTGCACTGCGCCCATCTTCAACGGCGCGACGACACGCATTCGTGATTTGCGTTTTCGAGTATGAATGAAATCGCTCGTCGCGCTCGGCGGCGTCGAGCAGTGCCGTGATGGATGGCAGTTGTGCGTAATCGGGTTGGTCGTGTGCGGTCGGCATGGTCACCATTATAACGCGCGTATATCCGGATTATTCAGCGCTGGTTCATTACTTGCCCGTGTATTGCCGTTCGTCACCCACGCGGCGCGTCGTGCCGGTCTTGTCGAGATATTCCAATAATGCCTGCACGATGCGGCGGCTCTTGCCGGTCGCGTCGCGAACTTGGGCGAGCGTGAATTTCTGCCCCCCAAAGCCGAGCTTTTCGACAATGGCTTTGATTCGCTCCAATGCGGCAGTCGAAATGAGCTGATCGGCGTTCAGTACCTGCAAGCGCGGGTCAATCTTCGCCAGATTAAATAGCTCCTTCAGTCGTGCACGCGACAAACCGGAGGTGGCATTGAGCTTCTCCCATTTGGGCGGGTCGTAACCCGCCAATTCGATTTCGATCACAATCTTGCGGAGCGCGGCTTCATCTTCGGGTGAAAACTGCGGACCGAAGTCCGCCGTCGTGATAAACGTACCGTTCTCTTTCAGGTCGCCGGCGCTTATGAGGTGTTGTAATAGCGGCTTCGCTAACTTGCGATGCGTGCGTGCCGTCAACCAGCCGACGAGTTTGTCGCGACCAATCCCCGGTTCGCGCGGGTGCCCTTCGTGGTGTCGCGCCACGCGCGTGACGGCGCGATCGCACAGTTGCACGAGCACATCGCGATGCGTCAACACCTCTGCTACGTGAACGAGCGTGCCGTTGGCGATTAGCTTCTCGCGCAACGTGGCGACGGTCGCTTCGTCGATACCGATGCGTGCGCTAAATTGGCGATCGTTAAGCGATTGAAAGCCCGCCGCGCGATACGCATCTGCTAAACGCAAGCGCGCGTCATTTGATGCCGCTGCTTCAACGTGTGCGAGTACGTCAGGCCGCATCGATTGCAATCGCGTCGACACCGGTCGAATGACCGTCGCGCCACCGAGCGTGTGTTCGGCCGTCTCATCACGCACGATGATTCTTTGATCGAACGCTGCCGCGATGGGTTCGTATAAGCGCAATTGCGCAAAGCCTGTTGCACCCGGTTCGAGTTCTGATATTCCGAACAACACCAACGTCGCCATGACTTCGCGCGTGCCAGTAAGAACGCGCACCTTACGATGCGATGGCACGTTCTTCTTCAAATGCGGCAGTAGGTTTAGATGAATGTCGATATAGCGCGACGCCGTAAGGTATCCCGGTGTGGCCAGATCCATGCCGCGCTCGACGGCGCCGCGATCGACTTGCGTAAGGTTCAACGCAGCCCGTGCGCCCACACCGGCGCTGTTGCAATCCTCGCCATGATTTTGAATGCCGCGCACACGACACACCTGACCGGCGGGCAGCAGTTCCAATTCGTCGTCCACTTGCACCGACCCTGATACGACCGAGCCGGTCACGACGGTGCCGCGCCCATGAATCGTAAAGACGCGGTCGATGTGCATGCGAAAGAGGTGGTTCGCAGCCGGGCGCGCCGCGTTCGACGCAAGTTCCGCTAAGCGGTGTTTCAGTTCGTCGATACCGGTGCCCTTCGCCGCCGCCGTCTGCACAATGGGCCAGTCCGCCGCGGGTGTTTCGCGCAGCCGCTCACGAATGTCGGCTTCTACGTCGCTAATTCGCTCGGGAGCAACGAGGTCGCATTTGGTAATCGCGACCAGCCCACGGTTGACGCGAAGCAACGTCAAAATGTCGAAGTGTTCCTGCGTTTGCGGCATCCAACCATCGTCGGCGGCGATCACGAGCATAGCGATGTCGATGCCGGCCGCACCCGCAACCATGGTGCGGACGAATCGCTCGTGGCCCGGCACGTCGACGATGCCAAACCGAAGGGGAGATTCATCATCGCTTTCGCGCGGCAAGTCGAGGCGGGCGAAGCCGAGTTCAATCGTCATGCCGCGCTGCTTTTCCTCGGGTAAGCGGTCGGGGTCGATGCCTGTGAGATTTTTCACAAGCGTCGATTTGCCGTGATCGATGTGGCCAGCCGTCCCGAGAATCAGGGTGGTCGGGCTGGGCTGGTGCGATGTCTCTTGAGCGGCCGACGTATTCATTAGGGAAGATGATATGGCGCAGTTGGGTGATTCCCCAATCTTCGGTTGCGAGGAGGGCGGGGTTCGCTTGCGTAACGATAGTCCCCCAGCCCCAAAGGGGCAGGGGCACCCGGCAAGGCAAGCGCAACGCGCGAGTGAGTTGTCCCCCAGCCCTGGAAGGGTAGGGGCGCCCGGCATCGATGGGCTCGGCACCCGCGAAAGCGCACCCAATCGTGTCATGTTTTTGCTGGTTTTGAAATCACTGAGGCGATAGAATACGGGTAGGCCGTATCTAAGAGTAACCTTCGACTTTGGTCGTCGGTGGGGAAGACGATAGCAGTTGGTAGCGGCACGAAATTTTCTTTCGTCCGACAATGCCTCCTGCCCCTCAATCTTCGGCGAGCGGGGGACCGACAGCGGGCCCCCGCTCGTTCTATTTTGGCACGACGGATCGCCGGGTGTTACGGATGGCAACCAAGGGATGGTTCTTACCCGCCTTTTTTCTCGTCGCTGTGCTCTGCATGGCGGGGATGTACTTCTACGTCAACACGGGCTCGGTCGAGATATCCAATCGACACGCGCATCGCGAACCGGCATCAGGTGAGTTACGCTCGTCACCGCCGCAAGGGTATTTCGCGCAACGCGAAGTCCGCGAACGCGACAAGGCTCGACCGGCAAAGCGAAAGACGCGCGAGGCTCAGGTTGCGGCGAAGACGAAAGCGAAGACCGATGTCGCGGTAGTTGCAAAACCAGCCGAGACAACACTGCCAGAATCGTCTAAATCAACCACCGATACGCGTGAACAACGCATCACTGTAGCGCCGGCGATTAAGCCAACATCGAAGGCGCCGATCACAACGAAGCAATCGGCGGGGTCGGCAGATGCCATCGTTGACGCGAACCGCGGTAGCCTCTTGCGACGGTGGAACGCAATCTCAAGCGGCATCGGCGAACGCGTCGCCACCGTTGCATCCACCTTAGATCGCGAGGCGTTACGCCTTCGCAGCAACGTCGGTCGCGCTGCATTCGTACAAGGAATGGTGGCGTGGGCGTTGTTTCACGATGGCGATATTTCAGCAGCCGAAACGCAAATCGATCGCGCCTTGGAAACTTGGCCACAGCACGAATTCTTGTTGAACACCAAGATCGAAATGTCGCGCGCGACCAACCGATGGCGGCGCGCGGCGGAAGGTTACGTCGCCTTGGCCGATGCGCGACCGACCGACCCGCAACCGCGCTATAACGCGGCGGTTGTCTATTCGCGTTTGGGCCAATTCGGCGCGGCCAATCTTTGGTTCGACCGCACGCTCGACGTTGATCCGCAACACCCCAAGGCGCTCTATAACCTCGCCGCCGTCGCGCAGTACGGTGGCCGCTTGTCGGAAGCAGAGGGTTTGTGGGCGCGATTGACTGACGCGCATCCGAATGTGATCAGCGCCTGGTATCAGCGCGGCGCGATTGCGTTCGATCTGGGCAACTATCCGGAAGCGAGCCTTGCATTCGAACAGGTTATTCGCATCGATCCGACAGAGGCGGATGCGTACGTGAACCTTGGCGAGACGCAGCTGGTGGCCGGCAATCTGGAAGCGGCACACATGTGTTTGGCGAGCGCGTTGGAAATAGACGCCTGTCACGATGCGGCGTTGGCGTCGATGATCGATGTGTGTGAAGTGCTCTCGGCTTGGTTCCCGGCTCAGCGCGGCGCGTATCAACAAACGATTGCAACCTGTCGGGCGGAACTCGACGCGATGGGATTGGCACCGACGATGTACGCCGATGCAGCTGAGTTAGACGACGATCGCGGCTTGGGGTTGGAAGATTATTACGCGGAAGATGAGGCATCGGAATCTGAGCGTAACGCTTTCGATTTTGGTTCAGACGAGATTGCTTCTGATAAGGGAAAGGTCTTCGCCGGGTCGGGTTCGGAATCGAAAGGCACGAATCGGGCGGCGCTTGAGTAGAGCCAATCATCCCGTGAGGTTATCTCCGCCGACCCAGAGAGGCAGGGACACCCATTTGATTAACTTCTATATTCAACGTGCTTAATCGTTATCCGTGATCGATCCCACTTAGCCCCTTCGGCCAATGGCCAAGGGCTAACCACCAGTGATTCAAGATTGCGAGATCACGATTGGTTAAAGCAATACCCCACCCTTTGCTGGCGCAAAGGATGGGGCACCCGAATCTTGCTGCCGCTTCTTTCAAATGCCAACTACGAGCCGCTGCTGCCCGTAACCGTCGTGTCGTAATCTACGCCGTCGGGCGTGGGGACGGGCACGCGGACCGACGTTCCGAAATCGCCCGCCGTTTGGCTAAGCGAATCGACGGCGACAAACGCCGTGAACTGCGACATCAGGCTGTAATCGAGCGCGAGCTGTTTGATCTGCGTTGCGATATCACCTGTCTGTTGCCACATCGAACGATCGACCATGTCGGCGATCTTGGTGCGCGCCCACACGGCGGCTAGCCCTTCGTGTGCGCCGCGATCTTCGTGCGGGTTGATGACCACTTCGCTAATGCGATCGCCAACGTTACCCGTGACGCGAATGCGACCGCTCGGAATACCGCTGTAGCGACCCGTCACGATCACGGGACGACCGACGAACAAGTCGGGCACGCGTTCGGGATACACATCGCTAACCTGCATACCACCCCAATCGATATTGAGATCCGTTAATGCCGGATGGCTGATGCGCTCGAAGAAATGATCCATCACATCGGCACCGCTATCGTTGAGCGATAGATACGCGACGGCACCGTTGCCCATCTTGGCCATGCGATTCATCAGGAAGCGATTGGGCGACGATCCCACGCCGAAGCTGAAGATACGCGAGGCGTCGAGCTTGTCGTGAATGGCAGCGAGGATTTGCGATTCGTTACCAATGAAGCCGTCTGTCAAAAACGTAACAAAACGCAACCGCTCATCATCGTGCGGGAAATCGAGCGCGGCCTTGATGCCTTCGATCATCATCGTGCCGCCACCACCGTCCAGATTTTCGACGTAGCGCACCGCGTCGCGAATGTTCTCGCGCGAAGCGATAACGGGGCGATCGCCGAATTGCGATGCGTTGTTCGAGAATCGAATCACTTGAAACGTGTCATTGGCTTGCAAGCTGCGCAGGCCGCGCGTGATGGCGGCCTTGGCTTGTTCGATGGGTTTGCCGCGCATGCTGCCGCTGCAATCGAGCACAAAGATCATCTCGACCGGCTGCCGCGAGAGGCGACCGATCTCTTCCGGCGGATAGATCATCATGCTGAAGTAGCCGGCGCCGTCGTCGCCCTGATGGGTGAGCAAGGCGCTCTTGATGCGGTCGCCGGCCACTTTGTAACGCAGCACGAAATCCTTATTCGGAATCGAATCGCGCGAACTGAGTTTGACGATGCGCTCGGTACCGCTGCCGGCACTATTTTCAATCACGTGGTTAACGCTCTTGATGCGTTCGATGCTCACGCCGGCATTCACGGCAACCTGCAGTGAAATGTCGTGCCCGCTGCGTTCGTTGGGCGCGAGGTATGCGACTTCCGTCGATTGACCGGATGTGCCGCGACCACCACGAGGGACGGCACCGATGCCGTCGGTGCTGCCGGGCGGATTAAAGCGCGGGCCGACGACCATCGGGAAGACCCATTCGTACCAACCGTCGTCGTAGGCGAGCGTGTGGAAGTACTTGATGTTGATATCGATCTTCTTGCCGGGCTCGATGTTGGCGACCTTTTGCGTGAAGACGTTGGGTCGCTCCTGCGTTAACAGTGACGCCACTTTGCCGGCGCGTTTGGCTTGGTTGTAAATCTGTTGCGCTTCATCGCGATCGCGAATGATGCCGCGAATCTTGCGTTCGCCGACCGTCATAATGAATTCGTTGATAGCGGCGTTTTGTGGGAGCGGGAAAACGTACACCGCCTCGATCTTGCGGTCGAACGGGTTGGCATATTTCTGCGTGACGTCGACGGTGGCGATGTAGGCGCTAATCGACGCGTTTACGTCGGTGTGTTCGAGCGGAACGGGAACCTGCTTATCCTGCTGCGGCAACTTGGCAAGCAGCGCACCGCAACCGGGATGATCGTCACCGACCGGCTTGGCACGGCGCTCGGTGGTGACGCGCTGGATGATCCAGAGTTCTTCGTCTTCGGATGGAAGCGCGCCGGGATAGCGCGTGAGTTGGGCGCGGTGGTCGACGCCTCCGTCGAAGCCTTGCCACTGAGCACCGGCACGAAGACGGGCGGCGGCGCGACTGTTGAGTTCAACTCTTCCCCCGCGGCTTGGAATCGACTTCCTCGCAGCCGGCGCACGAGTCGCTACAGGAGGAGCTACCAACCCCGGTTGGCCAAATGGCACGCCGAAAGCATCCTTACTTTCGTCAGCCTCACCCTCGGCTATGTAGCCAACATCCGCGTCGTATTGGGTTGTATTACCGTCCAATTGGGTTTGAGCTGGCGTGCCTACTTGCAATCGTCTATTCGGTTGCCCGGCAGCGATCTCGTCCTCGGCGTCATCGCGTCGCCAATCATCGGCCGACGCCATCGAATCTTGCAATTCTTGCTTTTCGACAGGCGCCTCACGGGCTGATTCAATCTGCGGTCCTGCGGCGCGATCGCTTTGCGCGCATGCAAGAAAGTAAGACGCGGCGAGTGCGCCTGTCAGGAACACGGGTAGTGCAATGAGCGCAACCGTTCGATTCTTTTTGTTCAGTCGCATGATTTATTTCCCTTCTGCCGGCGTGGCGGTGGCCGTGGCGGTGATGGGCTGGCCATCGGCATCGGCGGCAACAATCAGGTCGAGTTCAAAGTCGGCATCCACATCGCCGCACACCTGCATGTGCAATCGGGCGACGCGCGTTTTGCCGGTCGGCAATTCTTCAGCCGTCGAATACGCGGCCAGCACGATGCGGCCTTCGTTGTTTAACACTTTGGGGTCGTAATAGGGCGGCTTATCTGCAAAGGCCTCATGAGCGCCGGCTTCAACGCCGACGACTTTGCTGGCGCGGGCGTTGTCGTGAATGTCGATCTGATACGCGCCGAGTTCGGCGTTACCGGCGTCGATGAAGATGTCGTACGCAACGAACCGCACGGGCGCGTTGTTTTGTTCGCAACCGTGGTCGTCGGCGCGGGCCAACACGGAGGACAAGGCGAGCGTGCCACAAATTAATACAAATGTCGCTATGCGCTGGATCATGGCTTAAGCGCCTCCTTTCAGGCGGACGGCCGATTGGGCCACGGCGTCGATATCGCGTTGGTCGATGGTGCCATCGGCGTTGATATCCCAAGCGGGGTTGGGCGACGTGCTTTCGTTGGCCATGCTGCGGGCCATCACGTATGCATCGAGAATGTCGACGCGACCGTTCCCGTCGATGTCGGCAGGGTTGATCTCCGCAATTTTCATCGCCGCGATGCCACGCCCGGCCACTTCGGGTGCGGGCGATTGCACGAGCCTTTCGCGGTCGTCGATCTCCGGCAGCGTGCTGGTGCGCATCACCTGCTGCATGATGAAGACAAAGCCGACGCACGCGGCGATCGAACTCCAGAACCCCCAACGGCGATGGCGACGCAGGTTGCCGATTTGCTCGCGCGCTTCGGTGCGCACCGCTTGTTCGACTTCGGCGGGCGGCGTTGCCGGGTAGGGGTAGAGCGCGCGTAAGTCGCGAACCAGTTCCGGCGGCAACTGTGGCTCGTCGTGGTGATCGGGTTGTTGAGGTCGGTCGGGATTCATATCAGTGCCGTTTCAGATGAAGCGCCTGTGAGCGCGAGAAGGTTCCATGAATTGATCGGTGTTCGTGAAAAAGGGGTTTTTCCGGACTGGGTGGCAGATATTGGATCGGAGGCGGTGTCGGGATGGATGGGAAATCGCGCCGCGCGGAGGGATCGATGTCCCCCAGCCCCAGGGGGGCAGGGGCACCCGGCAGAAGCGCCCGACATTGGCTGGCTTAGCAACGCGCCCATCATCATTTGTTCTCGAAGTATTGCCGCGTACGAGGGTCGCGCTTGAGCGTGTCGATCGCGCGGTGCAGCCGAGATTTGACGGTGCCAACTGCGATGCCAAGGGCCGTCGCGATTTCGTCTTGCGTCATGCCGTCGAGCGCTTTCATCAGCAACACTTCGCGCTGCGGTTCGGGCAGGTCGCGCACGAGCGTGGCCAAATCGTGATGCAGCACGTCGGCGTCGGCCGCCGGAGCGGTCAGCCGACCCAACTCGTCGATGGGCAAGTTCTCACGCCGATTTCGTTTGCGAATGATGTTGATCGCCTGACTGCGAACGATGGGGTAGAGATACGTCGTGAGCTTAGCCGTCAGCGTGAGCTGCGACGCATGGCGGGCGAGATAACCGAACACCTCCTGCATCGCATCGAGCGCGTCGGCGTCGTTGCCGACAAAACGCAGCGCCACGTGCTGCACCCACCGATGGTAACGCTCGTAAATCGTATCAAACGCGGTATGGTCGCCGCGATTGAGCGCGTCGATAAGCTGCTGGTCGTTTCGAAAATCTTTGGTCTGCGGTTCTGTCACAAGCGAACACTATACGAGAAGCCGAGGCCGGTGGCAGGGCGGTCGCGGGTTGCAAGGGCGCGACGGAGATAACGTCAGTCTTTCAAACGAGTTAAATAACTCGTTCGCAGATACATCGGATCGCGAGAACGCGGCCCGGTCGTGTTAATAAATAATGAAGGACGAATCCCGCTAGTCGATGATAAAGAACACCGCGACATTCATCCGACGCCGCCGCAACGCATCGCTCATCATTTCGTCATCTTCAAAGACACACCTCTTAAGCAATTCTTAATCAACATGTATTCAACTCTTGTTCAAAATGCAATAGAGCGAACGACGCGTCGCGCCTAGTTTATACGCTCAATGAAGCAGGTTGATGCCATCAGGCGGCATCGCGCTTGTTGGGCGATAAGAGCACACGTCGGTGGCACACGCAAACAAATCGGTAAACAGAGTGGCGTCGGTCGAACTGCGCGGTCCGGGTGAACCTTGTCTGGTTCTCGGCCATACGAAGCCGGCGCTCGGCGCGCGCGAATACGCCGTGGTGAGCGCCCTGTTAAGCGCATACCCATCATCGATTAATGAAAAAGAAATGAAAGCACGTTTCGGTGAGGACGCCCATGAGTTGGTGATGGCGTTGCGCAAGAAAGATACGAGTTGGTCGCAAGCGATTCTCGTTCCGTCGCGCAGCGGTCGCGGCGGTTACCGATTGTTGTGAACACGGTGATTAAGCGTTGCTCGTTAACAAAAAAGTAACGAGAGCTTCGCGCGAACCCACGAACGTTTGAAGTCACGTCAACATATTATCCCGTTCGTCAGTCGAGAACTGTTTGACGGGTGTTAGTCAATAAAGGTGATAGGGAAAGCCGCCCAACGGAATAAACGGTCGGCCACGGATAGCGGCCAGCGCCGATTGAAAACCACCAACGCAATGAATCATCATGATTCGCACCCCGTCAGGAGACACGCATCGATGAACGCTTCAGTCCGAAACACCAATCAACACAACCCTCGCGGCTTTACCCTAATTGAGCTGTTGGTGGTCATTGCCATCATCGCCCTGCTCATCAGCATTCTATTGCCGGCGCTTTCGAGCGCCCGCAAGCAAGGCCAAGCCACCAAGTGCGGTGCCAATTTGCACCACGTCGGCCAAGCCATGGCGTCTTACCTTTATGGCAGCCGAGGCATCTATCCGGCCAGTTACGAATATCTCGACCAAGACGGTCGCGTGGTGACCGATGGTTCGCGTTTCAATTATCTGCACTGGTCGTGGTCGCTCTACGACAACGGTCAGGCGTCTGAAGAAGCATTTCAATGCCCGACGATTCCGAATGGTGGACACCCTCGCACGAACTGGGGCCCGACCGGCACCTATGAAGACGGCCAGGTCGATGACAACGGTCAATCCGGCCCCAACAGCACGATCGCAGACTTGCAAGCAGATCGCATGGCGTACACGGGTAACGCCGCCATCTTCCCGCGCAATAAATGGACGACGAATTTGTCGGGCGGCCCGCGCGTTAATGTAAAGGTCAACGAAACGCAAATTCACGATCTGGGCGGCACGATCTTGGTGGCCGAGTTCAATGCCAATTGGCGGCTCATCACCACGGGTGGCGATACGCAGATTTCAAAATCGCACCGACCGGTAAATCCGTTCTTTCACTTGGGCTCGGGCTCGAATGAGTATCAAGCAACGCCTCTCAATTTTGGCGGGTTCACCTATGGCGGCGCGCCGAACTATCTGCTCGAGTCGAGGCAGACGTTGGAAGAAAGCGCCGGCGGTTTGCTCGACAGCAGCCAGTTCTCCGAAGTTAACGCGGTCGGTCGACACCACCCCGGTGGCGATCCGATCTCTGGCGGCACGACAAACTTTTTGTTTGGCGATGGCCACGTGGAACGCAAGTCCGTATTGCAAACGATGAAAGATTGGGAGTGGGGCCTGAAGTATTACGCCCTCTCCGGTGAGACCGATGTCTTGCGAAACTGATGAAGGCGCGCAAGGGGCCGCTGGTTGCGATCGTCGCAACCAACGGCCTTTTTTGTTGAGCGCATCGTTTTGAATTGATAGAACTCTGCTGCTCGCTCGTGATTGCCTCTTGCTC
>JAUIHO010000141.1 GCA_030432035.1 Phycisphaerae bacterium
GATGTGGTGCGCAGCGTGTTTCCGACCTCGGGCGCCTCGTTGATCAGCGCTTTGGTATGTATCTCCGCACTGGGCGCTGTCAACGGATTAATCTTCGCCGGCGCGCGCATCTCTTACGCCGTCGGTGCCGACCACGCGCTGTTTCAACCATTGGGCCGTTGGTCACAACATACCGGCACGCCGATTCGCGCCTTGCTGTTGCAAGGTTCCATCGCCTTATCGTTGATCGTGTTTTTGAAGAACTTTGTCGAGACGATTCTCTACACGGCACCGGCCGTGTATTTCTTTTATCTCTCCACCAGCCTCGCCGTGATCGTACTCCGCCGCCAAGCCCCCGACGTGCCCCGCCCCTACCGCGTGACCGGCTACCCGTTCACCACGCTGCTATTCATCGCCGTCTGCGCCTTTTTGATTTACAGCGGCGTGAGTTATGCGATTGTTGTAAAGCAGAAAGCCTGGATCGTGCTGGTGCCGTTTGCGATCATGCTGTTGGGGCTGCCGTTGTATTGGGTGAGTCGGCGGATGGGGAGCGGAGGCGAAAGGTCGGCATGATTTGGCACGCTACCTGAGAGGTGATCGAACCGCTTTCGGTTTGGTCGCATTCAGGGTCAACACGTGCGTTGCGACGGTGCTATGCTCACCCTTCAAGGGGAGTATGTGGGAGCGGAGGAAAACACGATTAGTAGACGAAATAACGTTGCGTCAAAGTTTAATGCCTTGCTTGCATTGAAGTGCTAGTATGTCACACACCAAGACGCATCAATCTACTCAACTTCTTTTATCAAAGTCGGACATTGGCACGATCTCACACCTGAATCAGGATCACGATTATGAAAGTAAAATGGCAACATTTGTTTAGTCGGCTGCTCCTGGTGGCGGATGGCCAAACACAAATACGGTCGGTGTTTGAATACATACTCGTATTCCTGAGGTGAATCGGTGATCAAATAAAGTGCATAATGCTGCTGGGCATCATGAAATGTCCCGACGTTCAAAAGGGAATGTTTAGCAAACTGCAGCCCTGATTCTGGGACAACATAAGGAATCTCGTCTCCGTTCATTCGCATGCATTTCGCTTGGTGCCAACCCTCGAAGATCGAAAGGTCATTAACCGTGACGAGCCCATTTTCAGGTACCGTAACAAGACAAACACCTTGATCATCGAAGCTCAATTTCGATTGGCCAGGGACTTCGACGACGGCAAAAAGGCCACGAAACTCATCAGATATCTGAAAAATAATGGTCCGCTCTGGACGACGGCCCATCCAATAGAACATACCGATCAGCAAGATTATGAAGCAAATTAGAAGGGTCCTTCGATTCATCCAAAACAGCCCTGCAAAACCGGATAGCGACAGCGTTATTCAGACCAGAAATACCATTTCCTAACGATCGCCTGTCAAGGGCCGCGCCTTCAGCGACACCAACAACACCGCGATATCCGCCGGGCTAATCCCCGCAATGCGTTGGGCTTGCCCGATGCTGCGCGGGTTCACGGCGGAGAGTTTCTCGCGCGCTTCGTGGCGCAATTGGCTGACGGCGTGATAGTCGAAGGCTTCGGGAATGCGCTTCTCTTCCATGCGGCGGAAACGTTCGATTTCGCGCGTTTGGCGTTCGATGTAACCGGCATAGCGCGTGCGGATGCGCACGGCCTCGGCGGCTTCGGCGAGTAAGGCGCGCGTGTAGGTGGCGGCGGCGTCGGCGGCGTCGGCATCGTTAATTTTATCAGCAACCATTCGACCAGACGCATCGCCGCTCTCTTCCAACATCTCCCGATACCACGGTTCCAAATCGAGAGTCGCCTCAACATCGTGATCGCGATCCGTGCGCCCAAACCACGCCAGCACCGAGCGGCCATCGATCTTGGTTTGCTTGGCCCAAATATCGAACGAAGCGATCGCGCGCTGCTTGGCGTTAAAGCGCTCCCAGCGCGCGTCATCGACCAAGCCCAACTCGCGCCCCAATGGCGTTAAGCGTTCATCCGCATTGTCGGCACGCAAAACCAAACGATATTCCGCCCGCGAGGTAAACATGCGATACGGTTCGATCGTCCCCTTCGTCACCAAGTCATCGATCATCACGGCGATATAACTCTGATCGCGCCCCATCACCAACGGCTCGCGCCCCAACACCGCCTGCGCCGCGTTCACCCCGGCCACCAGCCCCTGCCCCGCCGCTTCTTCGTAACCGCTGGTGCCATTGATCTGACCGGCCAAATACAAGCCGCTCACGCGTTTGGTTTCGAGCGTCGCCGCCGTTTGTTGCGGCGGCACATAGTCGTATTCAACGGCGTAGCCGAGTTGCGCGATGCGCGCGTTTTCCATGCCCGGAATCGTGCGCACCATCGGCTCTTGCACGTCTTGCGGGAGCGACGTGCTGATACCGTTGCAATAAATCCGATCGCTGTCGTAGCCTTCGGGCTCCAAGAAAATCTGATGCCGCGGCTTATCGGCGAAGCGCACCACCTTGTCTTCAATACTCGGACAATAACGCGGCCCCATCGCTTCAATCTGACCGGTAAACATCGGCGCGCGATGCAGGTTGTCGTTGATCAGCTTGTGCGTTTCTTCGTTGGTATAAGTGATCCAACAATCGATCTGCGGTTGATCGATGCGCTCGTTCATAAACGAAAACGGCAGGGGCACATCGTCGGCCGGCTGCACTTCGAGACCGTCGTAATCGATCGTATCGCGCGCGATGCGCGGCGGCGTGCCGGTCTTAAGCCGTCCCAACTCCAAACCGAGTTCTTTCAAATTGCCGCTCAAGCCGACGGCACTGCCTTCACCAACACGGCCACCTTCATCCTTGGCCTCGCCGGTATGCATCAATGCGCGAAGAAAAGTACCGGTCGTCACCACGACAGCACGACATACATACGTGCGACCATCCTGCAGCGTAACACCCGTCACGCGCTTGCGGCCGTCGGCGTCATCTTGCGATTCGATGCGCTCGACGCAGCCCTCCACAATGTCGAGCCCCGGTACGTTGCTGATCAATTCCTGCACTGCACCCGCATAGAGCTTGCGATCGCACTGCGCCCGCGGTGCCCACACGGCCGGCCCCTTGCGGCGATTCAACATGCGAAATTGGATGCCGCCGATGTCGGTCGCAAGGCCCATCATGCCGCCCAGCGCGTCGATCTCGCGCACCATCTGGCCCTTGCCGATGCCGCCGATGGCCGGGTTGCAACTCATTCGCCCCAGCGCCGCCCGCTCCATCGTGACGAGCAACGTCGGCACACCCAACCGGGCCGCCGCCCACGCCGACTCGGTCCCGGCATGACCGCCTCCGATGATGATGACCTGGTAGTCGTTGTTCATTGGCGGGTATTGTATTTGAAATTTTGGAGATGTTTAGGTGGCTTGGAAGGGATTGCGGACGGTCTTTACTCGGGATTGCGCGTCCTTGGGTGCCCCATCCTTTCCGATAGGAAAGGTTGGGGAATCGGTATGTTACGAATAGAGTGAAACTCGAATCCTCGCAAAAAAACAGGCACGCAGCTCTTCGCTGCGTGCCTGATTCGGCCACCCTCTCTGGTGCCCGGCCTTAGAACTTTTTGTTGGTGCGACGCGGTTTTCGTTAATCCGCGTCCCGTGTGGCAGGCCCCCAGCCCCAGAGGGGCAGGGGCACCCGGACGCTGTGGCAACGGTTTGTAACCGGTGGCTGCCACCAAGCAGCTTACGGGTTATACCGCCACATCTCGCCGCTTTCGGCACAAACCAAAATCGTGGCATCGCTAAAGAACTTCACGTTCGTCATCAGGTTCGCCGCGAAACTACCGTCGCCGAAGACCGGCGAAATGTCATTCCACGTCTGCCCACGGTCGGCACTGAACACGACGAATCCTTTGTTATTCGGGAACGTCTGCCCCACCAACACGACCACATCACCGATGACGGACATCTTCCACGCGCCGCCCTGATACGTGATACCCGAATCGGCGAGGTTGATCTTGGTCCAGCTGTTGATGTCGCTCGGGTCACCGCTCAACGTGTAAATCAACGGGAAGCGCAACGACTGATCGAAACCGCAAACGATGCCGCTGGTTTCGCTCCACAAGTAGATGTCGTGCAATTCGCCATCCATCGTGCTCGGCTGCAGCTCGATCTTGTTCATTTCGTACTTGTCGGTGTTGTTACCCGTCGGGTAATACACCGTGCCGGGCATGTTGATCACGCTGCCAACACCCCAGAACCGATTGTTGAACGCGATCACACGCGACATCTGTTCCGACGGTTGCGCGCCGCTCAGGAACGTATCGAGTTCCATAAAGTTCGTCTCGCCCGCATCGCGATAGGCCGTTTGCGTACCTGTCAGGCTATCGACAAACATTTGACCGTCGTCGGTGACGGCGATGTTCTCACCTTGCGAGACGGCAGTGAACGCGTTGTTGCTGCCCGAGTACAAACCGACGAGTTGACGCTGCGCGCCCGATTCGTCGATCTCGAAAACTTCAAACCCACCGGCAGTGTCCGTTCCCGTGGCGTAAAGCTTGCCATCGGCGGCGCGGAAGATGTCGTTGACGCGCACTTCCTGAAAGTTCAATTCCTCGTTCCACGTCACGCCGCCGTCGGTCGTCACAAACAGCCCCATACCGCTACCGTTCGTGCCGCAGCCGATATAACCATTATCGCGATCGTCGAACCAGAAAGCGTCGGTTCGCGTACCGCCGCAGGGCTGCGTCAGTTGCGACCAGGTGTTGGATGCAGGCGTGTTGTCGTTTTGATCGTCGTCGTCATCGTTGTCTTCGATGCCGACGCCGTCGTTTCCGTCGTCGACCTGAGGGGCAACCTGATCGTCGTCGTTGTCGTCGGGAACGATCACAACGGGTGCCATGGTTTCACAGCCCACCAAGGCGAGGGCCAACATCAAGCTCAAGATCGTTGATTTCAGAGTTTTCGCAGTCATCGGTCGTCTCCTGCTGTTGTTGCAAGGTCCATCGAATGGCGGCATGCGGGCCGTTCATTCGGGGGTTGTTGTCGCTGCCACCCCACCCGGGCGGCCTGCGGGCCTTTCAAACCCGCCACCACACAACGCGAAGCCGGATAGCGGCCGGGACAAAGAAACTTCAAATTTTTCGGAAAATCGCCGAAAATGGTGGTCCGGCAAGGATTTATGGGCGTAGGCTAGGTGCATAGTGAATCAGAGCCGCGCCCGTGAGGAAGCGGTAAACGTCAGATTTTTAGGGAGGCTTGGTTCAAGCGATGGAGCATCAACGGATGCACCCTACAAGAGGAAACGGGTGCCCCTGCCCCTCTGGGGCTGGGGGACTACAACCACCAGCGACGAAACCAAAACCACGAGACGCGACCTCAGCCGTAAGATAAGTACCGAATGACCGACCACCCCGAACAACCCGTCACCCAACAACTGCAACGGCTCCGCGCCGGCGACCGTGCCGCTGCCGGTGACTTGTTGCCGTTGGTCTATGACGAACTGCGCGCGCTGGCCGGCTCGTTCTTCAAACAAGAGCGCCCCAACCACACGCTTCAACCCACGGCCCTCGTACACGAGGCGTATCTCAAACTCGTGAACCAAACGGATGCCGACTGGCAAAACCGCGCGCATTTCATGGCCGTCGCCGCCCAAGCCATTCGCCGCATCCTGATAGACCACGCCCGTAAGAACAAAGCTGCGAAGCGTTCGGCCCCAACGCACATCAGCATCGACTTGGCCTCCGACCATCCGCAAGACACCGAGGCCGACATCGAATCGCTCGAAGTGGCGATGCAAAAACTGGCGGCCCTTAACGAGCGCCAGGCGCGCGTCGTAGAGATGCGCTTCTTCGCCGGCATGACGGTCGAAGAAGTCGCTGCCGTCTTGGACGTTTCGCCGGGAACCGTCAAAGGCGACTGGCGACTCGCCCGCGCGTGGCTACAGCGCGAATTGGAAAAGGCCGAGTGATGAACGACGCCGAGCGCCACGCGCGTATTTCCGAACTCTTCGCTAAAGCGATCGACCTGCCCACGCAGGATCGCAACGACTATCTCGATTCCATTTGCGGTGACGACGCCGACCTCCGCGCCGAACTCGACGACCTATTGGCGCGTGACGAATGCGATGCCGTCGTCGATCAACCCGTTCTCGAAGACGGCCTACCGCAGGCGCTATACGAGACGGCCGCGCCGACCATGCCGACGCAGATCGGCCCCTACGAAATCATCGACGTACTCGGGCGCGGTGGCATGGGCATCGTCTATCGGGCCCAGCAGCAAAGCCCCAACCGCATGGTCGCCCTCAAAGTCGTGCAGGATACGGCCATGTCGCGCACGCTCGCCCGCCGCATCGAATACGAAGCGCAAATCCTCGGGCGTTTGCAGCACGAAGGCATCGCTCAAATCTACGAAGCGGGCGCGGCCAACCTGAACGGGCAGGCCGTCCCCTTCTTTGCCATGGAACTCGTCGATGGCGCGCCCTTGGGCGAATACGCCACGCGCGAACGCCTCGATACCGATCAGCGCGTCGCCTTATTGATCCGCGTTTGCAATGCCGTGCAACACGCACATCAACAAGGCGTGATTCACCGTGATCTCAAGCCCGCCAACGTGCTCGTGAACGTTGCCGGTCAACCCAAAGTGCTCGACTTCGGTATCGCACGCGTAACCGACGCGGACGTGCGCACGACCACGCTTCAAACCAACATGGGGCAACTCGTCGGCACCGTCGCGTACATGAGCCCCGAGCAAGTCAGCGGCGACCCCGCTGCGATCGATACGCGCAGCGATGTGTACGGCCTCGGCGTGGTCGCCTTTGAGTTGCTGACCAACAATCTACCCCACGCCGTCAAAGGCAAACCCATCGCCGAAGCAGCGCGCATCATTCGTGACGAAGCGCCCACGAGATTAAGCACGTTCGATACGACCGGCCGGGGCGACCTTGAAACCATTCTCGCCAAAGCCTTAGAAAAAGATAAGGAACAGCGTTATCAATCGGCCGCGCAATTCGCCGCCGATTTGCAACGCTATCTCGATAACGAGCCCATCATCGCGCGTCCGCCGAGCGTCTCGTATCGCATGCGCAAGTTCACCCAGCGGCATCGCGCCTTAGTCGCGGCGCTTGTTGCAGTCTTTGTGTTGTTGATCGCGGCCGTCGTCGGCACGACTTATGGCTTGATGCAGGCTACCGAACAGCGCGACAACGCCGTCGCCGCCAACGAACAACTTCGCGTTGCCAAAGAAGACGTCGAACTACAAAACCAGCGGCTCAACATCGTTAACAGCTTTCTCGGTCGCATGATCCGCTCGGCCAATCCGATGGCCGAGGCCGACGCGGGTAAGCGCGATATGACTGTCATCGAGATGATCGATCGCGAAGCGGCATACGTCGAGAAATACGCCGCCGACGACCCTTCGATCGAAGCAACATTGCATTCGGTCTTGGGCAATTGTTACGATGGGCTCGGGCGTTTTCAGGATGCCGAACGTCATCTAAAGAAAGCTCTCGACCTGCGCGTCGCCGAGGATCCGGAAGAAAAAGACCCTTACACGCTAAGGTCGATGCGCGAATATGCCGGCGTGGTGATGCGACTGGGACGATACGATGAAGCCATTCCCATGTTTCAACATGCCCTCGAACGGCAAGCCGCTATTGAAGAAACCCACGACGTCGACTACGCCACCGCCGCCGGTCGCCTCGGCTGGGCGTTAATAAGAGTGAAGCGCTACGACGAGGCCGAGCCGTGGATACGCAAGTCCATCGTCATTTTTAAAGATGCGGGTCAGGAATATGAAAGTGCTTACGCGCGCACGGTAAACAACCTTGGCCAAGTCTTGCGCCATACCGAGCGCTTAAAAGAAGCGGAACACGCTTATCAGCAGGCCCTCGACATCACCATACGCATCCACGGTCGGCAGCACGGTAATGTCGCCATCATCGAAAACAACATCGCCCAAATGCGACAGTTGCGTGGCGACTATCTCGGAGCGGCGGAAGGCTTTAGCGCCGCCGCCGCCACGGCTCGCGCCACCCTCGGCCCCGATCATCCGACGTTGGCAACGCTGCTTAACAACGTCGGCATGGCATACTACAACGCCAAGCAATACGGCCCGTCGGTCGAAGCGTTGCGCGAAGCCGAGCGCATCGAACGCGTCAAACTCGGCGTCGATCACCCCGGTTATATCGCGACGTTGTACAACCTCGCCTACTCCCTGCTCGACAACGGCGACCACGCCGAGGCGGCCATTGCCTTTAAGACTGTCGCCGACTTTCGCGTGAACCAATTCGGCGCCGAAGATTTCCGCGTGCTGGTCCCACAAGTGCGCCACGCACAAGCCATCGCCAAACTCGGCCAATCCGAAGCCGCCGAAGAAACGATCCGTCGCAATATCGACCTACTAACCGAACAACGCGGCGCGGATGATCAATACACCCAAGCCGCGCTGCGAGCGATGGTTGAGTTGTTGGTTGAGCAGGATCGACGTGCGGAGGCGGAGGCGCTTATTGAGAAGTTAAACAGAGAGGATCAGGCGAGTGGGGAGTTGTTGGATCGGTTGAAAAAGCAAGAATAGACGCCGAGCAGTTATCTCGGTGCCTTCATAGCTTAAATTCGTTGCTCGACTGATGGACGTTAGTGCGTCTTTCAATTGACCGCAGCGGCAAGAAGCTGACCGCGTTTAGTGTTTTGATGATTGAAGCCCGGCAGGGCTGATGGGTTGACAGCCCCGGATGGAGCGCAGACCGCGACAGCGGTCGGAGCGTAATCCGGGGTCATCGATCGCGAGAATATAAAGCCCCGGCAAGGGGCGTAGGTAACCTGCACCGCTACCGCGGTTTAACGCGCGATACAACATGCACCATGGATTGCGCGGCTTACGCCGCTCCATCCATGGCTCTCGACCTTCGCCCCTACCGGGGCTGAAAAAGACTATCACGACGCCAAACTGGAATGAAAAACGCTCAAGTTCGAGGTCTTACGGCAACAGCCAGTCTACGAAACAAACGCGCCAACCATCAGTGCGTATTCAGTAACATACAAATTGCGCAAACCATTTATTATTCAGCGTCGATCTAAAGATCGCCATTCTGCCCGTTGCCATCCTGCTCTTCCTGCAAATCGACAACCTTACCATCCCGCCAAACATGAATCGGCAACCCCGCCGCCCGACGGCGCGCGACCTCTTTGTCGATGGCACGCTTGAGGGCGTCTTCCATCTTCCGACGATGCTCCCGCCCGAAAGCGCTGGGCTTAGTCGTTGAGATGTCTTTTCGCATCTTGTATTTCTCGGTAGATGGACGAATCCATAATCTCTATGCCTAGTTGCTGATCGTACTCCGCAACAATCGCCAACCGACCCTCTGAATTATCACATAATGTCCACGCATCGACAATTGCCAAATAGTTGTTGAGAAGGTTATCGAGCCCTCTCTTATATCGTCTCTTAATGGTCGCTACCGGGATATTGTGGCCGCCATCTCGGACACGATCCGCGACGCGAGAAACAGCCAACGCAGGCGACCGCAACCAAATGTAAATTAAATGGACTTCGTAACCGCTCGCCCTCGCATCGTCGATAAACGCCACGTAACTCCGCGCCGCAAGCGTCGTCTCGAACGCAAACGTGACTGAGCTTGACCGCAGTGCGTGCAACGCGGCAAGCATCTGCTTTGCCGCCTCAAGCTGTGAACATTGCCGCTGCTTCTGAATCTCATCCGCATTAACGAAAATCGTCGTGTTAAATTCGGGAAGAATCTGCGCCGCCACCGTCGACTTGCCTGCACCGTTAGGGCCGGCCAGGATGTACATAATCGGAGGCGTTGGCACGTAAGATCAAGCTCCAAGCCAATAGCTGTCGGGTCGATGACCCGACCTACGGCTATTCCAACATTCACCATTCCTAATTCTAAACTTCCCCCTACCGCAACACACTCATCCCCTGCTCAAACACAACATCCACCGGTATCCCCGCGCTTTCCAGTCGATCCAAATCTTCCTGCAACTGCGGTCCCACGTTGCCCTTCTCGGCCATTAGTGATTTCACGCCGTCGTAGTTACCGTCGCCTTGCAGTTGCAAGATCTTCTGCGACAGGCTCGTCATCGCCGCTTTCATCTTCTCCATATTCACGCGATAGCGACCGTCGCCGTCGCGGGTAAACGCACCGGCGTCTTTGAAGTAATTAAACCGTAGCATATTGGCCCGACCGTGGGCGCTGGCGGCGCCGAAGCGCACGCTGCGGAAGATGCCGGCCATAAACGTGACGTAGTTATCTTCGAGCTGTCCTTCCGTCAGTTCGCCCTGCTCGCGCAGCTTCGTGACCATATACAACCCGAGGATGTCGGCCTTACCCTCTTCGAGTGCCGAGCCCAACTCTTTCAATGCGCTGCGCACCGTGCCGCGACCGTTGATGGTGTTCTTAATGCCCAAGCCGTGCGCGACTTCGTGAAACATCGTATTCCCGAAGAACGCGTCAAACGTGATGTGCTTGCGCTGATCCTTCGCGATCAACGCGTCTGCAATCGGCTCCAGAATCTTGTCAAACTTGGCCCGCATCGCGTTCTTGAGCTGCAATCGCCGGGTGCCCTTTTTGAGTTGCACCTGCTCGTCGTTGGGCAGGTTGATCGCGATCGTCTTGCTGCCCGCGTTACAGTCGCCTGCGTAATAAACCACGTCGTACGCGTTCAAATCCGAATCGGTGCCCGGGCTCTCTTGCTTGTACTTCGCATCAACCGGCAAATCGCGCTGCAAGCCGGGCAGCAGCGCCGCGTACTTCTCCAGTCGCTTGGACCAGTCCTTATCTTTCACCAACACATACGCCTCAAACGCCGCCTTATGCGCAAACATCTGGTCTTCGTAGTTCTCGATCGGGCCGATCACCACATCGACGCCGTTGTTCTTCATGTCCATCCACTGCATATCGCTCGGTCGGTAGTTGTTCGTGATCAACGCCAACGCCCGCGTGCGCAGATAGAACCGCAGCCCATCATCCTTTGCCAGCTCGGCCGCTTCATTAAGCAACGCCGCCGCACCCTGACATTGCTCCTTAAAGAACTGGCTATACGGAATGGCTACCAGCTTGCCGCCTTCGTTGCGCCGAATCATCGTATATAGGCTTGTAAACTGATCGGCATCTTCCGGATGGTTCGCCAAATGCGCCTCAAACTCGGCCTTGGTCATATCCTTCGGATAAAAATTCGCGCCCGACGGCTTTGCACCGACGCCATCGACAAACGGCTCGTTGTTTTCTAACCGATCCCAAGGGCCGTAGTTGATCACGGCGAAGCGACGCTTGTTCTTATCGTCGATGCTCGACAACAGCGCATCCTTATCGCCATACGCCTGCATCCAAAACGCATCATCCATATGTTCCGACGCTTTGATCAGAATCGGAATCATCTTGCGTTCGTGCGGCGCGAGCTTGCCCATATCCGTCGTCAGCCGAACCGTCGCGTATTTATCGAGCATGGGGTCTCCCGTTTTTCCGTATCGACTGCCGTTCGCATTGGGGTCGCCACAGGCAAGTGAAACACAAACGATCGTCAACGACACGGTGCATAGAAAACTGGTGCGGCGTAACATGGCGCGATGTGGCCTCCGAATAGGGGATGATTTCGACAAGTCATGCGTGGCAACGGAACCGGCCGGTCTAACTTCGAAGCGTGCATAAATCCGCCGTCCCGTATCCATATGGGACCGAAACATAGCCAGCCGCCCCCAAATCCGCAACCGCTAGCCATGTTTCGCATCATCGCCTCAAACAAAAACGCGTTATCTCGCCGCAATAACTGACCCGTCCGATGCACATTAGCCGCATGAATGTTTGGTGAAAGGCTGCGTCGAACCGACGGGTGTTGGTTACACTGTTGGTGCTTGGCGGCGTACCCGACGAGCGCCGCAACAGCCATTGCCCCCACAAGGTGGTTCGCCCATGAGTGACGCATCCCATCGCACCATTTCCGTTCCCGAAGGCACAGCGCAGTTCCGCATACTCGCTGCCTTGAACGAATTGCACCTGAAGTATCGCGACCTCAGCGACGGTGCCGTGGCCGACTACATCCCCGAATTGGCCCGCGCCAACCCACGCGAGTTCGGCATCTGCGTCGCCACCACCGACGGACAGATTTACGAAGTCGGCGACGCATCGATTCCGTTCACCATTCAAAGCATGTCGAAGCCGTTTGTGTATGGGCGAGCGCTAGAAGATCGCGGTCGCGATGCCGTGCAGGAAAAGGTCGGCGTCGAACCGACGGGCGATGCGTTTAATAGCATCATCAAACTCGACCTCGCCAATCGCCCGCACAACCCGTGCGTCAATGCCGGCGCGATCGCAACGACGAGTCTGCTTGCCGGAAACGATCCGACTGCACGGCTCAATCACGTGTTGGATATGTTTAAGAAGTACGCCGGTCGCGATATTAACGTCGACATGTCGGTCTTTATGTCGGAGCGCACCACCGGCCATCGCAATCGCGCCATGGCCTATCTCATGCTCAACTTCGGCGTGATCGAATCGAACGTTGAAGAAATCCTCGATCTTTACTTTCAACAATGCTCTGTCATCGTAACGTGCCGCGATCTTGCCGTGATGGCGGCCACGCTGGCCAACGGCGGCGTTAACCCGATGACGGGCGTGCGCGCCGTTGAGCACCAATACATTCGCGACATCCTCACCGTGATGTACACCTGCGGCATGTACGACTATGCCGGCGAGTGGGCCTACACCGTCGGCCTTCCGGCTAAGAGCGGTGTATCGGGCGGCATCCTCGCCGTCGTGCCGAATCACTTGGGCATCGCCGTCTATTCGCCGCCGCTAGACGATCGCGGCAACAGCGTGCGCGGCATTCGCGTGTGCGAAGACCTGTCGCAAAACTTCGGCATGCACTTGTTCGACGCCATGCTCGACGATCGCGCCATGTTTGCAGGGCAAAGCGACTCGCCCAACACGGAAAAACGCCAACCGGCGCAGTTGGAATCGAACGTCACCGACGTATTCCACGCCATGCCGCCGTCGACGACCACAGCCAACGTAATGCAACCGCGCGGCAATGGTCAATCCGGCAACCGGTCCGAAGGAAAGGACGCTTAGCATGAACCCATCGCACAACGCTTCCATTCCGAGCGACTTGGATTCGAGCTTTCGCGGCGTATCGCTGCCCGATGGCGATGCCGAAGTGCGCATCCTTGCCGCCATCAACGAAATTCACCTGCGCCATCGCAACAACCATGAAGGCGAGCTGCCCACGTATATCCCCGAGTTGGCCAACGCCGACCCGCACGACTTCGCCATCAGCGTCGTCACGACCAACGGCCACACCTACAACGTCGGCTCAATCGACCGTCGCTTTACGTTGCAGTCGATTGCCAATCCGTTCGTCTATGGGCTCGTGCTCGACTTGCTGGGACGCGAACGCGTGTTGCAATCGGTCGGTGTGGAGCCGACGGGCAATCCCTTTAGCGCCATCGTGCTCGACCGCAAAACCAATCGCCCCATGAACCCGATGGTCAACGCCGGCGCGATTGCGATTGCATCGATGATCCCCGGCGCGACGCCGACGGATCGCTTGAATCGCTTGCTCGCGTTGTTTGCGTGCATGCTCGACGAAAAGCCCATCGTGAACATGCAAGTGTTCATGTCGGAAAAAAGCACGGGTGACCGCAACCGGTCGATTGCGTACCTGATGCGCAACTTCAAAATGTTGGAGGCCAACATCGACGAAACGCTCGATTTATACTTCCAGCAATGCTCGGTTTCAGTGAACGCGCCGCAGTTGGCGTTGATGGCTGCGACTTTGGCCAACGGCGGCGTGCAACCGCGCTCGGGTCGCGAAGTGTTTTCGCGCCGCAGCCTGCGTGACGTGTTGACGATCATGTTGACCTGCGGACTGTACGAATCGTCGGGCACGTGGGTGCATCGCGTCGGCATTCCCGCCAAGAGCGGTGTCGGCGGCGGCTTCATGGCCGTCGTCCCCGGACGCATGGGCATCGCCGTTTATTCACCCAAGCTAGACCAACACGGCACCAGCGTTCGCGGCCAACGCGCCTGCGAAGATCTGGCGACGCTGTTGAACTTGCATGTGTTTGGAAACACCGAAGCGCGGCAACCGTAGTACCTCATCCAGATTAGAAATGAGAGTGACGTCTACTCCCTCTCCCTCGCAGGTGTATAGACCGGGGACATGGGTGGCGCTTGTTTGGGGACATGGGTAACACTTCAGCGTTGTGAGATGATCTGTGTTTTT
>JAUIHO010000142.1 GCA_030432035.1 Phycisphaerae bacterium
GTGGTACCCGTATCACGAGTTGTTCCGCGAGACCGGCGCGCGGTTGGTGGGGGCCAAGCCGGGCGAAGTCGTGATGATGAATAGCCTGACCGTCAATTTGCATTTGATGATGGTCAGCTTTTATCGACCGACGGGGCAGCGGCGTAAGATTCTGATCGACTTTCCGACGTTTCCGTCGGACATGTATGCGGTAAAGAGCCAGTTGCATGCGAATGGCTTTGACCCGCACGACGATTTGATCGTCTGCAAACCGCGCGACGGTGAGAACACGCTGCGTACCGAAGATTTAACGGCGGCGATCGAAGAGGCGGGCGATTCGCTCGCGTTGGTAATGCTGGCGGGCGTGAATTTCTTTACCGGCCAGTTTTATGAGATCGAGCGCATCGGTACGGCGGCGCACGGCGTGGGTGCGAACTTCGGCGTCGATTTGGCCCATGCAGCGGGCAATGTGCCACTGCGATTGCACGATTGGAATGTCGATTTCGCGTGCTGGTGTAACTACAAATATCTAAATTCCGGCCCGGGTGCGATCGGCGGTTGTTTCGTGCACGAAAAGCACGGGAGTAACGCCGAGTTGCCGCGATTTGCCGGTTGGTGGGGTAACGATCCCGACGAGCGCTTTAAGATGCACCTACTGCCGGACTTCACGCCGCGGGTGGGGGCCGACGGTTGGCAACTGAGCAATCCCCCGATCATGGCGATGGCACCGTTGGTGGCGTCGATGAATATTTTTGATGAGGTCGGCATGGAGGCGCTGCGTCAAAAGAGCGAAGTGTTGACGGGCTATTTAGAGTATCTGCTCGATGCGATTCCCGGTAAGAAGTTTGAGGTGATCACGCCGCGCGATTCGGCGGCGCGCGGAGCGCAGTTATCTATCCTGGCACATGGCGAGCCGAAGCGCTTGTTTAAGGCACTCCAAGAGCGCGGGGTGGTTGGGGATTTTCGCGAACCTAATGTGATACGCGTCGCGCCGACGCCGTTGTATAACACGTTTACGGATGTGTGGCGGTTTGCGGGGATATTGAGCGAGATGGGGTAACAGATGTGTTGCTACGTTGAATCAATTTTTGCAGTCTGATCGTAGACATAAGCCGTACCGCATTCGGGGCAGCGTTTACTGCGATTGCCCGTCATGTCGTAGCCGCACTTCATGCAATAGCCCGCAATCGAACACGCGATTTCGGGTTGGTAACAAAATCGCCATTTGATCGTTAGCAAAATGATCGTTGCCGTTAACGTGCACACGATGAGGCCTGCACTGTTGTGCGAAATATGTTCCCGTATCTTGAGATATAAGAAAACGAATAGCAAGGTGATGATTGGAATGAGATAGATAACTACTGCGGGCGAAACCCGATGTAGGTGATCGGGAGATTTTAATAGGGCACGACATCGCGGGCATGGATATCGTCGCCGCAATCGATCTAAGAAATGCACCGGGTGTTTACAGTTGGGGCACAACATCGCCATTGCAACGATTCTACGCCCCACGACGCCAAGATTAAAATCACCAAATCACCAATTCGCCCAATCACAAAATGCCTCACGCGTTGACTTTCTCCTCCTGCTTCGCATCCGCCGCATCAAAACCATGTCGCAGCGTATTTTCTGAAATCACGCGGCTGGTGCAGAATTCTTGCAGGTAATCCGGGCCGCCGAGTTTGGGGCCGATGCCCGATTGACCGTGTCCGCCGAAGGGTTGGCGATCCACGCGCGAGAGCGTGATCTTGCGATTGACGTAAAGCAGGCCGACATCGAGTTGGGCCTTGGCCGCGTCGATGTGGGGGGGCATGCGCGAGAAGACGCCGCCGACCATGGCGTAGGGCCCGGCGTTGGCGATCTTGAGCGCATCGTCGAAGTCGCTTGCCTTATGCACGGAAAGTATCGGCAACATCAGTTCCGTTTGCGCGATTTCGGCGTCGGGCGCGACATCGGCGACGATAGCGGGTTTGACGAAGTAGCCACCGGCGGAGTTATCCGGCACGCCGCCGGGAAGAACCAACCGACCTTGCTTGGCGGCCAACTCGATCCAATGGCGGTAGCGTTGCACGGCGGGTTCGTCGATCACGGGGCCGACGCCGGTGCCCGGTTTCTCGGGCGAGCCGGGAGCGATCGCGGCTGCGGCTTCGGTCACTTTGGTGATGAAGGCGTCGTAGATCGCGTTGAGCACAATCACGCGGCTGCAACTGGTGCATTTTTGCCCGCTGTATGAAAAGGCAGAGTCAAGCACAGCGGACACCGCGTCGTCGAGATCGGCGTCGTCATCGACGATGATCGCGTTTTTGGCACCCATCGACGCCATCACATGCTTAAATTGATTGCGACGGTTGACCTGACCGTGGGCGACTTGCGCGATGGCACGCCCCATCGGCGTGGAGCCGGTGAACGCGATCATGTCGACATCAGCGTGCCCGGCAAGCGCCGCACCGACGTCGTCGCCACTGCCGGTGATGACTTGCAACACATCGCGCGCGATGCCGGCCTCGTGGAAGAGGGCGAAGCACTTCAGGCTGGAAATAGACGCTTGTCGCGCCGGCTTTACGATGCAGGTGTTGCCCGTGACCAGCGCCGCGGAGACCATGCCCGCTACCAGCGATAGCGGAAAACAGAACGGGCCAATCGCACCGACGACGCCGCGCGGGGCGTATAGGTATTCGTTCATCTCCCCGGGCCAATCGCGCCGGCGATTGCGTTCGGTGAGGCGACGCATCTCGTAGGCGTGGAAGCGCACGATATCGATCGCCTCGGTGACTTCGGCGAGGGCCTCGCGCCAGTTCTTTCCGATCTCGAAGACCAACCACGCGGCAAGGTCGTAACGCGCTTCGCGCATGCGGTCGGCGGCGTTATCGAGCAAGTCCGCACGGGCGTCGGGTGGCAGGGCGGCCCAGTCGGTCGCACCGTTGCGCGCTGCGGCAACGGATGCGTCGAGGTCGTTCACTTTGCAGGCGGCATAGCGGCCAACTGTTTCCGAAGGATCGGCAGGGTGATGGCTGGTGCGCCATTGATCGGCGTCGATCTTGATTTTGGATGCAGCCAGCGGGCGATGATCCTGGTTGAACTGCGACCGAACGCGGTCGAGTGCGGCCTGCATGGCGTTTTGTTCGGGCGTGCGGGAGAGATCGATGATCGGTTCGGATTGGAACGGTGCCATGGGGTTTTCTCCCGGCGGATCGGCAATGTAGGGTTGCGGCAAGTCGGCAGGCAGATGGTTGCGCGGATCACTGGGATTGCGCAAGAGTTTGTCCGACGCGGCGCTGGCTTCGTAACTTTGACGCAGGAACGATTCGTTGGCGGTGTTTTCGATGAGCCGGCGAATCAGGTAGGCCATGCCCGTCATCATGTCGCCGAACGGTGCGTAGACGCGCACGCGCTGCTTCATACTTGTTAGCGCGCGGCGCAACGGTTCGCCCATGCCGGTGAGCATTTGCAATTCGAGCGTGCGCGGCGGCAGGCCGAGCGATTGTTCGCGCGCTAACATGGCCGCAATCGTGCGTACGTTATGGCTGGCGAAGGCCGGGCGGATGGCGTCATGGTTTTCGAGCAACAAAGCGCCGACGCGTTCGTAATGCGCATCGGATTGCCACTTCTCGGTAAACAGCGGAATCGGCCAACCATTGCGAATCGCGTTGGCCGTTTCGCTATCCCAGTACGCGCCTTTGACCAAGCGCACCGTGATGGGGCAGCCGCGCTTGCGCGCCCAAGCAATCAGCTCGCGCATGTCGCGTTCGGATTCGGGCATGTAGGCTTGTATGACGGTGCCGACATCGGGCCAATCGCGAAACTCGGGCTCGGTCAATACGCGTTCGAAGATATCGAGCGTGAGATCTTTGACGGCGTAATGTTCCATGTCGACGTTGACGAACGCCCCAGCGCGGCGCGCGGCACGAAAGACGGGACGCACGCGCTCGAGCACTGCCTCGCTAACACCTTCGGGATCGATCGGGTCGAACTTGGCGACGATCGCCGAGAGTTTGATGGAGATGTTGACCTTTGGTAGCGCGCCGAACGGTGCGCGATCGATCAACGGTAAGTCGGGCCAGCTCGCGGCGTCGGCGGCGATGGACTCGATCAGGTCGATGTAGAGCTGTTGATGTTCGCGCGCAACGCGATCGGCAAGAATCGTTTCGCCCAACACATCGAGCGTAAACGTGTTGCCGCGCTGGCGCAGTTGTTTGACCGACCGAATCGCTTCGGCGGGGGTCGCGCCGGCGATAAACCGTTTGGCGCCGGTGGCGGCCACCCAGCGGGCCAGCGGGCCGATGGCGTTAGCGGCGAGCGCGCCGCTATGGGCAACTTGCGCAAGGCCGCTGAACATGCGTGCGTAGAAATTGTCCGCGGCCATGCGACCGTCGCAGAGATAGGCGTGCAGATGGTGTGCCAGATCGCGGTTGGATTGCAGAATCGGCAGCACTTCGACGAAACGGAAGAGACGCAGTTTGAGCGATTCGTCATCGGCGATGGCGTTGGTGCCAAACGTTTGCCAATACTCCTGCGAAAAGATCGATGGGGCGGCGCGTTCGGCGCGACCGAAAATGGTGCGGCCGATGCGCAGAATGTCGGGTTCGAGACTGGCGGAATGAACGCGCGGGGCGGACATGCAAATAGGCACCTCTAAGTTGGATTTAAGTCTACTGCTCGGAGCGACGGGCAACAAGCAAGCCATATTGTCACGGGCATTCAAGCCGGTACACTCGATAATATGAAAGCGATGAAAATTCTCTTACTGATTGCGGTCGCGACGACGGGCCTGATGACGCAAACGGGCTGTCAGGACAAGCGTCGTCATAAGGCGTCGGAGCAGGTCGAATTCGGCAAGGTCGATCTGGCCCTCGAAGACGAAGCCAGCCCGGAAGTGGTGGCCCGCGCGTTTTTGGAAACCGCTCAGGATATGCAGCGCGTGCGCATCGAAGGGCTGGGCAAGGAAGGCAACGCTCAGCGCTACGACGATAACATGGCGCGGTTGATGGCGCTGTCGGCCGGTAAGACGATTTACAAAAAGGTGAAGCCGGGAAACAACTCGGGGTCGCCGTTTGTGCCGGTGGACATCACCGAAGACGCGGCGGTGCGGCATATCGTTTCGCTTTGGGTGTCGAAGATCGCCCATTACACCGACGGCATGGATTTGGCGACGCTGAAAAAGGGCAATGAAACGAAACAGTCGGAGCAAACCTATTCGGTTATTGCGACAAACGCGCACGAGCAAGAGAAGCTGGCCGCGATTACGGATGCGTTTGAGAAGGGGCGAAAAGACGATACGCCCGCCAAAGGAAGCAAGGAATACTGGGATGCGATTCGTGCGCAAGCATTGCAACAGGGCTTTAACGTGCCGATTGAAGCGCGAATTACAGTCGTGATGGAAAAGGTTGGCGCCACGTGGCGCGTGTCGGATGTGAATTTGGGGCCGTTGGATTAAGCATCTGAATATGCTGCGAGCATTTTAATAGAACAAAAAAAGCCCTGCCTTACGGCGGGGCTTTTTTCGTTCGTTCTAAAGATTGGCTCCATCAATATGAAGAAGCATGCGTTCGCTCGATCTTTCGCGATTGCCCTACGCCGTAACGGCGACGGGCTTCTTTAATTCGACGGGTTTTTTGGCAAACTCGCTGTTCCAAACCTTCATGATCTCTTCCGCACCCTTGAGGCCGTACGTGCGCGGGCGGGGTGAAATCAGGCTTAGGTCGACGTCTTCGTACGTGAGCTTCGGCCCTTCGGGCGTGTGTTCGGCGACCGTCGTCTTGAGCCACTTGTCGTTATTGGCTTGGAACTGCTTGCACCAGCGGCGTGCTTGCTCGGTTAGGTTCTCGCCGCTATCGGGATCGAGCCCGTCGATTTGGAAGTCGGGCTTATAGTGTGCGCCGCGCGATTCATCGCGTTGCAACGCACCCAAGGCGATCACCTTGGCCAGGATAATCATGTCGCCCAAGGCACGCGTGAACGAGAGATTTTGATTGGTCCACTGACCGTTGTCGGCGAGAGGGGCACGCTTGTAGCGTTCCGCGATCTCGTCAATCTTCGTCAGCGTTTCTTTGATCTTGTCGTTGTAGCGCACCACGGTGACGTTTTCCGTCATCGTGCGACCGAGTTCGTCGTGTAAGCGATACGCGTTTTCATCGCCGGTGCGGCCGACCAACTCGTCCATTGCATCTTTGTGCTTGCGAACGGCGCCATCGAACAACGCGGCAGGGGCGTCGGCAGCGCTCGACTTGAGCGAGTTGATGTAATTCACGATCGACGGGCCGGTGATGAGCCCTTCAAAGATCGTTGAGAGCAAGGAGTTTGCGCCGAGGCGATTGGCACCGTGATAGTGATACTCGGCCTCGCCAATGGCGTAGAGACCGGGGATGTTGGTCATGTGGTTGTTCGGAGCCCCGTGCTCGAGACCGCCGGTGGTTTCATTCTTGGTGTAATCCACCCAAATGCCGCCCATCGAATAGTGCACGGCGGGGAAAATCTTCATCGGTACTTGACGCGGATTTACACCTTGGAACTTCTCATAGATATTGAGAATACCGTCGAGCTTTTTGTGGGTGCTGGCGGGCAGGTGCGTGAGGTCGAGATAGACGCACAGGCGTTCGGTCTCGACGCTGAGGCCCTGATTAACGCACACGTCAAAGATTTCACGCGTGGCGATGTCGCGCGGCACGAGGTTACCGTAGGTTGGATATCGTTCTTCGAGGAAGTAATACCGTTCGCCTTCCGGGATGGATTTGGGATCGCGCGAATCGTGCGGCGTACGCGGCACCCATACGCGACCGCCTTCGCCGCGAGCGCTTTCGCTCATCAGTCGCAGCTTGTCGGCACCGGGCACGGCAGTGGGGTGAACCTGTACGAATTCACCGTTGGCGTACTTGCCGCCTTCGCGATACACGCGGGCGTTGGCGCCGCCGGTGCAGATCATCGACATGGTGCTCTTGCCGAAGACCAAGCCGCAGCCGCCCGTGGCCATAACGACGGCATCGCCGGGCAACGCGCGAATTTCCATGCTGAACATGTCTTGCACGACAGCACCACGGCAGACGCCGTTTTCGTCGGTGATGGTGCCGAGGAATTCCCAGAACTCGAACTTGCGCACGAGGCCTTCGGCTTCCCAGCGGCGAACTTGTTCGTCGAGGGCGTAAAGCAACTGTTGGCCGGTGGTCGCGCCGGCAAAGGCCGTGCGCTTGTAGAGCGTGCCACCGAAGCGACGACGATCGAGGTGACCTTCCTGCGTGCGATTAAACGGCACGCCCAGGCGGTCGAGCAAGTCGATCACCTTCGGGCCCCAATCGGCCATTTCCTTAACGGGCGGTTGATGGTTGAGGAAGGCACCGCCGTACACGGTGTCGTCAAAGTGCAACCATTCGGAATCGCCAAGGGCACGCGTGGAATCGTTCACGCTGTTGATACCGCCCTGTGCGCAGACGCTGTGCGAACGCTTGACGGGCACCATGCTGACGAGGTCAACATTTACGCCCAGTTCCGCCAGCTTCATGGTTCCGGCCAGGCCTGCCAGCCCGCCGCCGATCATAATGACGCGTTTTTCTGCCATGGTTGCTTTCGCTTCTTCGGTTATTCAATGCGAGCGTGGGCTCGCGGGTGCCATTCGTTTCGGATGTCGAATTCTATCGAGCGGGGCGAGTTACTTTGTCTTCGCCTGCGGTTGTTTCAGTCTTTTCAAACTCGGTGTGTAACCCTTAACGATGACGTTCGGTTAGTGACCGTCGCCGTGGTCGTCATCTTCGGTATGGGCCGCTTTTTCCATTGGTGGACCGTCCACGGGGTTGCTGTTGTTGACACGATTCCATTTGCCGGGGAGCTGGGCGGGCTCGGCCTTGTAGAAGGCGTATAGGCTGGATGAACCCCACAGGAACAGCACCAAGCCGACCGACGCGGCGACGCCACCCATGCGGCGCTGAGCCTTTTCACCCACGGTGATGCCCCAACTGATGCAGAACGTCCAGATACCGTTGGCAAAATGGAAGACGGCGGCAGCCAAGCCAAGAAAATAGAACGCCATCGTTACTTCCGCCGGAATCGGTGTGCCGAAGAGGTGCCAATCCATCAAGCCGCGGCGGGTGATTTCAAACTTGTCGGTGATGTCGTGATCGAGGAACGGTACGCCGCCGAACCAATGAGCGAAGCGGAATTTGAACAGGTGCACGATGATGAATAGCACCGCGATGTAGCCAGTCATGCGTTGCATCGAGAATCGCACGTTATCCATGTACGGATAGCTGCCAGCGTTGTTCTTGGCCGACATAGCGATGCGGATACCGTAACCAGCATGAAACGCCAGCGGCAGAAAGATGCCGAAGATTTCGAGCATGGGCAGGTAGGGTAGACTGTGTAGAAAGTGCACGTGATGGTTGAATTCAACCTTACCACCGCCGGCGCCGCCCGAAATTTCACCCCAAGCCGCCATGCTGTTGGTCAGCATGTGCTCGATGAGAAACACACCCACCGGAATGATGCCGGTTAGTGAATGCAGCTTGCGGAGGAAGAAGCGATTTTTTTCTTCAAACGTCAGGGCCGGTGCAGATGTGTCAGCCACGCCACGATCCTCGATGTAATCTTTCGACGACCGTGCGGCACGTCGAAGGGGGTACTTGTGTTTGGTTCCACTCGCGAAGCCCCGTTGAAAGGGCAAGCGTAGCCTAAAACGCTGCCCTGCGCGCGTCAACGCGTGTTGAGAACAGTGGTTACGCGAATTTTTCGTCAATCGCTGAAAGAATCGTAGCGACGCGGCCAAGGACCATGATGTGGTGTCGCCAGAAAGCGAAAATACTGAAAACCCGCCGCTACGCTGCGAGCTTGTGCCCCAACGCCATGCCGAGCCACACGGCCATCAGCCCGCCAACGACGCTCAACGTCAGATAAATCGGACCGTGCGAGGGCTGATTGCTTTTCCACAGTTGATAGACCTCGACCGCGAACGTCGAGAATGTGGTGTAGGCACCGAGGAATCCGACGGTCACGGCGAGACGCATGCCGTCGGAGACGTGTTTGTCTTTCATCCACGTGAGCACTAAGGCGAGGAAGAAGCAGCCCGTGAGGTTGACGGCCAAGGTTCCGGCCGGCAGCGGCTTGATCATCGCGGGCAGGTTGGTTGCCGCAATGCGATTCACGCCGGTGCTAACGCCAAAGCGTAGGATCGCACCGATGAACCCGGCCAATCCGACGAGTCCGGCTTGTTGTAACCAGATGGGCATGAGGGGGTCCTGCTTTGGGAAACGAGATAGCGAGTGAGTTTGGATTGTTATTCGCGATACGGCGGTCGCGCGCCTTTCGCACTGGCAGCAAGCTGACCAGTGGCACCCTTCTTCAAACTGGCCAGTGGCACCAAACCTTGTAGATATGCATGCCGACCGTTGGCACGACCCGTGTGTTTAGGACGCTTGCGATGCGCCGGTGGGGGCGAACTCGTACCCTTCGGTGCGGCGTTGCGACCAAATCGGCGTGCGCGGCGTAAACTGCTTGTCGTTGGCGAGGCTGAGATTGAGCTGTACGCGGGCTTCTGCATCTGTTGTTAGGCAATCACCGTTCGGATCGACGACGAGCAGTTCCTGATTCGGGCCTGCGCTAACGAGAAAGATGCGATTCTCTACGGCACGCGACCGCACCAACGCCATGTCGGGCATCGGCCCTGAAAGCATCAACACCTGCACGCCGCGTAATGCAGCGAGTCGCGGTTTCACGAATGAGGCCAAGTCACTGCCGCGCAACGGCTCGACGGTTGCGTCGATGCCGCGCAATTCATTGGCGATGGCCGATGGATCGTCATTTATGCAAATCGCCACCGATTGACCGGCGGCCTTTTTCATGTTGACCGGCTTTAGGTTGAGCAGATCGCGCTCTTCGTCTTCGCTTACCGACACACCCGGGCCGACGGTGAACTCGACATCGGCCATGATGGTGAAGTCGCCATCGTACGGCGCTTGGTTTAACAAGTTGCCCTGTGCGTCGACGATCATACTTTGACCGACGTAACCCATCTTGGGTGTTTCACGACCGCTCTTGCTGCAACAGGCAATCGGCACCCCGAACTCCATCGCCCGCGCGCGAACCATGAATTCAACCTGAACGTTACGCCACGGTTCGTTGGACTTGGCGGCATTAACCCAAGCGGTCGGTTGCACGATGAGGCCGGCACCGCGGCTGGCAAGCGTGGCCGCAACTTCGGGAACGCGCAGGTCGGCGCAGATAAGAATGCCGATGTTGCCGAACTCGCTGCTGAGCACGGCACCACCGTTGCCTGGCGTGAACCAATCCTGATCGCAATCCCACATGACCTGCTTGCGCGCGACATCGCACAATTGCCCGGTGCGATCGAATAGTGCGGCGCTGTTATAGAGATGGCCGTCTTCGGATTCTTCGACGAAGCCGGCGACGATCCAACTGGCGGCGCGGCGCGCGATATCCGAGTAGCGGCGCAACACGGCGTCGCTACGTTCGACATCTTCGTCAAAGTGGCGCTCGCGCGACACGAGGCTATAGGCCGGATATGAAATCTCGGGAAACACCAACAGATCCGCACCGCCCTCAGTGGCGATATCGGCCTGCTTTTGCAGGGCCGGCCAAACCATGGGTGAGGTCTCCATGGTTTTGGCTTCGAGTTGACAGCAAGCGATGCGCATGGCGGGGAAAGTCCTTCAACAAAAACAAGCATCCATTCTTGAATATCGGTATTTCACCTTCAAGCCTAGGTGCGTGTCAAATCGAAACTCGGGCGTGCAGTGATTCAGGTGCGGGACGTGTCGCCGTGGCGAGCCCAGACGTATAATGCAACATATTGAAATCGTGTATGGGCAAGCGGAACGCGCTGCGCCGGCGCATGGATAGGTGAATTAGCGGAATCATGAAGCGCGACTACTACGACGTATTGGGCATTTCCAAAAAAGCCAGCGCGGCGGAGATCAAGAGCGCTTACCGTCGGCTGGCAAAACAGTTTCACCCCGACCAGAACCCAGACAACAAAGAAGCGGAAAAAAAGTTCAAAGAGGCGCAGGAAGCCTATTCGGTGTTGTCGGACGAAAAGAAACGCGCCGCGTATGATCGCTTCGGGCATGCTGCGGCATCGGGTGGATTCCCTGGCGGCGGGGGCGGCCCCGGCGGTCAGACCTATACGTGGAACAATGAAACCGGCGAGCCGATCGATCTCGAGAACCTTGCCGACATGTTTGATTTCTCGTCAATGTTCGGCGGCGCGCCGCGGCAGGGTGGTGGTTCACCTTTCGACGCATTCTTTGGTGGCGCGGGGCGATCTGGAAGAACCCGTCAAACGCGATCGACACCGCCACCGCCACCTGCAGATGTTGAGTATCCCGTTTCGCTCACGTTCGAGCGCGCCGTGCGCGGCACGAAGCTCGACCTCGATTTGAAGATCGGCGGTCGCGAGCCGCAGCGGATTACCGTCAAGATTCCGCCGGGCGTGCGACAAGGACAAAAGATTCGCGTGCGCGGCAAAGGTACGCCGGGGCGCAACGGTCAGCGCGACGGCGATTTGTATGTCGTTGTATCGGTGCAGCCGCATCCGTATTTCGAGCGCGACGATGACAACATTTTGTTGACGGCACCCGTAACGGTCGCGGAGGCAACGCTCGGTGCGAAGATCGATTTGCCTACGCTTGACGGCACACGCACGGTCACGATTCCGCCGGGCACGCCCAGCGGTGCTAAGCTGCGGCTGGCGGGGTTGGGTATCGAGCACGGTCCCAGCGGTAAGCGCGGCGATCAACTCGTGATCGTGAAGATCGTGCCGCCCAAACGCTTGTCGCCCGAACAGAAGGAAGCGATGGAGCGATTTGCGAAGCAAGATTCGACGAACCCGAGGGGGGAGATTTGGTAGGCGGAACGGGGCTTGCGGTTTGAGTCTTGTGGCGTGAGTCTTGGGGCGTGGGTCTTGTGCTTTGAGTCGTGAGTCATGAGTCACGACTCATGAGTCTTGTAGCATGGGGCTCGGGATGTGCGGTTTGACGCTTGCGATGGGAAATTACGCTGTGGTACTGCGGCGAGGCAGTCGCTATCTCAAATTTGAGATTTGCGTCTTGCGATTTGACAAATACTGTTCGCTTTTTCAGGTTTGAACGCTCGCGGGTTCGTGTTCGATTACTATGCCGCATCCAATGTAGACTTGTGCGCAGCGGAGCAACGGAGCGACACTTCGCGGTTGCTAGTATTTCACCCGAAGCCCAAATCGACCTTTCACTCGTAACGGATGTTGTTGTTTCACTCGTTACTCATGTTGATCGAGGTGTTCTGCGTCGTTTGCAGTAAACGTGTTAGGGTAATAGGCGTGCAAATTTGTAACCCAAAATTTGGACTGCACTGTGCGCTGTTTTGCTTGCTGCAGCTTGCGCTTGCCATGTCGCCCGCCAACGCGACGTCTCGCTCAATTCCAGATCATCCCAATGGGGGCGTGAGTTCCATTCGCCTAATTCGCTATGACATGACGCTCCACACTTCGTTTGATATAGCGGGGGCCAGCTTTACACAGGTCGATTCGGCCGATTCGAATTCCGGAGACATCAAAAACGACCCGCGCGTAAGGCGGTGGCGATTGTCGTTGATGTACGGCGCGCTGCTGCTCGTCATTTTCATCACGGCGGCGGCGGCGATCATCGTCTTCTCGCGCCGGTGGCGGCAATGGGTGCGCGGCGGCCGCAAGACGGGGCCGACAGATGCGGCGGATGTGTGGGCAATGCATCAAACGCCGGATGATAATACGGACATCGAGCGCGACGAACCCGCATCGTCTTAACGATTATCGCCCAAACCTCGATAACCGTTATGCGGTCTGCGTAAGCCTCGCCATCATTAACGTCTAGGAAAAACCGGCCAACTGGCGAGTTAACGCCCCTTTGCAGTCGAAATGGGTCCGCGTTTTCAAACGCCCAATATCCAACTGCAACCTTTCGGAAAACCCCAATTACCCGCAATCATTGCGCCGATACTGGCTTTAAGCGATGCGAAGCATGTCTCTTTGCACCGCCCCGTTTTGATTAAGCGAAAAATTCCTGGGGCCGGGCCGGGGGGCCTGCTCATGACGAATTGTATCGTCGATGGGATGAGTCGGTCGCGATTAACCTGATGAAGGGGAGGATAGACGACCATGAAGAAGCGAATGCTTAGCTCGATGGTAGCGCTCGGCCTGGTAGCCGGCGTGGGTAACACGGGTTGCAACACGGACCTAACCGAACTGGTGCGAGAACTCGGTAACTTCGACTTCTCGGGCCTGATCGGTGCCGTCGGTCAGTTCCAGTCGGTCGACCCGCGCGGTCCCGGCGTCATGCTGCCCGACGATCGCGAAGTAAACGTCATCGAAGGCGCTAACTTCATCACCGACTTTGAAAATCAGCTCGGACCAGAAGACTTTGAAGATTCGGTTCTTATCGGGTTTGAAAACACGTCGGATGCCGACATGTTTATCGAGTTTTCCGTCGGCGACATGCCGCAGGCATTGTTTGTCTTCGACGGCGAAGCCTTGTTCTTCGAATATCCTTGTGCTGATTCGATCGCGGTAACGCGCTTCGAAACGTACGACCCCGATACGTTCGACCTGCTCGACGAACAAGACCTGACGGACACGACGTTTGCCGCTGAAGACGACTTCGATTGTGGCGACGTGCTGTTCCTCGAATTCGACGGTACCGACGTCACGCAGGTTGACGACCTCGATATCTTCATGCCGCCGCCTCCTCCGCCGCCGGGTGGTGGCACCGACCCGTTCGGGTTCTTTGGCCCGGGTGGCGTCGATCCTGACGACATGGATGGCGACGGTATGGATGATTTCGACGACGATGACGATGATGACGACGACATGTTCTAATCGAAATCGCATAGCAAGTTAGATCGAAATTTGAGCGGCCGGCATCATGAGGGGGATGTCGGTCGCTTTTTTTATTGGCTGATTCCGCCGAATACGTACGCGTAAATTGACAGCACCAGCAGCGATCTCTAGGCTGATGATGAGTCTCTTGGATTCAATCTGTGCTGAATCTCTTTCAATTCCTCTCGACAACGGTGATGGATGGCGACAGTCGATCTGCAAAACGTATGCAAGACCTATCCCGGCAACGTGAATGCGGTCGACGGCGTATCGCTGTCCATCCAGAATCGTGAATTCGTCGTGTTGGTCGGGCCATCGGGCTGCGGAAAGAGCACGACGCTGCGTATGATCGCTGGCCTG
>JAUIHO010000143.1 GCA_030432035.1 Phycisphaerae bacterium
AGCCGTCACCAGATCGGGATATTCTTTGAAAGAAATGCGTTCAACGAGATCGGCATAGGTGTCTATGTCGAGGTCGCCCGGTAAGTCGTTGTCTTGGCAAAACTCCGGAATACTGCAGACGGTTCCGTTATTTGTAAACGGCGACGCGATGCCGATGCCCTCATCGTGATACACGCACGCGATGTGCTTCTCTAGAAACCGCTCCGTCACGATCGTATCGCTATTGAGCAGCAGCACGTCGCGATCTTCGGCGTTCCGCATGCCATGATTGGCCGTTACAACGAAACCACCGTTGACTGGGTTACGCAAATAAACCACGCGTTCGTGCTGCGCGGCCGAGTCCTTCAGGAATCGAACAAGTTCCTCGTCGGTACTGGCATCGTCCACCAGAATCAATCGCCAATCACAATTCGCGTGGCGCAGCACGCTCGCCACGCATGCCTCCACATCGGCACGGGCGTTATAAATTGGAACGACGATATCAACGGGAACATCGGTCATGTCGTGCGTACCGACTTCGACGGACTCAACGACGCGCGGGGGACGGCTGCGCTGTAACTCGCGGGCCGGCCTTCGAACCAACCTTCCAGTTCGTTATCGATACGCTCGGCCGCGCGACCGTCCATTAGCTCGGCATCGGCAAGCGCTTGGCGCGGCTGGGATTGAACCGATTGAAACGCGTCTCGAATGCGCTCAGGATCGGCGCCGGCGAGCACGTTCCAGCCGGCGTTAACCGTCTCCACCCACTCAGTTTCTTCGCGCAGCGTGACGCACGGCGTTTGATGAAAGCACGCTTCTTTTTGAATGCCGCCCGAATCGGTCATGACCACATCGGCATGAACCAACAGGCTGACAAAATCGAGATACCCCAACGGCGGCAACAAACAGATGTTTTCGGCGTCGGTAACCGCATCGAGCATATCGAATGATTCCAACTTTTCACGCGTTCGCGGATGCAGCGGCCAGACGACAAGCGTCGGGAAATTCGTCAGCGCCTTAACGATTCCCGTCAACACAGCCGGATCGTCGGTATTGCTCGGTCGATGAATGGTCGCAAGACCGAACGGCTGATTGTCGACGCCGAACCGACTCAACAATTCGCCGCGTTTCGCCCTCACGCGCGTTGCGGCCCACGCCGCAACGTCGTACATCACATCACCCGGAAGGCTTACGCCATGATCAATGCCTTCGCGTCTTAGATGATCGACGGCCGTGCGCGTCGGGCATAGTAACAACGTCGACACGCGGTCGGTCATAATGCGATTGATTTCTTCCGGCATCGCGCGATTGTGGCTCCGCAACCCTGCCTCGACGTGTGCAATTGGGATACCCAGTTTCGACGCCGCCAACGCAGCCGCCAGCGTAGAATTGGTATCACCATAAACCAATACCAAATCGGGGCGCTGTTCGGTAAGCACCTCTGCAATGCCCGTCAGCATCGTGCCCGTTTGCGCGCCGTGGCCACCCGAACCGACGGCGAGATTGATATCCGGCTCGGGAATATCGAGACCTTCGAAGAACACGCGCGACATCTCATAGTCGTAATGTTGGCCCGTGTGAATCAGGAACTCATCATGATTCGCCCGCAGCACACGCGACATCGGCGCGGCCTTCACGAACTGCGGTCGTGCCCCCACTACTGTAACGATACGCATTAGCCCGCCCCCTCCATTGGTGCGAGGCAATCGCCTTTCGATTCGTAACGTCGATCGCAGCGCGTGCATGTCATCTTCGGCGCGCCGGCAAGCCGCTCACCACATTCGCAAACCCACCCGATGCGTCGTGCCGGCACACCTGCCATCAGTGCAAAATCGGGAACGTCTTTCGTTATAACGGCTCCCGCTGCGACGAAGCTATGCATTCCGAGCGTTGTGCCGCATACGACCGTGGCGTTTGCACCGATACTGCAGCCAGTCTTCACGTGCGTTTTGTGATAGTGATCACCGCCGCGCTGTGGATACTTCGAGCGCGGATCGAGAACGTTGGTGAAGACAGCCGACGGCCCGCAAAAAACGAAGTCGTCTAGCTGCACGCCTTCATATACCGAAACGTTGTTCTGAATCTTGACGCTGTTGCCGATTTGTACGTTGTTGCCGATGTTGACGTTTTGGCCAAGCGAACAGTTGGTACCAATTCGAGCGCCGCTTTGAACGTGCGAGAAGTGCCAAACTTTGGTGCCCGCGCCGATCGATACGTCGTCATCGATAACGCTGCTCGGATGTACGAAATAGGGTTGCGAATTCGACGCACTCATATCGGCCTTACCGCCATCGCGACCGAGCAAGCTCGTCGTCGCGCGTTCCAAAATCTCCATCACCTCAACCGCTTGCGGACCGTTGGCGATGTCGATCGATTGATTGGGAATGCGATCGACGAAGTAACGCAACTCTTCCGTCAGCGGCATCGCCGGCTCGTACGTAATCTGCTCGGTCGGGCCATCGCGCGGAATCGGTTCGCCACGAATCCAATCGACGCCTTTTTCGTAATACAAGATCGACTTGTCGTCGCTGCTGTCTTCGAATGACAACATTCCCTTCGAACCGATGACGACGAGGCGATGTTCCTTAAACGGATGCAGCCAACTGACGAAAATGTGCCCGACGATGTTGTCGGGGTAATGCAAGACCGTGAGCGTGGTATCGTGAATGCCGGGTTGCAGAAACGCCCCGCCGCTGGAATCGACCTGCAGCGGCCGCGCGCCGACGAGGTGTTGAAACACGGATATGTCGTGGGGGGCGAAACTCCAAAGAATATTTTCGCCGGTGCGAATCGTGCCGAGGTTTAGGCGATTGCTATATAGATATTGAATACGCCCGATCTTGTCGTCGTCGATCAGCCGCTTGATCGTGCGAATCGCCGGATGAAACAGCAGCAGATGGCCCACCATCAGCGGGACGTTTTTTGCTTGCGCTCGTCGCACGAGTTCTGTGGCATCGGCGGCACGCAGCGTGATCGGCTTTTCCACCAGCAGCGGCTTACCCGCGTCGATGAGCTGACAGGCAATATCGAAGTGTGACGCCGCAGGTGTCGCGACGGTATATCCGTCGAACGGCTCGGACAATGCGTCGCCGAGGGTCTCGAACGTTTGCAGGCCCTCGAACGCTGCCGCCAAGGCCGCACGACGGTCCGCATCGGGCTCGACCAATCCGCCGAGCGCCCCGATCTCCGCAAGGGTGCGCACATGATTGCGCCCCCATTTGCCGCCGCCGATGACACAAATCCGTTTCGTCATGATCGCTCATCCTAAGCGAAGCGCACGAATGCCCAAAGCCGCTCATTCTAGCCATTGCCGAGTGCTCCACCATCATACGACGCGTGGGCGGATTCGGCCCGTTCACAAAGAACCATGAAACAAAAAAGCCCGACCCGCGTTGGTCGCGGGCCGGGCGTGTGTGACTTGAGAATGCCCTAGATGATTACGGATTAATCAGGTTCGAAACGAACGGCTGAATATCCGCACCGTTTAAGGTGCCATCGTCGTTGGCATCGTAAAGCGGACAAGCCGGCACGGGTTCGTCGATCAGCAACTGGTTGATAAACGTCGACAGCACATCGAACGAGCCTTCGCACGAATCGGGAATGCCGTTCAGATTACAGTCGTTGGCCGTACCATCGACAATGTCGATCGCATCGCTGACGAGGTTACCGTTACAGTCATCCTGCGAACCTTGGTAAACCGTCAGGAAGAGTGCGAAATCGTCATTATCGACGTCACCATCCTGATCGACGTCGGAGATCGCACATGAATCGTCGGGGCTATAAGGGCCACCACCCTGACAGGTGCGGAAGACCGCCAAGTCAAAACTGCCCACGATGTTATTTCCATCGTGATCGAATTCGCGGCGACCGAGCGAATCAAGGAACGCCACGACTGCCGCTTGGTCACTCGCCGATGCCGACAAGTAAGCCTGTGCCGAGACTTGCGCCTCGCTACCGGGCAAGTCGTGCCATTCGATGGCTTCTCGGACGCGATCGGCAAATACGCCTGCCGAAGCGCGACCGTCATGCAATAGTACCGGGCGGATACGCATACCCCAAAGCGAAGGCGTGCGCATTTCGGTCGTCGTGGCGTCGCCCTGAACGATACCATCGCCAAGGCCGCCCATGTCGTGCAACAAGAAGTCGCTATACGGCTTGATCGTCTTGAAGGCGATCGCGGACTCGGTTGCAGCGCCGGTATTCCATGTACTCACGTGACAAGCCGCACAACCGAAGCTGTTGAACAACGCTTCACCGCTCATTCCGTCGCGCGGCGTTTGCGGCGGCGCGGCCAGCAGTCGTTGGAAGTCTGTCACGCGATCGATGAAGTGCGGATTGCCCGGCACACCACCCTCGGGACCGTCTTCCGGATCGGCCACGCCGTCACAATCCATGAGATTCGGCGGTGCTGCACCATTCGGATCGACTTCATCTTGAAGGATGCGATTGGTAAAGCCCATTTCAAAGAGTGACGCATCGGCCGAGAAACTCAGGATGCTTGCAAGCTGTGCCTTCCATCCAAATCTACCGACATGAAGCCCCGCCGGACCTTCGAGCAGCGGCACCATATGAGCGCGACCGCTGACGTTGGCATCGGGCGGAGAGGTCTCATTCGCAAGCAAGTCAGCATCGGCAATCGCCTCAACCAGCCCCGCGCCGAAGATTGACGGCGTCGTGCGCTGAATGATCACGTTGGCTTCAGCCGGAATCTGCTCGGAACATTCGGGCGAAATGCCGTTGAGTTGGAACAGCGAACCGCCCAACATTTCAAGGCTGTCAAATCCGGCCTTGGTCGCCAAGCCGAACCGCGTCACCGCGATCGTACCCGAACCACCTGCGCCGCCGGTGTTGTGACACGACGTACACGAGTTCTGGTTAAAGGCCGGTCCCAGACCATCGACTTCGGTAAACACACGATCAAATCGGTTAAGCCCGATGTTAAACCGATCTTCTTCCGCTAATGACAAGCCCACCAGCGGCTCGCCCATGGCGGGTTGCAACACGACCGGACACGTGTCGTTGACTTCGTCGCAATTTCCAATGTCGCACGGCGGCACGCCCGGCACGCAGACGCCATTTACGCAGCGTTCCTGCCCGTTGCAGTAAACGCCGTCGTCGCAATCCGCATCGGTCAAACACTCGACACATTCCTGCGTCGAGGAATTGCATAATAGCCCCGGACAAGGATCGGCCGCGACTTCCACCGGAAGGATGTTGTCAAAGACAGAGACACCTTCACCAAGTTGGCCGTCGACACTCAACGTACCGAAACCGATCGTATGACGACCCGGGCCGGCAATCGCAGCCACATCGACGACGAAGTGAATCGGCGTTGCAACCTGATTATCGTTGTTGATGTTGCCGGCATTGGCAGCAGTACCGTCGGATTCCTGCCCCAACGTTCCGTCGTTATCCAAACCGTAGAACGTACCGTTCAGATAAAACACCGGTCGGTCATACGCGCCCGTATCGGTACTCGTGTAACTGATCAGGTCGAACTCTATCGGATCGTTACCGACGTCGACGTTCATCTGAGCCGACCAAGTAAAGGCACCCGCACCATCATTGGTGCCAGTGGCTTCGAGCTGGCCAGCGAACGTCAGACTACCGCCGTTGAGGTCGGTCGTGGACCAACCGGCGGAACCATCAAACGTGCCGTTTTCGAAGCCCGTCGTATCGAGGACGCAGTTGCCCATGCCGTCGCAGCGTTCGATGCCGTTACAGATGTTGCCATCGTCGCAATCGCCATCGTCGATACAGCCCAGACACACGTCGTTGACTTCGTCGCACAGCAGTTCTGCCACTTCGCAGGGCGGCGTACCTTGCACGCAGACGCCATCGACGCAGACTTCGAGTCCGTTGCAAAACAGTCCGTCGTCACAATGGCCGGAATTTAGACATTCGACACATGTATCGTTGACTTCATCGCAATAAGGTGTTGCGCCATCGCAAAGCGGCACACCGGGTACGCAGTTACCGTTGGAACAAGACTCGACGCCGTTGCAGGCAATGCCGTCATCGCAATCGGAGGCGTCGATACAGCTATCGCAAATGAGCTGCGTAAGCGTCACGTTGTCGATACCCGCTTCCGTCACCGAGTTATTCGGCGAGTCGGCGGCGACAAAGCGAATCTGAACGTTCGCCGTCGGCGCGACGTAGTCGCTTACGCGGAAGGACGCCGCTTCCCACGAACCGGCAGTGCCCGTCGTGTCGTGTACGAATATCCAACCGCTTGCACCGTTGGTAATTTCGGTAATGAGCCGGTCCTCGTTAGCCGTGCCTTCATCGTTGCAGAAGAACCACCGGGCGTACGTCACGATCGCATCGCTACCGGCAAGGTCGTACACCGGCGACGTCAGAATGGTCGGGCCGCCATCGATGTCGTTGTTACCTGCGGTACCGGTTCCCGAATACTGCTCCGTGATGTAACACTCCGTATCCTGAGCCGCCGCGCCAAAGTCGCTATCAGGTTGTGCGGGCGTGACCGAGCCGTCCGGGAAGAAAGTTCCCAGCGGATCCACGCGTTCCCATGCACCCGACGTTAACGACGCATCGTTCGTCACCACCCAGTTGGGATCGGGCTCTTCAAAGTTCTCGGCCGCCAGAACATCCTCACCTAATGATGATAATGCCGAATAGACGTCGTTCGGTGCATCGGGCGGGTCGGTCACCGTTTGGCCGCCAGTCGTTTCCACGCTGAAGTAATAGCTTGCCGTCGACGTGCACGGCACAGCTGGCAACGTGGCGGTGTAGGTATTGGCGGGGCCTTCCGGCATGGCCGTTTCGACAAACGGCCCACCATCGATGGAAACAAACTGCTTACCCGTTCCCGCTGCAGGCGGCGCGCCCATGCTTGATATGGCTACTTCGAACTGCGTCTGCGCCCCCGGAATCAGATCGCCGGGCAACCCCTGCGGATAGCCGAATACGATGCTCGTTGGCGGCAGGTTGATCCAAACATTCGTGCCGGTGCAGTGACCGACCACCATATCGAGCCAGCCGTCACCGTTGATGTCGAACACAGCGACATCGTGCGTACCGTTGTGCGTCCAAGGGCGTGCGCCGCCTTGTTCTTGCAGCGTGACGTTGGGCAGGTTGCCGAGGTTGCGATAGATGTGCAGCCGTCGCGAGCAATTCTGATCGATATCGACGTCGACGTCGGCAATTAGCACGTCGTTGTTATTGTCGTTATTCAAGTCGGCGATAACCGAATTGCCGCCGAATTCACCATCACCACCCGACGATCGTTGGAAATTGCTGCGGGTAAAGTTGGCCATGCCGTCGGCACCATTGCCTTGGTTGAGCCAGTAGTGGTCGGCGCCGTCGTCGGTCACGACGATGTCGAGCCGATTGTCGCGATTCAAATCGCCGACGCTGATGTGATATGGCGCGGCGTTATCTACTTCGTCAAATTGATCGAAGAAACCTTCGTTCGACGGATTGTTATAAGACACCGATACGCGCTGCGGAAACTGCAACGCCGTATCTTTCACCAAGTCGATTGCACCGTCGCCGTTCATGTCGGCGAACACAGACGCCATGCTAAACGCAGACAAGAGCATCTCGCTGTCCATCCGCGTTTCCATCGTGTCGGTGAAGAAACCGTTGCCATCATTCAACCAAAGGCGATCGTCAACGTCTTCATCCGGGTCTTCCGGACTGCCGCCACCGACGCCGCCACTGTCGTAATCGCCGAAGTACAGATCGATATCGCCGTCATCATCGATATCGCCGAAAGCAATCGAACAGTGACGCGGTGCGACGGGAATGTTGGTTCCAATCGTTACGATTTGCGGCGTGCGATTTTGCTCGTAACGGAAGCCCTGCCAAACACCAGCATTGGCACCGAGATTAATATAGATACGCGGGTGAGAAATAGTCTTAGCGAGACCGTCGCTCAGCGTGACGGCCGTCACGATATCGAGCCAATTGTCGCCATTCAGGTCGGCGAGAATCACATCGCGGTCGTTGGTGAGATCCATGAAGCCGTTGCCGCCATCATCGGCATCGGTGGCGTATTCCATCGTGCGATCAACGAGAACGCCATCGACCGGATGGCCTTCGGCGATGCCCTCATTAATCAACAACAAGTTGGTTCGCCGACCGGGCGTCGTGAAGGGTTGCTTACGCACGCAAACGAGGTCGATATCGCCATCGTTATCGACGTCACCCCATGCGTAGTCTTTTTCCTGATTGTCATTCGCACCGACCGACGGATCCGCGACCAAACGCGTTGCCGTTTCGTCAGTGAACTCCACCCAATCCTGTGCGCTTACCGTAGAGATCGCTATCCCTGCGACCCACACCGCCAATACCACCACCCAGCGCGTCATGCGACTCCTCCGCACCAAAAAAGTAAAGACCATCCACCCAACCTCATCGCCATCGAATGCGGCGATAAGAGGATCGAATTTCACGAGATTAACGGGCCGACTGAGCCCCTGAATAACCCTGATAGTATCAAATCACCGACGCCATTGCACGATAAAATATGAAGACCTTGGCACCATAAACATCCAAAACGTTCATTTCGGCCGTTTTTGGATGGCAAGATACGCCATTCGCTCCAACCCAAGTCCAAACCGGTCAGAAATTGTGCTCTCAAAAGTGTGAACTTACGGTTTTCGAAGGGCGTTTTCGTAGAACGCTGCGGCGTCTTCGAGTTTCGCGGCCTTGAGCAGTTCGACCAGCCCCGCAATGTCGCGCGGCACCCGGAAATACCAGCGTCCGTCAAATTGAAAGCGCTTGGATGCCTTCACCGTGTTGCGACCGTAGGTCCCGGCGTCGCGAAGGATCTCGTCAACATCCACAACTCCGAGATAAACGACCTGCAACTGACCGTCCGGCGAGATGAGCAAATTCACCGGCAGCGGGATTGAATCGACCGGTTTCTCACGCACGTGTTCGAGCAACGCCGCCACTGCCGCTGTCGCTTGCGTCGTGCCGAATTGCAATTCGACATCCGTCGGTACCTCGCTGGATATTTCGCGCCACAGCGTCTCGGCATCGCTTTGACGGCTTGGCCCGTCGATATTCAACGGCACCAATTGCAAGCCAGCCTTTTCGAAGTCCTCCGTCGTTCGCAAAAACTCGCGCAATTCCACATGGCAAGGCTTACACCAATGCGCCCAAAGGCTCACCAGCGTCGGGCCCGATGTATTTGCGACAGCAAGGTTCTTCTTCAACGATGGTGCCAACGGTAGCGGGACTTTCAATACCAAACGTGCCGCCGGACCGGGCTTGGCTTCGGGTGCCCGCTCAGGGATCGTCGGAACATTCCTTGGTGGAATAATCTCTGCGGATTTGCCGCGCACGATTCGATATGCCTTGTTGACCTCCAACCCATCAATCGAGTCGGTCATTCCATCGGGCCATGTAACGGTGACTTCTTGAATCTTCATCGCCCCGCCCAGGCCGATCACCAATCGCTTGCTCGATTGTGACAGATAACCATCACCCGCAAATAAAACACGGCTATAGGGTTTGTCATCGGCGACAATCTTCACACGCGAGCCGATCGCATCGCGATTGCCCTTGTGATCTTCGAGTTCGAGCGAAATAAACGACCGCCCTTCGCCGCCGTCGTTGCGGATAAATCGCAACTGCGGGCCCGTGCGGTTTTTTAGCCAAATGTCTAAATCGCCGTCACCATCCCAATCGACGGATGCCACGGCGCGACCGTCATCCAGGAAATCGAGGCCGGTCGCCGCCGAAATATCGACAAACGTGCCGTCGCCGCAATTGAGTTGGACGCAATTGCGTTCGTTGCCGCTCCACGACTTGCCCGCGGCCATCAACTTCGTGGTTGCGGCCCAACCGTTGACGTAATCTTCGCCCATACTGGCGGAGGTTGCGTCTTCCTTAATCAGCGATGGTTGCGACGCCACGCGCCGCCAAAAAAAACTTCACAAATCATCTTTATACAGATTGGTGAGAAACCCGTTCGGCACCACCACATCTTCGTAACCGTCGTTGTTCAAATCCGTGAAGCGCGCGCCCCACGCCCAGCGACCGAGCCGAACCTGAGCCAACTCCGAACGGTCTTCAAACACCCCATCGCCATTGTTCACAAAGAGGGAGTTGCCCAAGCTGTGCCGTTGCACGCCGCTACGCACCGGACTTGAGCCTTCGCGCAAAAAGCGCGACTGATACGCGATACGACGCCCCGCCGACGAGAACATGTTGCTGACGTACAAATCGAGATCGCCATCGAGATCGATATCCGACCAACTCGCCCCCATGCCCGCTGCCTGATCCTCTACGCCCGCTTCGGCGGCGATGTCGACAAACTTGCCGCCGTCGTTGCGGTAGAGATTGTTACGCCCGAAGTCGTTCGTCACGTACAGATCGGGATCGCCGTCTTCGTCGTAATCCACCCACGTTGCCGCCAAGCTGAAACGGGCGTTATTGATGTGCAACCCGACTTCGCGCGTTACATCAACAAATCCGCGCTTGCCGTCGTTACGCAACAAATGATTCGCCGGCCCATTGTTGGCATCCTGAAACGGCACGGGCACGCTCACACCGTAAGACAGCTTCACATATCGACAGCCGTATATATCCAAGTCGCCGTCGCCGTCATAATCCGCAGCCGCCAGCGAATAGAACGACGCGGGCGTCGACGCTCGCATACCTCGGCGCGGTCGAAACTCGCCAGAGCCATCGTTCTCGCACAAGACAATCGTCGGACCGATGGCGCAGAGCAAATCCTGATCGCCGTCGTTATCAATATCGACGAGCAAGACGCTCTTGGTGTCGTCAAGCCACGCCACGCCCGCTTGCACCGCTGTATCTATCACCGTGCCGTCGGGCTGCTGCACCAGCAGTTTGTTCGGGAGCCCGGTACCTTGCGCGACGTAGATATCATCGAGGCCGTCACCGTTGACGTCGCCAACGGCGATACCGTTGTGTCCCATGAAGTTGATTTCGCCGACCGCGTCGACGCGACCGAACCAATATTCGCAACCGTGGGCGAGTTGGGGACTCCAAATCGCCTCATCGGCAATCACGCCGCGCGTGCAATCGACGAATTGATTGAGCGGCATCAGCACCTCGTCGAGTCGGTGCTGCGTCAGTGTTGTAATCCTTAGATTGCCTTCTTCCGACTTATGCCAAACAAGCGTCCACTCGCCCGTATGTTGCACGTTGCGACCATCCGTATGCTGCCCGACGGCTTGATAGATGACATCGATCTCAAAGTGCTTGGCATCGACCTCGCGCACACCGACCGTCTTGAACTTGGTGCGGATGGGCTTGGCGTCGCTGAAATGTTTGAGCAACTCGGTCAGCGATTTTTTTACGTCACCCGCAGATGCAGTTCTATCCGCCGGCGATATGCCGTACCGATGAACCGTGATGTTGCCGATGTGCTTGGTTTCGTGTGGGTCGGGCCGTAAGTCGCCGATTTTGGCGTCTTCGGCAAAGAGGAATAGCGATTGCTCCGCCCGCTTATCGCCAGCCTCCGCCCAAACATTGCCGAGCTTCTTCAGTTGCTTGCCGGCTTTATCCGCCAGTATCTCGGTGGTCCAATCGTCGTCGTTCGGGTCGGCTTTGGTCGTTAGCGCATCGATAACCGCTTCGCGCTCGGCGATCGGCGCGGACTTATCGTCGTTTGCCACAGCGATGGGCGCGGCCAAAACGAACCATACGGTCGCCAACATCAAGAAATGTAATTTGCGTGTAGCTCGCACGCGTTAAAGTGTATGCAAAACCGCATGCGGCGTCTAAGGGAGCGTCCGCCGCATTGCTCTTATGAGAATACGGTGTTTTATTATTGCACACCAACGAGCTATGCCTTCCACTTGAATAATGTGGGCGACGTCTGCTCCCTCCCCCTCGCAGGGAGAGGGCTGGGGTGAGGGTTTCAGCCAGCGCGCAAAGATTCGGAACCCACACAATTGATGTGGATGAAGTATTACTGAGGTACCCGCTAACAGTCGGTGGATAGGGTCGCCTCGTGGAGAGCGTCAATTAATCGAATACGCTGCCGTAATGATGGATAACCCATGACTTCCGACATTCGTTATCAATGCGAGCCCGACCTGAGCGTGACCGAATTTGCTGACGTTCTTCGACGCAGCACCTTGGCCGAGCGCCGCCCGGTCGATGACGCACAACGGCTCGACGGCATGCTGCGACAGGCGGATATCATCGTCACCGCGCGCTCTGAAACCGGCACGCTGCTCGGTGTTTCACGTGCCATTAGCGACTTTCATTATTGCACGTATTTATCCGACCTGGCCGTGGATGAAGCCGCACAAGGCCAAGGTATCGGCCGACGACTGATCGACGAAACCCATCGCGCCGCCGGGTTGCACACGACGCTGATTCTCATCGCCGCACCAAAGGCGGAGGGCTATTACCCGCACATTGGTATGCAGAAGCATGAGTCGTGTTGGGTGACGAGGGGCAAAAGCTAATAGGTTTTCTGGCAATCCCGGTTGTTTGCACTTGGTACGCATGCTTGGAAATAGGTTCACCGAAAATCCCGCGACGTCGTCACCAACTCCTCAAACCACATGCCGATATCTTCGATTCGTTCCGGCATCACGTGCACCACGATCCCCTGCCGCTCGACGCGTCCGTGCACCAGCAGCGCCTTGCTGTGAAAGACCGTCGCCTTGTTTTGTTCGTAAATCGTCGGTCGCACGATCATATCGGCGCGGCCGGTTTCATCTTCGATCGTGATAAACAACGTGCCCTTGGCCGTGCCCGGTCGTTGACGGAATAAGACGATGCCTCGTCTTTCATTTGCTGCGCCGTAATCGCACCGCGTTTGTTTAGTTCGTCGCGCAAAAACTTCACCGGGTGGTCCTTTAGCGATAAACCAGTACGGGCGTAATCGCGACCGACTTCTAACACCTGCGGCACGGCGGGCAAGTTCGCTTTGCGCGGCGGCTCTTTATCCATCACGCCGTCAAACAGCGGCAAAGGGCGACCGTCGAGCTTTTGAATTTGCCACAACGCCTCTTGCCGCGTAAGCCCCATCGAACCGAACGCATCGGCCTGCGCCAACACCCGCAGCGACGACGCCAACACCTCACTGCGTCGCCACAGTTGCAAAATGCTGTTAAACGGCCCTTCGCTGCGCACCGTATCGACAATCGCCTGCGCTTCTTCCTCGCGCAACCCCTTCACCATGCGCATGCCGAGCCGCACAACCCGACCATTATCTTCCAACGTGCAATCCCACGTGCTGCGCTGCACATCGACGGGGCGCGTTTGCACGCCGTGATCTTTCGCATCGCGCACGATCTGGGCCGGCGCATAAAACCCCATCGGCTGACTGTTGATCAACGCGGCGGCGAAGGCGGCGGGATAATAGTTTTTAATCCACGCTGAGGCATACACGATCAACGCAAAACTCGCCGCGTGCGATTCGGGAAAGCCGTATTCGCTAAAACCGCGCAGCCGCGCGAAGCACTGCTCGGCAAACTTGCGGTCGTAGCCATTACGCAACATGCCGTCGATAAAACGCTGCGGCCATTTAGAAATCGCGTCGCGACTTTTCCACGCCGTGATCGCGCGGCGCAACAACTCCGCTTCACCGGGTGTAAAGCCCGCCGCCACCACGGCCAGCGCCATCGCTTGCTCTTGAAACAGCGGCACGCCCAGCGTTTTTTGCAGAACGTTCTTCACCTTTTCATCGGGGTAATACGGCGGCTCTTCACCGTTGCGCCGTCGCAGATACGGATGCACCATATCGCCCACAATCGGCCCCGGTCGCACGATCGCCACCTCGATCACCAGATCATAAAAGCAGCGCGGCTTTAAGCGCGGCAGCATCGTCATCTGCGCCCGCGATTCGATCTGAAACACGCCCACGGTATCGGCCTGACAGATCATGTCGTAGACCGCCGCGTCTTCGTTGGGGATCGTCGCCAGCGTGAGATCGCGCTCGTGATGCTGACGAATCATATCGAGCGCTTTGCGCACACACGTGAGCATGCCAAGGCCGAGGCAATCGACCTTGAGCATGCCCATCGCTTCGATGTCGTCCTTATCCCATTCGATAATCGTACGGTCGGGCATGGCCGCGTTTTCGATCGGCACCAGTTCGCACAGCGGCCCGCGCGTGATGACAAAGCCGCCCACATGTTGCGAA
>JAUIHO010000144.1 GCA_030432035.1 Phycisphaerae bacterium
TCAGCCCCCAGGCGCATGAAAACGCCGACGACCTCGTAGCCCTGTTCCTTCAGCAAACAGGCGGCCACGCTGCTATCGACGCCGCCACTCATGGCGACGAGTACCTTGGGCGGGGTGGTTGGCATAGGGGGTATTGTAGTCGATGTGGGTAATGTGGCTGCGCGGGGGACGGAGAATTGAGAAGAACGAATGGCGATAATCCAAGGGCGAATCGAGAAAATCAAGTTGCGAGTGGGAATAGGGGAGATGGCGATCGGCGGGCCACGCGTCAGAGCAGCGCATCAGAGCCGCGTGCTGTGCACGCATGAATCGCGTGGACAAGCGATGGAATGCTCGAAGAGCCAAATGACCACGAGCTTCGATTGTCCCCCACCCCTCGCTTCGCTAAGGGGTGGGGCACCCGTCAAACTCTCTCTCTCTCTCCCGTGGGGAGAGGGTTGGGGTGAGGGGTGCCACCAGAATGTTCAGCCTGTCACGCAACAGATCACGCAACGGCACAAGAACACCGGTTGCAAATCGATGCCACAGCGCATGCTGCGACTTCCCAATCTCAATCAATGTGCATCGACGTCAGCAGCTCGGGCTCGGAGGTGAGCATGACGCTCGCGGTTTGGGCAAGTTCGGCGTGGAACTGAATCCCCGCGCCGCGATCGAGTTCGCCGACGATCTCGCTGACGGGGCGGGCCGCGGAGTACGAGCGCGACACGGCCATCGCGTCCACGCAGTCAGCGACCTGAATCACGCGGGCGGTAAATGGGATGTCGTCACCGACCAAACCGTCGGGGTAACCGCTGCCATTCGTCCATTCGTGATGGTGTCGAATCATCGGTAGCAGCGCCCGGTAATCGGGCATGAACTGTAAGAGCGATTCACCATCGGCGGGGTGCTGCTTGATGACGTTGAACTCGCTATTGGTCAGGCGGCTGGGTTTGGTGAGCACGGCATCGGGTACGGCGAGTTTCCCGATGTCGTGCAGCACCGCAGCCGCACAGACGTTGTGCGTCGTGAGCGCGTCGAGTCCGATCCGGCGGCACAACAAGCGTGCCAACCGCTCGACGCGCAACGAGTGTGCGGCTGTATATGGGTCTTTGGCTCGGAGGGTTTCAAACAGACCGTAAAAGATACGATCGCGAACGACCGGTCGAGGAAAGTTTGCAACGTGGGCATCGGCACCGGTGGAGGGCGACACCCGAAGGTGCGACATGCCGATTGCCAGCGAGACCGACGGGCGCTCGGTCGTACGACGAGCGCAATGCGTCGTGCAATCAGCGCGCAGGGATGATCGGCGGCTGGCGGCGGATCGAATCGTCGCAGACATCTTCAGTTCCTTCCCCTTAGCCCGGCGCACCGTGTTGCACGGCGGCAGCGAACTATGATGCTCTTCGGGAGGCCGCAATTCCTGCTTGAAACGATGTATGTGGTATGTTCGCAACGCGGCCCACGTCGCCGTTGTGCGGCGGCATTATTTGCACCCTGAATCAACACCGGACGTTTGAGCCTGTTGAAACGGTTAAACACCGCTATGGCCGCCGTTACGCGTTTGCGAAGTCGATAACGCCCCCACAGAATCGGACCTTATGGCCAAGCAAAAACGAATCGTCGTCGGAATCAACAGCGGCACCAGCGCCGACGGTGTCGATGCCGTGGTCTGCAGCATCGCGGGGCGCGGCCTGCGGATGCGCGTGGAATATTTGGGCATGGCGTCGCGGCGATATCCGGCGGATTTGCGCGAGCGGATATTGGCCGTGATGGCACCGGCGGCGACGCGCACGGAAGAGATCGGCGCGCTGCATCGAGATATCGGGCTGGCGTTTGCGCGCACGGCGCAATCGGCGTTGAAGAAGCCGAAGATTGCCCGCGCCGATTTGATCGGCTCACACGGGCAGACGGTCGGACACTATCCGGCGCAGGGGCGCGGTAAGCGTAAGCAAACGCCGGGTTGGTCGTTGCAGTTGGGCGATCCGGCTCTCGTCGCGGCTGCGCTCAACACGCCCGTGGTTGCAAACTTTCGGCAGGCCGATGTGGCCGTTGGTGGGCAGGGCGCGCCGTTGGTGCCGTGGACGGATTACGTGTTGTTTAACGATCGTAAGTGCGCGCGGGTACTGCAAAACATCGGCGGCATTGCCAATCTCACGTATCTGCCGGCGGGCGGCGCGCCGAATGATGTAATCGCATTCGACAGTGGGCCGGGCAACATGGTGATGGATGCGCTGGCGCAGCGTTTAACCAACGGGCGAGAAGCCTACGATCGCGGTGGACGGTTGGCGGCGCGCGGTAAGGTTAGCGAAACGGTGTTGGCGGCCATGTTGCGGCACGCGTATTTCAAACGGCAACCGCCCAAGAGTTGCGGGCGTGAAGAGTTCGGTGCTGCGTTTGTCGAGGCGCAGTTAAACACATTCGCGCGGTTGAAGCTGTCGACGGAAGATTGGCTGGCCACGGCGACGGCGCTGACGGCGCACAGCATCGCGCGCGCTTATCAGCGGCTGGGCCACATCGATGAGGTCATCCTCTGTGGCGGCGGCGCGAAAAATACGACGCTGGTTCGAATGTTGCGGGAACAATTGGCGGCACCACCGCGTCAGACGACTGGTGCCGCTATGCAACTGACCAAAAGATCACGAAAAAAGGGTGCCCCTGCCCCTCTGGGGCTGGGGGACACGCCCACCACCATGCCGCGCATTACGCGCATGGACGAATACGGCATTCCCAGTCAGGCGAAAGAATGCATCTCCTTCGCGATGCTAGCGGCGGCGCGCATGGATAGCGTGCCTGCCAATTTGCCGCAGGTGACGGGCGCGCAGAAGGCTGTCTTGTTGGGTGGAGTGTTTGAATGACAGACCGACTGCAACCTGATGCATCAGACCATCAATCCAGCCTAAGTATCCAGCTCGCCGACGACGGCCTTTCGATCGATCAGGATCTCACCTGTCACGCCTGTCATTACAACCTGCGGATGCAACCGCGGAGCGGCAAGTGCCCGGAGTGTGCGGCGTCGATTGAAACGACGATTGCCAAACGCATGTTGGTGTTGCTCAACCCGCGCTGGTTGAAGTCGATCTCGGCCGGGGCGGCCTGTTTGAGTTACGGCATTCCGATAGTGCTGTTTGTGATTCTGATCGGCAATGCGGTCCTCAAGATGTTGTCGGTGATGCTCGATGCACGCACCGTTCTGATGATTGGGGTGACGTGCATCGCCTCGGTGAGCTTGATCGGCATCTGGTTATTCACGACGCCGTTGAGAACGGAACTGGCCTCGGCGCGGCTGCTCCGTGCGCAGTGGATCGCGCGGCTCGCGACGTTGGGGTTACTCGGCGCGATCATCGCGATGTTTAACATTCCTGATTCGGTTGACCCATTGCCCGTCTTAGTAATCGTTGGCTCGGCGGCGCTCACGCTGATCGTGTCGGCCGTTTCGTTCGCTCTTTGCTGCAGTTTGATCGCGCAAATGTTGAGCGATCAGAAAACGCGCCGACGTTGCCTGATATATGGAGCTCTGTTCGGGTTGGGATGGTTGATGACCATTCCGGCGATGCGGTCTGCGTTTACGGCGAACCGACCGGCCCCGCTCTTTCTGGGTTTGTTCATTGGCGGTTGGGCGATCATCATCCTGATCGGCTTTCTCATTTTGGTCTTGCCGAATCACCTATCGAAGAATCTCCAAGCCGCCCGGTCGGAGGCGTCCGAAATTCTGACTGCCCCGCCGCACGTGCCGACACAAATCGCCGATCCCGCCGTATGATTCCCCGCATGGCTGCCAAAACAAAACCCACGAACGAGTCCCGCGGTCACTTGTTGACCGAAACGATCAATACTAAATCCGCCAACCTCGACGCGCTGAGTGTCAGCGCCGCCTTCGATGTGATGAGCGCCGAAGACCGGACGGTTCCGTTGGCCGTCGCCAAGGCCAAGCCCGCGATTGTGCAAGCGATCAAGCTGGTGGCCGATGCGTGGCGCAAAGGCGGGCGACTGATATACGTCGGTGCCGGCACCAGCGGTCGGTTGGGCGTACTCGATGCATCGGAATGTCCGCCGACGTTTCGCTCCGATCCGAAGATGGTGCAGGGCATCATCGCCGGCGGCCGCAAGGCGCTATGGCGCAGCATCGAAGGCGCTGAAGACGAGGGCAGCGCCGTCGTCGCGATCTTGCGCGAAATGAAACTTAATAAGCACGACGTCGTAATGGGCATCGCCAGCGGCGGCACCACGCCCTATGTGCATGCGGCGCTGGCCGAAGCGCGCAAGCGCAAGGCGGGCACGATATTCTTCGCGTGCGTGCCGAAGCGGCAAGTGCCCGTCGATTGCGATGTGGATATACGCGTGTTGACCGGCCCGGAAGTGCTGACGGGCTCTACCCGCCTCAAGGCGGGCACGGCGACCAAGTTGACGCTCAACATGATCACGACGCTCGCGATGGTGCAGATCGGTAAGACGCACGGCAATTTGATGGTCGATTTGAATAGTTATGCCTGTCGCAAGTTGGTCGATCGCGCGACGCGCGTGGTGCAACAGTTGACGGATTGCGACCGTAAGGCGGCGGGTGAGTTGTTGCGTGCGGCTCGGGGCAAGGCGAAGACGGCAATCGTGATGGGGCGGTTGGGCGTGTCGCGCACGGAGGCGGAGAAACGGTTGGCGGCTGTGGACGGGCGACTGCGTGCGGCGTTGGGGGAGTAGGCGTGTTCATTGCGATATCCCCTCCCTTCGCTGGCGCGAAGGATGGGGCACCCGGCTTGCTCGGCCGAGACAATCAGGCAGAGCCGCGTGCTGTGCACGCATGTGTTTCTCGCGGCAAGTAATTCCGAGCCCACGTTTTTCCTGTAATTCGAAGCGGGTTGTCCCCCACCCCTCGCTTCGCTAAGGGGTGGGGCACCCGTGCTGGCGCGACGACGTCCGTGGCCAACGGAGTACTCTTGAACAATCACGTCACTGGAGAACACCGGTTGCAAACCGGTGTCACAACGCTGTTGGCTTCGCCAACGCCGATCATGGAAAGCACACGCCCGTGCGTAAGAGGCACGCCCCCCGCGCTGACGGACGATATCAACCGCTACCACAAGCCCCAAACCGCAAAATAACGCGACGGGCTTGCATTTATGCCGCCGGTTTCGACAATCTGCGGCCATGTCCGAATTGCCGCCGCTTCAATGTGATTTGCCGATCCGGGTGCGCTATCCCGAAAGCGACCCGATGGGCTATCTGCATCATTCCAAGTTCTTCGAATATTTCGAGATGGGCCGCATCGAATTGCTCCGTCAGGCCGGCTTTAGTTACCGCGACCTCGAGGAGCAGGGTTGCTTCATGGCCGTCGTCAAAATCGAGTGTCGCTTCAAATCGCCCGGTCGCTTTGATGATGAACTCATGTTGACCACGCGTATCGAACGCATGACGCGGGCACGCATCGACCACGCATATGTGTTGCGTCGCGGCAACGTCGAGTTGTGCGAGGCGCGCTCCACCATTGCGTGCGTGGACGGTCAGGGCAAACTGCAGCCCATCCCCGAAGAAATATTTATCGAAATCGGCGACTGACCGATCCGTTGAACCCAACGGAGGGAGACCCCGTCGCGACATGCTCTGGGTATTTGTCATTCTGGGCGCACTGACGCTGGTGGCCGTGCTGTTCGGCATGCTCAAATCATGGGCGGGCCGACGGTCGCTCGTGTTCATCGACCTGGCGTCGTTGGTGTTGGTGATGGCGGCGTGGAGTCTGGGGCACGAGTCGACGTTCGGTCGCGTGGCGCTGGCGGCGGCGATCACGCTGGAAGTGCTCGCTTGGATGGTCGGCCGCGATACCGATGTCGAAGCAACGGACGACGGTAATCCAACGGTTGAAGCATTCGACGCCAACGGTGAACCCGTTGCGTTTGGCGAGCCCGTTGATGAATCCGAGTTTGGTGACGATTACGCCGGTGAAAACGACGCGATGACGACCGGCGATTTATCAGCTACCGCGCAACATTCGCACACCACCGCCGAGGATTCCGAAGCATTGGAAGCATCGATGATCGGCCTCGGGCAAGGTGCCGTCTGCGTGCGGACCATCGCGCTGTTGGCACGGCCCTATCATCTTACGCCCGATGTGTTTCTCGCATCGCTCAAACGCGCGGGCTTACGTGCGGCACACATCGTGCGATCCGACGACGAGTCGGTGCCGACCTATATCGCTTACGAAGGCGTGCGTTTCGGTGTGGACGTGTCCGAAGTGCCGTTCGATCGTACGGTGATGGCGCGCGTGTTGGCACGCGAGTCGATCGGCAGCGACCTGCGCGATGCGTGCAAATCGCATGCGGCGTACTTTGCAGTTGACGTTGCTTTCGATCATCAAACGCCACGGGCGTTGGTCGCGCGCTATCTCACGGCGGCGCATGTAGCGCTCAATGAGTTCGCGCCGGTCGTGGCGATGCTGTTGACCGACTCGGCGACAGTGGTCGCAGCCGGGCAACTGCGAGGGCTTTTGAATAAGCTCGATGGCAGCCCGTCAACGGCGGCAGATCTTTGCGTCATCAATCGGTCGTTCAAGCTGGACGAGTCCAATGGTGGGTTCGATTTGCTCGATACGCTGGGGTTGACGACGTTCGGCCTGCCCGATTTGCAGTTGATTTTGCGCGGCGTAGCGACGATGGACGAAGCATCGCTGACGCGCGATGCACTGTGCGAGCAGTTTCTTAGCAACGGTTGCCATCTGCTGCATGGAACGGATCTTGTGGATGAACGCCAAATTGCTTGGCGCGTGAGTTATCGCCGCAGCGCGTTCGATCCGGATCGGGAAGTCGTTCAACTGATAGAGCAGGGCCGCGCAGAGCGCCAGACATCAAATGAAGATGATGCGACGCCGATTGATCAGGCATCTGCTGAATCGGATGTGAATGTCGAGCGAGAAGAGGCGAGTGCGACCGAGCGATCGGATGAATCATGACGCCGGAACATGATGAACCAGTGTATGAAAATGGGCCAAGCGCGCCTGAAGCAATTCCCATCGATGATACGGAAGGCGCACCGACAGATGCGATCTCATATGGCACGCTGAATATGGGGGATGGTCTGTCGCAGCTCGACCCGCGTTTTATTAAGGCCGAACGCGTGAGCTGGGCCATCTTTGTTGGCATATTGTTTTTCGGTTGGCTCGCGCATGCCGTAACGGCATTTTTCTTTTACGACGGTTCAAAGCCGATCTTGAGTGGTTATTCCGTCGCCGTAACGGGTGCAGTTGTTTTATTGATGGGCATCCTTGGCATCACTTGGCCGTCGCTCGATTATCGCCATCGCGCGTATCGCATGACCGATCATGGTTTGCAAATCCGCAAAGGCGTCTGGTGGCGTACGGTGATCGATGTGCCGCGCTCGCGCGTGCAACATACTGACGTCACGCAAGGTCCGCTCGCACGTCGTTACGGATTGGGTAAGTTGGTCGTGCATACCGCCGGCACGATGAGCGCGACTGTCGAATTGGAAGGCTTAGCGCATGAAACGGCGTTGGCCTTGCGCGATCGTTTGACGGGGGCGGATGACGATGAATCCGTCTGAACCGTTGCCGACTGGCGACGATGCGGCGTTCATCCGGCTGCATCCGTCGTCGTTATTATTCGCGTTGGCCGCCACGCTGCGTCAATTTCTCATACCGGGAATCATCGTCTTACTGCGCGGCGGTGAGAACTTTGAGATTTGGCTGATGCTGTTGGCGATTCCGGCGTTTCTGCTGGCGCTGTTTCGCTATCTCACGTTTCGATTTCGCCTCGCCGAGCGCGACATGATCGTGCGTAAAGGGCTGATCTTTCGCAGCGAGCGGATCATTCCCTACGCGCGCATTCAAAACCTCGATTACAAACGCAATCTCTTTCATCGCATGTTCGGCGTGTGCGATATGTTGGTGCAAACTGCCAGCGGTAAGGAGCCCGAGGCGACGCTCAGCGTGTTGCGGCTGAAGGATGCGGAGGCCGTGCGTGACCAAGTAGTGCGGCGCAAGGCAGCACTGACGGATCAAGCCGTCTCGCTCGATGCACCACCTGTTGAAGAAGCGGATCGTACAACCGACGAATCCACAATTGCCGAAGCGGCGCCGCAAGAGGTCGACGAAAAGCGGCTCGCACATGCCGGTATCAAAGAGTTGGCGTTGTTCGGGTTGATTACCAATCGCGGTTGGCTGGCCGTGGCGGCGTTGATCGGTTTGGCATTCCAATTCGACTTGTGGCCCGATCCGGATTTGTTTGAGGCTTGGGCTGATCGCGCGTTTGGTGTATCGAATTTTGATGCGTGCGGCAAGATCATCGCGAGCGTTGTCGGGCTGTTTGCGGTCGTGTTAATCGTGCGATTCCTGTCGGTGATTTGGGCGATTCTGACGCTGTACGATTTCTCACTGCTGCAGTACGGCGACGAATTGCGCACACGCTTCGGCTTATTAACGCAGCACGCACTGACGCTTCCCAAGCATCGCATTCAGTTGATCGACATGCAGTCGTCACCGACGAGTCGATTGTTTAAGCGCGTGACGCTGCGAGCCCGCACTGCCGGCGCGCTAAACGATGCCAATCAAGGAACCAGTCGCGATTGGTTAATGCCGATCTACCGCCGCGCGACGGCTGTCGATCTGCTGCGCGAGGTGCAACCCGAAATCGAGCAAGAGCCGACTGATTGGCTGCCGATTAGCCCGCGCGGTGCGCGACGCATGATGAAGAAGTTGACGATTCTTGATTTGATCATCGTGACGCCGATGGCGTTCGTACTGTCGCATTGGTGGTGGTTCGCTCTTTTGCCGGCGCTCGGCTTTAGTTGGCTTTGGGTGCGATGGTCGGTGCGCTCTTACGGTTATGCGTTAACGAACAACGCCATTTGGTTTCGTCACGGTGTGGTCGCCAAGTCGGTGCGCGTCATTCGATATAACAAGATACAAACCGTGACGGTCGCCGCGTCGCCGTTCGATCGGCGCAATAACCACGCGTCGGTCAAGATTGACACGGCCAATTCGGGGCTTGGCCAGTTCGCCATTGCGATTCCGTATCTTCCCGACGAGGACGCCGAACGCTTGCGGCGCGCGTTGACCGACGAAGCCGAACGCCGCGATTTCATTTGGTAACGGCGTTGCAACGGCATCGCCGACCGTCCATTTTGCGCTGGAAATCCGCTCCATAGCTATCGTAAAATAGATACAACGCCATGGTGGTGCGCGTGGATGTGGCTGCGCGCCGATGCATTCGTGATTTTATTAGCGTTTGGAGAGCAATCCGTGTCTGTTGCAATCAAGATCGTCGGAGGACGCGACATATGGCGAACATGGGTGGTGATTAGCTTGGTTTGTGGTACCTATGCCGTCGCGCAATCGCCTGCAACGCAAGATGACGAGAACTCGGTCGCGAATACGGATGTTGCTACGACTGTTGAGAACGCGCGATCGGCGAACGATAACACGATTCACGCGCCGGAGCCGACGAGTACATACCGTACGTGGCACCAGCGCACGCGTCGCAACGATCGGATTTACACCAATATCTATAAGCGCAGCCGCCGCGCCGATGAAGCCGCCATCCTGCGCGGTGATACGCGCAGGTGGTTGATCGAAGATTACGTGCTGCAACTGCGCGTGTTGGGTGATGAAGCACGCTATATCGATTTGCTCTGTCGGCTATCGCCGTCCGATCCGGCGGTGCAGGAAGCGCGGCTGCGACTGTTTAAGATTGTGAAAGAAGACCTGCTCGAATCGCGACAGTATCAGGCTGTCTTACGCATGGCCGGCAACGTGCAGGATGGTTACGACAAGCTGATCGCGAAATACAATCGGCCCGAGATCGGCGAGCGACCGATCAACTGGTGCGAGTTGAATTTCAACGGCGATTGCGCCAGTGAGTTTCACGATTCGTTCGCGTTCTTCGAAGCGCTCGTTGCGACCAACCAACGCGAAGAGGCCGTCGTGCTGGCGGAAAAAATCATCCGCACGCGCGTCGACGTGAACGATCTGTTGCCGACGTCGCGCTACACGGTTTGGGATTTGCCGGAGGACCTGAGCACTAACGGCGTGTTGGCCGAACTGAAACGTTCCGCCGAACGCGCCGGCGACCCGACATTTGCCGACGCATTGGAAGCGCTGGCAAAAAGCAATCAGACGGAGCGCGACTTGGACGCGTTTCGCGAAGCACTGTTGGGCGATGGGGCGGATAAGGCAAAGCGCCGCGTGGAAGATTCGGTATTTGACGGTAGAAGGGCGTGTGCGTCGTAATGCGGTTTCGAGCCGAGAAAGTGCAGGGGCACCCTTCCGCATTCACAATGCGAATGAGATAGACTGCACTTGGTTTGGAGTCAACAAAACGCCTATGCTTGAAGGGGCACCTAGCGACAGCTCTTAACCCTCCGCCACACCCTTCCCAAAAAACTTCGGGGGTGCCGCGAGCGAATAGACCTCTGTCTCCGCCGCAATTGCTTCGCGCAGGTGCTTGGGCAAGCGCAACATGCCCGTCAGGCTAATGCCGTCGAGCATTTTTAGATCGCTGTCGAGATTCTCTTTCAAAGCGGCGTCGATTGCGTTCGCGTCTTGCACGCTATCCAACGGTTCGTCCGAGCAGAGTACAAAACTCCAAGGCGATGCATACGTGGGAACGTAAGACGAGTACGACGCGGTATATTTGAACACGTTCGCCAGCGTGTTGGCCAAACGCACGTGCAACCCCATTTCGGCGGGGCCGACGGGGCCGGATTGCACCACCATCGCGCCGCCGGGCGTGAGCTTGGCCTTGGCCTGCTCGAAATATTCCTTGGTAAACAGCTTGAACGACGGCCCCTCTTCGATCGGGTCGGACAAGTCGCTGATGATCACGTCCCATCTTGCGTCGGTCTCGTCAAGCACCTTCAGTGCGTCATCGATAACCAAGTTGAATCGCGGGCTATCGAAACAGCCCTCGTGCATCTCCGGCAGGTGTTCTTTACATGCCTCGACCACATCGCCGTCGATATCGACCATCGTGCAGTCCTGCACGCTCTTCCATCGCAAGATTTCGCGCGCCGTCGCGCCTTCACCGCCGCCGAGGATGAGCACATTCTTCGGTTGGCCGTGTTGCAACATGGCCGGATGCACCAACGGTTCGTGATACATAAACTCGTCGCCGGTGCAGCTTTGCCATTTGCCGTCGAGCACCAGCGCCTTGCCGTACGCGCCGGTCTCCACGACGTACATTTCCTGAAAGGCCGTCTTGCGATAGGCGTACACCGTGGTGATGCCGTGGGAGTAAATGTCCCACGGCGTGATGTATTCGTTGATCCACAGGTCGGCTTTGAGTTCGGAACCGGGCATGGTAGGGCTCGTGCGGGTTAAGGCCGCGCGCGGTTCGGGAAGCGTAACGCGGCGCGTAAGTTCGATGGTTGGTTTGCTTATCGTGGTCCGCAGTGCGGACCCTACGGATGGGATGATATGTGAAGGCTTAAACGATCGCGCGGGGCGTGGCGGGCTCGGGCTCCGCGTCGGCGACGTCGGCAAGGTCGTTCACTTGCGTGACGGTCTCGCCGCCGCGCGTGAACTTAACGAAGGCGTGGCGGTCGGCTTCCAACGCTTCGGCAAGGTGCAGGCAAGCTAGCTCGGGCTTACAACGCGTGCCGCAGGTGTAGCAATCGACGGCCGCATAGCCGCGCTCGGGCCACGTGTGAATGCTGATGTGCGATTCGGAAAGCAGGCCGAGGGCAGTCACTCCCTGTGGCGAGAACTTGTGCGAAATCTGCTGGAGCAAATCGGCACCGCTGCGTTTAACGGCGGCGCGAATGGCCGCATCGATATGATCGACATCGTCGAGCAAATGCGGCGGACAGTCATACAATTCAACAATGCAATGAAAACCAATCGCGTCCAAGGCAGACTCCTCGCTGGTTCAACGTCCAGGTTCACCATCCTTCGGGTCGATGCCCAAATTCCATAACGTTTTGCTGTTTCATCGTTTAACGCCGCCGCCAAGGGCAGGGGCCGATGAATGCGCAATCCCCTTTTATACGGCGATTTTTGCCATTTCACAAGATCGATTCCGGCTCAATCTTCGTGATTGGCCCATAAATGGACGTTTGACACGCAGAACCGCGTAGCGCGCGTCAGAGCAGCGGCCTGTGGCCGCATGAAATAAACGCGCGACGCTCGAAAATGCATTGGAGCGTGGGCGCTTGGGTGCCCCATCCTTCGCGCCAGCGAAGGGTGGGGAATCAACTACGCGCCTCGACGACGTCGAACCATCATCAATCCGGCGATACCCATCAGCGCAAGGCTCGTTGGTTCGGGCACATCCGTGATCTCACCGTTAAAGCGAATGTTTTGGCCGACGTCGGGCAATCCGCCGCCGCTGCCGCCGGGTAGGTGATTGGCGAAGCCCATGGTGATGCCGCCTGACGGAACCGTGGCATAGAAGCGAAACTCGATCGTTCCCGTGATGCCGCCCAAGACCGACAAATCCGTCGTTCGGTCGGTGACCAGACCGGCCGTCGTCAACGTGAACGAATCGATGTCCGCTGCGAAGCCGTCGAGACTGCTGCGCACATGAAACGTCGATCGCGCGCCTTCATGCGGCAGGTCTTCAACTGAGTAAGTGAGATCGCCCAACGTTAACACCTTGCCGGCATCGACGGTAAACGTCGTGCTGATGTAGCGCGTCGGTTGAACCGTCGGCGCCCAATTGTTGAATCGATAATGATTGGGGATCGACGCGACAGCCAAAGGCGGAACGGTCGCTGTCATGGGCGTGGCGGAAACTTCGGGCGCGCCACCAGGTATGGTTGCCAAGCTCGTAAAGCCACCAACATTTTGCGGAATATCGTAGCCGACGATCATTGCCGCGCGGGCCGTTGTGGCACCGAACAACGTGAGTGCGGAAAGCAAGGCAAGGTTGATTCGGTAGTTTTGTCGTTTCATGTGTTGCTCCTCTGGGAAGTCGGTCTTAAGCGCGTGAACGAGTCACGAGTCATTTTGGTGCGCCGCTATGGGCTGCATCGAGTTTAATTGATGGTGGTTTGGTTACGACGAGGTTTCGATCGAACGCCAAAACGCGGTTGCGATCAAACGTCGAATTACCCTTGCATCGCATGACGTGAAACGCGAACACCATGCGTACATCGGTTGCGATGCGGAACGGTCGCTTCACTGTCGTTTGGCTTGGGAATCGAATGACGCTACCGCACCGGATCGGTCGGCATTGATCTGAAAGCCGCTTACACCACCCACACTATTTGCGTCGTAGTGTACGAGTTGCAGCGTGCGATTCCAAGGTTGGGTGAGGTGATTGAGTGTGTGTGCGGGCGTGTAACGTCCGAGAAGGAAAACGTGTGGGGCGACGTCAATCCCCTGCAAACAACGGTGTCGATGCTTCAGTCGTTTTGCGTGCTCGTCGTTTCAAACCCTGTCGTTCCGCCGTCGTTGGCGCGCTCGTGACGGCGTCGGCTGCGCCGTCTAATGGATCGCCCGATTCGCACTTCTTCAATCGATCGCGCGCGTACTTCGCGTAATCCTTCGACATATCAAAGCCGACGTACTCGCGCCCCAGCTTCTTGGCAACAGCCAGCGTTGTGCCGCTTCCGCTGAACGGGTCCATCACCAGTTCGCCGTTATTGCTGCACGCGCGGATGATGCGGCCCAATAGTTGTTCGGGCATTTGGCAACCGTGCCATCCTTCGCGCTCTTTGAACGTGCCGGCGACGCGCGCGTAATACCAAACGTCTTCGTCGCCGCGAAAGTTGTTGGGCAAATCCTGAGGTCGCAATACGAAACCATTGGCGTTGACGGGCGTGGCGTCGCTATCGTCGGCAACACCGTTGAGCGCTGCGGCTTCGGGCGGCATCACCAGCGAATGGTCGGGCAGTTCACCGGAGATGAGCCACGTATCATCGGGCACGCGGCCCTTCGAGTTGGCGCGCTTGTCTTTGTAAACGAGTTGTCGCGCAGAAGGCACACGCACGTCGTCGACATTGAACGTAAACGACGTCGGATCTTTAACGAAGTGAAACAGATGCGCGTGGCTGCGCGTGAACTCGTGCTCGTCCCTGACCGCCGCTGCACGCAGACCGATCGCCAGCGCGCTGAGCAGACGCTCGTACTCGGGGAGGGCCTGGGTCGAGATGCACGCCGGCGCC
>JAUIHO010000145.1 GCA_030432035.1 Phycisphaerae bacterium
CCCGCTTTTTGCGATCGATGCCGCGCTGGATGTCCGCGATTTGTATTTCGATTTCCTGAAGATTGTGGAGGGCTTCGATTGTTGCGCCCATGCGAGCGATTCCCCTTAACAGCAGACAAGCAAAAAGTTTATCAACACCACCTAGCTACATTATTACAACGCGGAGGCGAACGATCAACGCCCACATTGTTGAATCGTCCGCCCCCGCGAATTTGGAAGGCTGCTTGAGATGTTTTCAGCCGGTAATCATTGGCGTTTATATGGCCTGACCGGGCTACTCGACCGCACCGACTACCGACGATTCGCACCGCTATATCGCAACGCGGGGCAAATCTCTGCTGGCCGCTTCGCTCGTCGTCGCGGCTTGCGACTGTCCGAGCGTGTGTCGGATTTCGAGCCGACCGGGTACCAAATATTCCACCGGTCGCGAACCCGGACGCGCTTCCTGCATCAGCTTGGCCGCCCATGGAGCCAAATCTTCCGTGGACGTTTCATACGCCGTGATGCCCTGTTCGCCCGGTAGCGCGTCGCCTAAATCGGCGATGCAGCAGACCGCTAGTTTGCCCGCTCGCCAGGCTGCAGTGGCGTTGGCATCATGTAGGAACGCATCGAGCGCCTTCGAACCGACCAGAATGAGGCCGTGATCCTCACCTGCCGAGTCCGCGATCGGCACGCCATACCGTGCCGATGCGGTTCGCGCCCCATTCAGCACCGCATCCGTCTCGCGCGATGCGATCGTGGTTCGCAATCCGACCGACTTACAGCCCAGCCGCATCAGGTGCTCGGCCAGCCGAAAGCCCGCGTCGACGAAATCGACCGTGCAGGCATTGAGTTTCGGCGACTCGGCACAGCCACCGACAACGACCATACTGGTCTGGCGTCGCTGCGCTTGAGCCAATAGGCGATTGTCGATCTCAAACGGCTCGCTCAGCGTGCGCTCCGCGACCATGAATAGGCCGGCCGTCTTGCCGCGTTGCGTGCTGGGCCAATCGCGTAGCGATAGGGGGCCCTTCGCCCGCGCGGGGCCGGTTTGTAGCTCGCTTCCGCTCTCGGCCTGTATAAAGCTGGCGAGTTGCTGGCAGAGCTTGGTCGAAATATCCGCCCCGGGGCAGAAAAACGTCTGCCCTCGCTGGGTCTGATCGCAGTTGGGTGCCTTCGAATCCGCGACAAACGTGCCCTGCCCAATCCGGCGTTCGAGCAGACCTTCGGCTGTCAGGTCGCTAAGCGCCTTGTTCACGGTCTTGGCATTGACGCCAAACATCCGGCCGAGCGTACGCTCACCGGGGAGCTTGGGGCCGAAGTCGCCATTCTCAATGGCAGCCCGCATCTGTTCGCGTAGGCGCTGGAACTTGTAGCTCAGGCGCTTCGGGCGGGCAGTCTCAGGGCAATTTTCCTGTTCGGGTGTGTCAGCATGTCGAAACATCACGGCAGTCTCCTTCCGGGCACCGACACATCAGCAAGCAGTGCTGGGTGGTGGTGCACCGAACTGAGACTATGCACAGGCCGTGCCAAACCCCAAAAACCTCAATTTATGGCGAATAATGACGTCCGGAGTCACTTTGGTGGGCAATATTTCTTTTTGAACCGCCCCATTTCGGCGGAATTGGGGAATTGAGTACCCACTGAGGCTATTGGGCTATTATTGGGCAAATTCGTGGGGTCGGGACTAGTTTTGCGGTTCACAAAGCCCTAAACCGGGGCCCGTCGGCAGGCGCAAAACGCCATTTTCACCACTCAAACCGCTGAAAATCGGGTCTTTAAGCAGCACATGACCGTCGAGGTCGAGGTAATCCACCAGTGCCCCCAATTGTGCCGCGGCCGTGATCGAGAGGGCGCTTTCCTGCATACAGCCGATCATGATCGATAGCCCCAGCGACTTGGCGGCTTGAATCATTGCTAAGGCTGGGGTGATTCCCCCGCACTTACCCAATTTGATGTTGATCGCATCGACGCAACCGGCGACATGGGCAACATCCTGCAGAACCACGCAACTCTCATCCGCCATCAGGGGAATATCCACCGCCTCGCGCAGTCGCCGCCAATCATCGCAGGTCGCATTCGGAGCCAGCGGCTGCTCGACCACCTCGATATTGAACTGAGACAGGGTTTTCAGGGCTGAAATCGCGGCTTCGACCGACCACGCACAGTTGCCGTCGATGCGAATCTTATGATCGGGCGCAACCTCGCGGACGGCGGCCAGAATCTCCGCATCGCGATCATGCCCCACCTTTAGCTTGAATGCAGGGAACTCGAGATGCTGCCGGGCCAAATCGACCATGCGCTCGGGTTCGTCTATACCGATCGAATACGACGTTGCCGGATGACCCGTTGCAGGCGCACCGAGTAGTTGGGTAACTGGAATGCCTAGCCGCTTGCCCATCCAATCGCACATGGCGACATCAAACGCGGCGACGGTCGCGAGCTGATCGGGAAATCGGCGGACCAACTCCCAAGTCGCGGCAACGCGTTCATAGGGCCGCACCCACTCGTCGGCACGGTCGCGAATGGCTGTTGCCGTCGCAATCGCCGATTCGAGCGTTTGGCCGTAGGTATCCATGGGGACGGCTTCGCCCCACCCCTGAACGCCTTCGTGGTCGATTCTGACCCAGAGCGTCTGTTTGTGGGTGCGCGAGGCCTTCGCAGTACGGAACGGCACCGCCATCTGTAGATCGAGAAGTTTCCACGAGATATCCACAATGTGGATTCAATCTGGGAAATAGAAATGCCGCAAGTGTCGCGCTTTCAAAATTTGGGGGGCTTCAATATAACCCGGTTTGTGGTCGCATACCGATTGCCGAAACTATCATTCGGTTTGGCCGCTCCGCCTGCTGGCTTTGTTGCCATGTGGTTGCCTGCGTGTATTATGACGATTTGGCCAACACGACGCAGGTGCGGTTCGAAGCGATTTCCACAATCGCGAAGTCGTGTTAGGATTTTTGGCTTCGCCTGCGGTCTGGCGAATCAAGTATGTGTCCGGCGGCAAGCCGTCGACCGGCACGGTATAGCATTGCAATGACTGGGAGTCTTATGTCACTTCGACCCGTTGTTATCGCCGGTACTGGAAGCTTTCTTCCCGGTCCTCCGATCTCGAACGACAAAGTCGAGCAGGTACTCGGCGAATTGACCGACGCTCCGGCGAAGGTGAAGAGCTTCGTAGGCAACATCGGCCAGAAAATGTTGGATCGCGGTGGCGTCAACACGCGCCACTTTGCGGTCGACCCTGAAACCGGCGAGATGACGCACAACTTCAGCATGTTGGCCGAACAAGCCGCACGCCGTGCACTCGATATGGCCGGTATGGAGCCGCAAGAGCTCGACATGGTCATGATTTCCTGCCCGTCTTACGACCAAAGCACGCCGCCGACCAGCGCGCTGCTGCAGGAACGCCTAGGTATTCAAAACGTCGCCGAGTTTGAGATTCACTCAAACTGCAGCGGCGTCGGCAAGTGTACGCAAATTGCTTTCGATGCGATTCGATCGGGTCGATACAAGGCTGCCCTAATTTCATACAGTCAGTTGTCCTCTATCTATCTTCGCAGTTGCTATTTCAACCAGCCGAAGATGGATAAGGTCCACGCGGCCTTGCGTTGGATCTTGGCAGACGGCGCCGGCGCGATGGTGCTGAAAGCCGGTGAAGACGGCGAACCGGAACATCAAATCGTTGATACGTTTGTCGAATCTGTCGGTGCAGGCCGCCCGGCCGGTATGGTTGCCGGTGGTGCCGCGGCCGACCTCATGAAGCCCGACCACCAAATTCCCGAACTCTACGGCGAAGGTGAACATCACCTTTGGCAGGACTTCACCGCCGTGAATGAAAATGCGGCCCCGCTTTTGTTGCAGGGCCTGCTCAATTTCACGACGCGGATGAAGATCGACCCCAGCACGGTCGATCACTATGTGGTTTCGATTCCGACGACGCAGCTTTACGAAGACCACATCCCGGCGTTCCTCGATAAGCTGGGCATCACGCGCGACAAGATCAAGTTCCGCAGCGACAAGATCGGCTACTGCGGCGGATCGGCCACGCTGCTGCACTTCGATGAAATGGTTCGCGAAGGCGAAATCAAGAAGGGCGACCTGGCCGTGGTACACGCGGTGGAATCCAGCAAGTGGATGACGGCCGGCTTCGCGGTTCGATGGTAGACCGACAATCTTCCGAGCCTAAACCTTACGCCCTGCGCGCAACGATCTACACCATCGGCTTCTTGCTGATGGTGTTCGGCGTTGTGCCTTCCTTTTTTTACATTGCAGAGCAGTACGTCCTTGGCCGGGGTGAACTCGGCTTTTGGACACATGCGGGCATCTTCTGGCGCGGCTTCCGGGCATTGTCTGGCCTGGCAATCTTTTCGATGGGCATGGCCGCTTACATCTATTGCTCGGTCTGGCTCATCACATATGGCAAAGGGCCACACGTCGAGTTTGACCATCCCAAAGAGTTTGTTTGCGACGGCCCCTATCGCTGGGTGCGCAACCCGGTCGTGATCGCATTGATCGTGACGGCGGTTGGGATGGCGCTATACCTCGCGTCGTGGGGGTTGGCCGTCTTCGTCGCTCTCGGCATGGTGTTTGCACATTGGCAAGCCACCAAGATTGAAGAGCCGAACCTGACCGAGCGATTTGGCCAGTCCTACACGGATTATTGCCAGCGTGTAAATCGCTGGATTCCCCGCCCGCCAAGCAAAAATTAGGTCAATCTAGATAGGCTATTCGCGATTCGCGAGTGCCGGCCGATCTTGGGCGCTGGTTGCAGCGTGCGCGACGGGTGCCCCTGCCCCTTTGGGGCCTGGGGGACGAGAACCCCCCGCCGACGCAATACACGAGCAATGGCGGTCCCGGTTGGTCGTCGCGGGTTAACCCTCGGCCATTGGCCGAGGGCTAAGTGTGCGTTGTTCTCGAATGGGTTCATCGCTATCGGTTATGGCCATTGTTTTAAAGCGAATGCATGCGGGTGCCCCTTCCCGCTGGGGCTGGGGGCCTACTTATATCCATAACAGCCCCTCATCCTGTCGCGCGATATACTGCCCGGAAAATGAACGACGGCCCCTCACACAATTCACCTTTACGCGTATTTCTCACCGGCGGCAGCGGCTTTGTTGGTAGCCACGTGATCGATCAACTGATCGCGGCCGGTCATCGCGTGTATGCGCTCGCGCGTTCGGCGCAGAGTGCCGACTATGTCGCAAGCCTAGGTGCCGAAACCGTCTGCGGTGGTCTCGAAGATGAAGACGCATTGGCCGAGGGCTGCGAAAAATCCGATGTCGTGATTCACGCCGCCGCCCGCGTCGACATGACGGGGAGCGATGAAGACTTCCAACGCACCACAGTCGATGCGACGCGCAATATCGCGCAAGCCGCCAAGCGTGCGGGCATCAAACGATTCGTGCACATCAGCAGTTGCGGCGTGTATCACACGGACCTGTACAAACGCGGCGTCACGATCACCGAAGAAACGCCGACGCCCGAGCCGCCCCCGTGGTTTCCGTATGGCCGGTTCAAACACCGAGCGGAACAAGTGGTGCGCGACGTTGCGGGCGACGAACTCGATTTCACGATTCTGCGGTTGGGTTACTTGTTCGGACCGCGCAATCGCGCGATGCCGCTGTATATGTTGCCGGCGATGACCGACAGCACGATGCGGATCGTCGGCAATGGTAAGAATGAGATCGCTGTGGTGTATGTGATCGATGTCGCGAACGCGATCGTCAAAGCGTGCGCGGCGCCCGGCGCGTCGAAGCAAACGTTGATCCTCGGCGGCTTTGAACGCGTTACGCAACAAGAGTATTACGACGCGTATGCGGATTGTTTTGGCATTCCGCGCATTAAGAAGAAGATACCTTACCCTATCGCGTTTTATGGTGCGTGGTTGGGCGAAAAGGTGAAACACAAGAAGAAGATCCGCGAAATCTCCGTCCGCCGCGCGGCCGTCGTGTTAACCAGCCTGCCTCAGCGCATCGATTGCAGCAAGACGCAAAAGATATTGGATTGGCAACCTACGACGACGTTTAAGGATGGGATGAAGATTACGGCGCAGTGGTATAAAGAAGAGGCGAACTTGTAGGGTCCCGCTGTGCGGACCAATTTCCAAAGCGGTTTGATAAGGATGCGTAGGTCATGTGACAACATGACTCTGCTACCAGCGATTACCGAATACGTAAAACGCCATCAGTGTACGACCGACCGTTCGCAAACATTCCCGCGTCGTCGCTGCGCTCGTTGTCAGGTTGTCACCTGACTTACCGCTCTGTGCGGATCACATTCCCTAGAACTCTAACGAATGAGCTTCTCCCCTTTATTGGTCAGAAATATTCAGAATCAGTCCGCATTCTCGTCCCCGCTTCCGAAGTTCTTCCGCCTCGGCCCTTGAGTATTCTCCGATCGAAAGCACGTCTTTGACGTTTTGCGTTTCTAAGAAGTTTGGAGAGTGAAATATTTACTAACTTCGGAAGCAGCCGTCTAGCCGCAGTGACCTGTTCTACCAGTGGTTTGGTATGGTCCCAAGTAATCTGCATTTCGACGAGTGACTGGCTTTCGCCGAATGCACCTGCAATCATTCGAACTTCTTCTGCGGGAACCATTGTCGAGTATTGACGCCAACCACAATGATGGCACGAAATCTCTTCAAGGTGCCCTTGCAGATTAACGGAGATATGACCTTTACAGACCGGACATGAATTGTCGTGCATGTGCTGCATGGGACCCCTCGAAATTTCCCGGCTACCAAACGCCCTTCACAAACTCAATCAACCATTCGAACCCCATCGCCAATACCAACAATGGAATCGTTAAGACGATCGCCGCGATTCCCCACATCGCACTGCGTTGGCCCCAAACTTGCGCCGCGGCCAGTTGCCCCTTTCGCTTGGCGATTAATGCATTAACGCTAAATACGACGGCCGGCAACGCCAGTCCGCCCGTGATCGCCGAAGCGACGAGCGCGTGGACCATATAGGTTCGAACGTCGTGGTCATCGACCGCTTCGGGGCGGGCGTAGTCGAGCTCGATGGGGGTTGGCTTGTTTGTTTCATCCATTGGATAGTTCGCCACGATGAATGATTGATAGTGTGTTAACGAGATACCCCACCCTTTGCTGCACAAAGGATGGGGCACCCGGATTTATCAAATGCGTTTCATTCGCCAATTGTCAGATGACGCGCAAGCGCGCATTCGTAGGTCAGGTGATAACCTGACTCTGCCACCAGCGACCGTCGAACACTAAGACGTCAACAATTCAGCTCGTTACGGTCGTTAACTAATGAATGGTACGGCGTCATCTCTGCGCTCGTTGTCAGGTTATCACCTGACCTACCGCAACTACGCCAACATCTGCTTCTCACCGCACTCACCGCAGAACTTGGCGTCTTTCGGCATCTTGCCGCCGCAGTTGGTGCAGAAGCGGGCCGTTGCGACGGCTGAGCCGCAGTTGATGCAGAACTTGCTATTCGGCGGCAACGCGTTGTTGCATTTCGTGCACGCCGCGGTGCCACCGGCCAGCGTCGGGCCGCCGGTGTTTTGCGGGGCCGTCGGCGCACCACCGCCGCCTTGGCCGCCGGCGTTGTTGTTACCACCCTGCATCGCGTTGGCGATCATCTGTGGCATCATTGCGCCAAAGCCCATGCCCATGCCCATATCCATGCCGGTCATGCTGCCGCCTTCTTTGCCGGCCGCATCGCGCATCGCCTTGGCGGTTTGCAACTGCATGTATCGATTGAGGTCGCCGATGGCCCCCATGCCCGCGCGTTCATCCATGGCGCGTTGCACTTCTTCCGGCGGCGTAATCGCGCCCATGAACAGGTCGACCAATTCCAAGCCCAGCTTTTGGAAGTCGCTCTGCACCGCATCGCGTGTGGCCTTGGCGATCTCGTCGTAGTAGCGCGGCAAATCGAGCACGGTAGTCATCTGCTCGCCCAATACGTCGGTCAGGCGCGCGACGATCATGTCGCGCAGATAATCTTCAATCTGGCGGGCCGTGATAAAGCCTTGCGTGCCGACGAGTTCGCCGACAAATAGACCCGTGTCGTTAATCCGCATCGAGAACTTACCGAAGCTGCGCAGACGCACCATCGATAGCTCCTGATCGCGGAAGGCGATCGGCTGCTTGGTGCCCCACTTCAGATCGATAAAGGTCTTCTTGCTGATGAAGTAAACCTGCGCTTGGAAGGGGCTTTCTTCCCACGGAATAGTCAGCAAGCGCGTGAGGATCGGTACGTTGGCCGTCGTCAGCGTGTAGCGGCCGGGGCCGTACGAGTCGAGCGCCTTACCGCTGCGGAAGAAGATCGCTTCCTGATTTTCCTGCACGATGAGCTGAGCGCCGAGTTTGATATCGGCCGAGCCCTGCGGCGGTTCGCGGTGAATCAGCGTGTCGCCGGTTTCGTCGAAAAACTTAATGACTTCAAGTCGAATACCCATCGGTGCAGTCTCCTAACGCGTGAACCCGCCGCGCCGCCGCTTACGGCGCGTTCGTCCACAGTGGTATATTACGAATTTCTCGGCCACGCGGGCATTATAAAGCCCCGCATTGTTTCAACCGACGCGTTGCTACGACCCCGCAGCCGCGTTATTGAGGTGATTGATCGCCGCTTCGATCATGCTGTCACCCTCGCCGGTGATGTCGTCCATCGTCTTCTCCACCACGATATCGGGCTGAATGCCGTTGCCGTCGTAGAGTTTTCCGTTTGGCTGAAACGATGCCATCGTGCTAATTTTGACGGGCAGTCGGCTATTGGGCAGCCGGTGTTGCATCGACCGACCGCTGCCGCCGCCGCTGGGCCGACCGATGAGCGTGACGCCGCGGAAGCCCTTAAACGCCCCCAAGAACACGTCGGTTGCGCTAAAGCAATATTCGTCCATCAGCACGACGATCGGCTTGGTGTAGGCGCGCGAACTCATACCGGGCAGCGACGTCGCCATCATGTAATGCCAATCGCTGAACTCACCCTTCGGCAGCTTCCATTCGGGGTTGAAGCTCTTCGCGAATTTCTCGATCGCCTTTTTCTTATACGGCGGCCAAGTGCGCGACGATGCCGGCCAAAGCTCACGGTCGTCGAGGTAGCCATCTTGCTTATCTGCCGCGTCACCCTTTTGCAGGCGATATGCGGCGACGTTCAAAATGCGCGGCTCGTCTTGCGCCGTCATGATCAACGGGAACAGCGTTCGCAATACGGTGCGCGACCCGCCGGGGTTACTGCGTACGTCGATGATCAAGCCTTCAGTAGATCTCGAGAACTCGCCCATCGCCACGGTCAACGAATGCAGTGTTTCGCGATCGTCTACCATCTCGGCGATGCGCATGTACCCGAAGCGCCCTTCCATATTTGCTACTCCGGTCTTACGGCTTGCCGGCCAGATTTGTGGCGCGTCCTCGGTCATGCTAACGGACTTAGTGGTCTCTTCGCCGTTCTTATTCGCTAACACAATTTCGAAGTCGCGCTCGCCGTCTTTGCCGAGCATGTAATGCGTGAGACGAACGAAGTGCGCCAAGCCAATCGATGCGATACGATGAAACTGTGGCGAACCATCTGCGGCCATCTTGCCCGCGGCCGCGACCCAATCTTCGGCATCGATGCCGTCGATCTTCTTAAGATAGGGGTAGCCATCTTCATACACATCGCGACGGTTGTACTTCAACGCGACGAGTTTGCCATTAAGGTCTTCGATCACAAACGGTAAGTAGCCCGAGGGTAACCACTCGGTCTTACTGCGGATGCGCGTATGGCCGTCGCCGAACTTGGCCAACACGCACGATAGATCGACAGCAAAGCGCTTGACGCTGTTTTCGTCTTCGAGCTTGTCTTTGATCGCATTAAGCTCGCCGCGCCAATCGACGGACGGTTTTCGCTTTAGATAAGAATACTCATTTTCAAGCCATTCGATCAGCGCATCGATATCTTCCGCGGCTTCTTGCTTCGAGATACGCTTGGGCAGCGGGCGATCTTCAGTGTTCGCATCGAGTCGGGCAAACCGAATCTTCTTGCGATTCTCTTCGGTCATGGCCACATCTTTGAGTGTGACCTTCTGATTGTGCTTGACCGATTCGAGCGAGAGGTTTACCGTCTTGCCCGGTTCCTTGCCGATGCGCGTTAGCACTTCAACTAAGTCTTCGTTGAACCGGCGTTGCCATTGATCGCGATAGCGACGCTTGCAATACACCACAATGTCGGCGACGGGCGTGTCGTCGATGGCCAGCAGCCGAAACGCCTTGCCGTCGATTTCGACGGTTGGTTGTTCGCCTTCCCATGTGATCTTGCTATAGGGCGCCAGCTTGGGGTAATCGCGCTGGGCGTATGAGTCGGCGGCGGATACGTGCAGCAGCACGACGGCAATGAAACACAATGAAGCAAAGCGTAGGGTCATGATCTTTCCTCCGGGGGAATTACAAAAAAAGGCTCGCCGATTGCGGCGAGCCTGAATAGTACCAAAAAACGGTAACGATTAGATGATTTAACGCACCCGTCGGTTACGACAGGTTCATCGTCATCAGGAATTCGCCGTTGGATTTGACCTTCTTGAGGCGGGTCGTCAGCAGGCTCATCGCTTCCACAGGGTTCATATCCACCAACACGCGGCGCAGTTTGTACGTAAGCTGCAACTCGTTCGGGTCAAGCAGGATTTCTTCCTTACGCGTGCCCGAGGCGGAAATATCGATCGCAGGCCAGACGCGCTTATCGACCAAGCGGCGATCCAGATGCAATTCGCTATTACCCGTGCCTTTGAACTCTTCGAAGATCACTTCGTCCATCTTCGAGCCGGTATCGACCAGTGCCGTACCGATGATGGTCAGGCTGCCGCCCTCTTCGACGTTACGGGCTGCACCGAAGAAACGCTTCGGCTTTTGCAGCGCGTTGGCATCGACACCACCGGTCAGGATCTTGCCGGAGTGCGGCACTTCGGTGTTATACGCACGGGCCAAACGCGTAATCGAGTCGAGCAGGATGACCACGTCGCGACCGTATTCGACGAGACGCTTGGCCTTCTCGATCACCATTTCGGCGACTTGTACGTGTCGGCTCGACGGTTCATCAAACGTCGACGAAACAACTTCGGCCTGCGTGTGCCGCTGCATTTCCGTTACTTCTTCCGGTCGTTCGTCAATCAGCAAAATGATGACGTAAGCGCCGGGGTTGTTGCCCGTGATGGCGTTGGCCATCTTCTGCAGCAAGACGGTCTTACCAGTACGCGGCGGTGCGACGATCAACATGCGTTGGCCGAAACCGATCGGCGTGACGAGGTCGATCACGCGCATGTTGACTTCATTCGGATCGGTCTCAAGAACGATGCGACGCGTCGGGTGATGCGGCGTTAGGTCTTCGAACGCGGTGCGCTCGGTAACCTTGTCGGGCTCTTCGTAACAGATCGCCTCAACGCGCAACAGCGCGAAGTATTTTTCCGATTCCTTCGGCGGTCTGATTTGACCGTGAATAATATGACCGGAGCGCAACCCGAAGCGACGAATTTGCGACGGGCTGATGTAGATATCATCGGGGCAAGGGATGTAGTTGTATTCGGGGCTGCGCAGAAAGCCGAAACCATCGGGCAGGATTTCCAACACGCCTTCGCCATACATCAGGCCTTGGCCGTCGTTGTCGATGCGTTCCTTCAGAATCTTAAAGATCAGGTCTTGCTTCTTAAGCAATGTATAGTCGCTGATGCCTTCGGCCTTGGCGACTTCGTGCAGTTCCGGAATGCTCATCCGTTGGAGGTCGACCAAGTGCAAGTTGCCCTTTTTGACCTTTTCATACTTTTCGTTGATGCCGGATTCACCGCGATCGACCGTTTCGGGTTCGCTTTCGCTAGCTTCAACGTCGCCATCGTCTTCGTCATCAAGGTCGCCGGCGAAGTCGTCTTCAACGGTTTTCTTGGGAGCCATCTTGCGCGGGCCACGCGTCGAGCGCTCGCCCGATGCGATGTGGGCTGCCGTCGACATACCGCGCCGCCCCATATCGCCGGTGTCTTCGTTGCTTTCTTCTTCCTCAGCAACGGCCACGCTGCGCGTCGTGCGACCGGTCTTCTTGCCGGCGCTCGATGTTGAGGCGCGGCGGGTTGTTTTCTTGCGTTTACTTCCTTGTGCTTTCGCCATTATAAAAAAGTCCTCCGACGTCCTTGCGCAACCGACTGAGCGGTAATTGCCTGATCCCGGGAACCGGAACCGAAGACACAAGCGACGTATCAGGCGGGAAATTGCCGGCGACTTGAACACTTGCGAACCCAGCGGTTCGCCGATTGCCGGCGGAAAAATCAGACTGCGTTGGATTCGGAGAGGATTTGCAGGACGATCTGCTCGACGCGCGATCGCAACGATCCCAAATCCGAATCGTTCACCAGAGTATAATCGGCCCTTGCACGCTTCATGTCTAGGGGGTACTGAGATTTTTCCCGGCGGGCCAATTCGTCCGGCGGCCACCCTCGGTCCTTTTCGGACCTCTCACGCCGCACTTCAAACGGCGCATCGACGAAAATAACCGCATCGCATTCCAGATCGAGATCGGTTTCGTACAACAGCGGGCTATCGATCACGATGAACTTTACCCACTGCCGCTGTTGATACTCGTTCATCTTGTCGCGGCGGCGAATGGCGATCAGTGGATGTAAAAACGCCTCCAACCGATGCCGCTGCGCCGGATCGGAAAAGATAATCGATGCGACCTTGCGCCGATCGATTTCACCCGACTCGGTGAGTACTCCCGGTCCCCACCAATTTTGCAGCGTGCGTCGCGCATTGGCAGAGTTAATTTCGGCATGGCCGAGCTTGTCCGACGATATCACGCCGCCGCCCAACGCTTCCAGAATACCGGCGACAGTACTCTTGCCCGAGCCCACGCCCCCTGCCAACCCGACGATCGGTTTACTAAGTTGATGCATTGTTTTCCGATCCGTAGGGCAACTCCTTACCAGGGATGGCAATTGGGGTGAGCCGACGGGCGTCGCGCCACGCCTATTGGATACTGTCGGCCAAACCGACGTTGGTCAACCACGAGCGGAAATTAATCTTCTGTCACCAAAATGATATTAATCGGCCCGTCATTCTCGCCGCGTACCCGCATCATTGCCTGAAACCTGCCCGTTGCGACGGTAACGCCCAAGCTCGCCAAGTGGTTACAAAAGTGTTGGTACAGTTGGTCCGCCTGCTCCGGGCGCGCCGCCGCGGCGTATGACGGTCGCCGCCCTTTCCGCGCGTCGGCATATAGCGTGAAGTTGCTGACGACGAGAACCTGGCCACCGGTATCGCCCACATCCAAATTCATCTTGCCATCGTCGTCGGGAAAGATGCGCAGGTGTCGAACCTTTCTCGCCAGCAACTCGGCATCTTGCTCGGTATCTTCGCTGCGCACGCCGACGTACACGAGCAAGCCGTGGTCGATCTGGCCAACGATCTCGCCATCCACTTCGACCGACGCCGGGCCGGATCGTTGCACGATGGCTTTCACGATTGGGCCTCGGTCAATGCTTCAACGGCTTCGGCTTGTGCCAAAATGCCGCGCGCTTTTTCCACGACGCGTTCGCGCAGTTCCGGCGGGTTGAGAATTTGCACGTGTTCCCCGTAGCTAAGCACCCACGGCGCGATTTCTTGCAGGCCGTCGACGTTGGCATGAAACAAGAGCGAACCATCCTTTTGTAATTGCGTTTCCTGCGTGGCGTGCCATTGAACTTCTTCGACGCTCGTTGCGACGAACGGCATAAACCGAAGGCGCACATCGTACACCCTACCCTCGGGAATCATGCGCCACGCCTTGCCGAAGTATTCGTCGAGCGAGAAACCCGCATCGGGCTCGTATCGGTCGCCCGTATCTTCGACATCGGTAATGCGATCGATCTTGAAGGTGCGGTACTTATCGTGCTTATGACTTTTCGCGATCAGATACCAGCCGCGCGTAATGAATACCAACCGCGCCGGATCGACGACGAGCCGCAGTTCTTTTTTCTCAAAGACCGAGTCGTACCGAATGATCAATCGCTTGTGTCGCGCTAGTGCGAATTGCAATCGTTGAAACAAATCCGAGACGGCATCGGCAGGTGACGAGGGTTCGTGGATCGCGGCGACGTATTGCAACGCGGAACCACAAT
>JAUIHO010000146.1 GCA_030432035.1 Phycisphaerae bacterium
CTCTTCAAACGCGCGGCGCACGTCGTACTCCGGTTTCCAGCCCCAGTCTTTGGCGGCTGCCGAATCGTCCACATCGGCGGGCCAGCTATCGACGATGTCGTTGCGCTGGCGGTCGGGTTCGAAGGTGACTTCCGCCTTCGGAAACGCCTGCAACACGCGGTCGCGTACCTCGCCCGCGCTCATGCTGAACGAACTCACGTTATACACGCGTCTCGATAGTTGATTCACGTCGGCGTGAGCCAAATCGACGAGCGCCTTGATCGCATCGGGCATCGCCATAAACGGTATCCGCGCCGACTGTTCCACGAAGCACGCATACGGATTGCCCTGGGCCGCGGCGTGCAGCATCTCGGGGGCGAAGTCGCTCGTGCCACCGGCGGGCATCGTCTTGGCGCTGATCAAACCGGGGAAGCGCAACCCACGAAAGTCCACACCACTCGGGCTGCGGTCGGCCGCCAACTGACGGAAATGATCGGAGTAATAGCGACCGAGCTGTTCGCAATAGAGCTTGTTGCAACCGTACATCGTCGTTGGCACGTTCCAATCGCGCTCGCGCACGCGGCCCGCGTCGGCCTTGGTCGCGACATCGGGCAGGCCGTAAACGGCGATCGAACTGGGAAAGAGAAACTTGACCGGCGTGCCGTGCCAGCGCGCTTGTTCGGTCGCGAGCTTTAACAAGTTGAGCGTGCCGTTGACGTTGACGTCGTGGGCGATGTCGGGCGTATATTCGGCGCGCGTGCTGAGCATGGCGGCGAGGTGATAGATCACGTGAATCTCAAACTCGCTGACGATGCGCTGCATGACGTGGTCGTCGAGAATGTCGCCCTGCATGCTGCGCAGGTTGGGGCCGGTGAGCGATTCGTCGAGCGGCCGCAGGTCGAGCGCGACGATGTCGTGCGTTTCGGAGGTGCTGAAGTATTCGATCAAACCGTGACCGATTTCGCCGTTGGCACCGGTAATGAGAATGACGGGTTTACGCATGGGCGCAGGCTCCTGAGGGTGTCGTTCGGATGATACGACGGGTCGAGTCGGTTGATAAGGGCGGGTCTGGCAACCGTGGAGTGTGTGTTATTAAATCGATTTTGCGTTTTGCTCACGGTGGCGCAGGTGATTTTGGTCGAGGAAAACCTGCAAACGCGCGCGAAATCTGGTAGCGGGTTGTATGGGCGCGCGTAGGCATCAAAAGAAAGGGCTTGCCCTACGATCCGGCGATTGTGGAAGGTAGTTTTGAGATGTCGGAGTGGTTATCGACGCACCGATCCGGTCGGTCATGGCTGGTTTGGGGTGAAGTCAACGGTGCGCCCGTCAGCACTGGCAGCGAGCTGGCCAGTGGCACCCGGCGAGCTGACCAGTGGCACTAAGTGCTGGGAGTTAGCCCTTGCACAAGGTATAATTCCAGATGACGCTCACTAGGAAGGAAACGTGCACCCATGCGCGAAGTCCATCACGAACCGGCCGGGTTTTGTCCGATTTGCGATTATGCGATCGATCCAGGCTTGTGCCCCGAGTGTGGGAACTTGGTTAAGCCCGATCGACTGCGGCGATGTCGTAGATCCGTCCGTTTAAAGCGAAGTTTTTATCGCGCGGGACTCGCCTTTGCTGTTGTGACACTAGGCGTCTCGCTGTATTGGGGCATTCGGCATGAGTTACAGCCCCATCGATGGGTGCGCTGGTGCAGTTCGGCGTATCTAATCGACTTGGAGAAGCGCTCGGGCAAAACAAACGTTAAGGCCGAACTGAACCGGCGCTTCACAGAGCATCTACTCACCAAGAATGACACGATTGCATTGCTAACGATCCGAACTGAACTTCCCGAGATACCAATTCAATCGCCAAGGCCTGCTGGGATAAAGGTGGTGGCTGACGGACAGTTAGAAGAATGTCCCGGCACAACGGTATGTTATTTTGGAACTCGTTTGACTCGTTTTCCTTGCATCCTAGGTGAAGAGGTTGTCGAAGATTTACTTTTCTTGGATGGGAAACGAATAGGGAGCAAGAATATCTTAGATGAGCATGAGTTGAATATCGTGCGCAATCTTCCCGCAGGACAATACGAAATAATTCGGCAGCAGACGATTCGGTACGAAGCACTTCCGAAGGAAGTTTATGCAACGCTTGGTCAGACATCACCGACACATATGCCTTCCGATGTGACGGTTTCATTCACGCGCGAGATTGCTATATTGGATAAAGCGCCGACGCATTTTGTGAATGGAGAGTATTCTCCGTACGATCAGAATTGGGTGCATGGGACTCATAATTATCCTTGTGATATTTCGGCCATCGGTGTCTTCGAGAACGGTATTACATCGCCACCCTTGGCAGGATATGTGAAAGTTGAAATACCACACGATGAACCTGATCAGATGAGAACCCGCTACCAGATTCCGCAACAACGTTGCGAACTCCAAATGCTTCTGAGAGTCTATGCATCAAATGAACTTGCACTTGACATTTCGTACACTCCAGACGCTGCAACCGCTTTTGACGCTGGGTATCAGTCCTATTTCAATGGAGTGATGCGATGGAATGCTGTTAAGTTGAACGAATCAATTAAGGCACCTACGTTGATTAAGCCGCTTGAGTAATGAAGTGCTTTAAACGAAGTGGTCTTTTGTGCGGTGAGGCAAGTGAATATTCGCTCCCACTTTCTCAAACTCGATTGGGATGATGTCCTCTTCAATTCCTAAGGATGTAGTATTGAAGGGCGCAACTATAATCAGTTAAGGAGAGTGTCTTTTGCCCGCTCAACTCACCGACATCGTCGCTGTCTTACGCAACACGCCTGCCACGTTAACGGCATTGCTGCGCGATCTATCGCCTCATTGGACGCATGCGAACTATGGGCCCGATACATTCAGCCCGTTCGATGTTGTCGGCCATCTGATTCACGGTGAGATGACCGACTGGATACCGAGGCTGACCATCATTCTCGAACACGGCGTGGCGCGACCGTTCGAGCCGTTTGATCGCTACGCGATGTATCAACTCAGCGAAGGACGCACGATGGCGGAATTGCTCGACGAGTTCGCGCGCCGTCGGACGGAGAGTCTCAATGCGTTGGAAGGATTCGATCTCGGCGAGGCCGATCTGGCGAAGACGGGCATGCACCCGGCGCTGGGTGTGGTCACCGCGCGGCAGTTGCTATCCGCGTGGGTGGCGCACGATCTCAATCACATCCATCAGGTTGCGAAGGCTATGGCGTATCAGTATCGCGAAGCGGCGCAACCGATCGCGGCGTATTTGGGTGTACTGAAAGACTTTCGTTCGTAACGCTGCGCGTGAGCCGACGATGTCAGATTGGCGAGCGACTGACGTGCGTCAGTAATCGATTGTGGTGAATGGGAGCAATCGTTTGCAAAAGCGGGTGATTGATACCGACGGGTGGCCCAATCGAGACCCCACGTTGGCTTACCAACATGGTGCACCCGGCGCCTGGGTAACTGAGCGAATCAACTAACCGTTGTCATTGTCGTCGTCGTTATCGTTGTCATCATCATTGTCGTCGTCATCGTCATCGTTGTCATTCACGTTGTCGTCATCGTTATCGTTGCTGTTGTCGTCGTTGGCGTTTGAATTGTCGTCGGCGTTGTCGTTCGTATTGTCGTTACCGTTTGCATTGCCATTGGCGTTGCTATTCCCGTTGTCGCCGAAATTGATATTCAGCCCGTCGAGCAACGCGGCGATGCCGCTGCCGTCGCAGTTCGTGCCGGTCGAGCCGATGGTGACGCCGATTAGGAACGTGAACATCAATAAGATCGACAGGATGGATTGGGATTGGTTGCGATTCTTCATCTCGGATTCCTTTGGTGGCGTTATGGGTTCAAGATCAGATTGCTTGTTGGTTGGGATTTACCTTACAAGTTTGGTGCCAAGCTGACGGGTGTCGTCGACCGGAATGCTGGCACATTTAGATCGTAGGCAAGACGTCGAGCTGAGGCGACTGTGTGTGAGGAACGATTAGGTGTGTCATCGTGTATGGCAGCGTGTGTGATGACACGGTCGATGGATACGCCGTCCAAACGCACCTATTCTGCCTCTTCGCTAACCTCACCCTGCCACACGACCGCCATCAACCGTTGCCCGGTCTTGAGCGGCGTATCCAGATCGGGCGGGCATTGCACGCTGCCGTCGGGTTGTTCGATGGCGATGACTTGGGCGGAGTACTTCGCGCGGAAGTCGGCCTCGCGCAGGCTCTTGCCAATCGCGTCCATCGGCACGATGAGGCGCTGAATCATGTCCTTACGCGTCGGCGCGACGCCCATGACCAGGTTTTGCAGTTGGCCTTCCTGTTCGATCGCCGTTAGGCCGACGTGTTCCTTAAACATGGCCGCTTGCGATTCGGCTAGGCCTTCGCGAATCGCTTCGAATACGCGCTCGCGGCTGAGCATGCCGACCCACGCGTTATCGTGGCGGTGTTCGATAACGGGCACAACGGAGTGGCTGCCGCGGCGGAATACGTCGAGCGCCAAATACACTTCGGTATCCGCATCGATGGTCTCAAGGTCGGTCGTCATCATGTCGGCGGCGATGACGAAACTCGCGAGGCCCGGTTCTTCCATAAAGCGACGGATATCCGGCACCGAGACAACGCCCATCAAATGCCCATCTTGCGCAACGGCAAACACCGGGCGCGTGCCGGGCTTGATGCGCTCGACCATTTCCGGCAGCGACGTTTCAGGCGAAACGGTATCGTCCCACGCGGGTTCCATCAGGTCGCGCACGCGCCACGATTCGAGCAAGTGCACGATGGCATCACCGGCATGCGCGGGCGACTCGGCGGATGTACGCACCTGTTCATGATTCAGACCCCAGCGCCGACCGACGACGTAGGACGTCATGCAAACCAACATCAGGGGCACAATCAACCCATAACCGCCAGTCATCTCGGTCACCATCACGATGGCGGCCAGCGGCGTGCGCATCGCGGCCGCCAACACGCCGCCCATGCCGACGGGTATCAATGCTTCGCGCAGTTGCGGCGGGAAGGTGCCGGGGAAAAGCGCTTCGATGAGTGCGCCGAGAAATGCGCCGAGCGCGCCGCCGATGAACACGCTCGGACCGAGCACGCCACCGGCCGATCCGCTGCCGACGGTAAACGCCGTGGCGACGCATTTCACCAACGCCACGGCACCGAAGAGTGCGGCGTAATTCAGCCAGTCGGTGCGCGTGTGTTGGGCGATATCGCCGAAGCCGCGCATGGCGTTGAGAATGAATTGATAGTGACCATCCATAATTTGCGGCAGCACGCACGCAAGCAGGCCGGTTAACAAACCACCCAACGCGGGAATGGCCCAACGCGGCAGACGCAGGTTGGGCACCACGCGCTTTTCGATTGTTTGCAAACACCACGAAAAGAAGATGGCAACGATGCCGCATAGCGGGCCGAGTAGTGCGTAGGGGATGAGTTCCAGCGCCGCGTTGAATGCAAGTTGGTCGGCACCCGCAACGTCGAGGAAGGTGCCGAGTTGGCCGAGGCCTTCGGCCTTGAGCGTGGCGAACGTGGTAAAGCCGATGACCGAGGCGACGAACGACGGCACCATTGCGTCGGATTCGAATTCTTCATCGCTATACATAAGCGACGTGGCGAAGAGCGCGCCGCCCAAGGGGCAACGGAAGATCGCGCCGACACCGGCGGCACAACCCGCGACGAGCAACACGCGGCGTTCTTGCGGCGTGACGTGAAAAAACTTGCCGATCGTCGAACCGATGGCAGCACCGAGCGCGGCGATGGGGCCTTCGGGACCGGCCGAACCCCCCGTGGAGATCACGCCGACGGCGGCGGCACCGCGGACGGCGGGGCCGCGAAAGGGGAAGTGGCCCATGCCGCGATGGAAGGCGTGCGTCAGCGAGTCGGTGCCGTGCTTACCGAACGAGGCGGGACAGAACAATCGAATGAGAATCCCGGAGAGCAAACAGCCGCAGGTCGGCAGGATAAGCAGCCAGATGTTGAAATCGAACGTGATCGCATCGCCCGACATGTGGGCGTAGTGCTCGATGATATTGTGCGTGCCCCATTTGAGACCGGCGTCGAGGATGAAGGCCGCCAAGCCGCCGAGGACGCCAACCAGTACGCCGAGTCCGAACACCCGCGACCAACGCGCCGCCGGGCGCGGCACGTTTTCGAGGGCATGCTGGATGGATCGGGTCAGTCTGCTCACGTGGGTTCAGTTTGCCTTTATCGATGGCATCGCATGATAAGGGCAACGCGCGGGTGTGTAACGCGGTCGCGATTTGCGACGCGTCGAATCGGACGATGGGTATTCAGTCGCGGCGACAGGTTCTAAGATTGCGGTGATGGCCAAAGGCGAGAATCAACTGATCGATTGGCTGAAAGCGCAGGCGGGCAAGGTCGCGCTGCGTGGGGGCGATGGCGCGCAATCGTTGGGTATCGGCGACGACATGGCGATCGTGCCGTGGGGCGGTTCGTCGTTGTTGATCGCGTCGGACATGCTGCTCGATGGCGTGCACTTCGATACCAAAGTGCACGCGCCCGACGAAATCGGGCGCAAGGCGTTGGCAGTGAATCTCTCGGATTGTGCGGCGATGGCGGCGCGGCCGGTGGCGTTTCTAACCAGTATTGCTTTGCCGCACCATTGGTCGCAGCAGCGCGCTCAGGAACTGATGCGCGGCATGGTCGAACTCGGTAATCGGACGCAGTGTCCGTTGATCGGTGGTGATACCAATAGTTGGGATAAACCGTTGGCCGTGGATGTGACCGTGTTGGCCGAGCCGTATGCGACCCACCCGCCGGTAGTGCGCAGCGGTGCCCGAGTTGGCGATGGTTTATTTGTGACGGGCAAGTTGGGCGGGAGCATACATGGCCACCATATGCGGTTTCTGCCACGTACTAGAGTCGCTGAGAAATTGGGCGCGACGCTTGGGGACGATTTGCATGCGATGATGGATTTGTCCGATGGGTTGGCGACGGATGCACCGCGGATGGCGGCGGCATCGAATGTGGGTATGGTCTTTGAGCGTACAGCGTTATTGAGCGTTGCATCAGTCGCCGCAAAGAAACACGCGGCTGATGATGGTGCATTGTTGCAATCTGTTGCTGGTGATGGGGAAGATTTTGAGCTGTTTTTTGCTGTTGATCCGGGAACAGTCAAAAAGGTGCCAAGATTGAATCTTGGTTGCAAAGTCATACAGATTGGTCGCGTGACAGATGATCGACATGTGATGATCCAGGACGAACACGGCAAACTCACGCATATGCCTGCCGGTGGGTGGCAGCACTTTCGATAACGATGCACACGTTTACGCTGACATCTCAATCCGTCGAACAAACGCAAGCGCTAGGGCGACGTCTCGGCGCATTGTTGCAACCGGGCGACGTCGTCGCACTGGTCGGTCAGCTCGGTGCGGGCAAGACATATCTTGTGAAGGGCATCGCCGCCGGCTTGGGTGTGGCCGACGATCGACAAGTCAACAGCCCGACGTTCGTGCTTGTCAACGAATACACCGGCCGCGTGCCGGTGCATCATCTCGATGTCTATCGCCTCGGCGAGCCGGAAGAGCTAACGGCCATCGGCTTCGATGAGATGTGTACATCCGGCGGTGTGGTCATCGTGGAATGGGCCGACCGCGTGCGTGAGGTGATGCCGGAGCGGACGGTGTGGGTGGAGATTACGGTGACGGGGGCAGAGGACCGGGAGATGGCGTTTCTAATGAATGATGCAGAGGTGCTTGGGCGGATTGGTAGTTTAGTGGGTTAAGTTTGTCGGTGATTATTTGACGTTTATGAGTGATTTGCACGTTGCCGAATCACCGCTTACAAAGCGGCGGCACAGCACGACAGTAATACGGCGACCGCGTGTTTGGTGCGGTGGGTTGAGTTCAACCCACCCAACGGTCGCCCGAAAGTTTGGCGCGGCAATCGTTCGGTCGCGGCAATTGGCAAACGCATCAACGCAATACGACAAACGTGTTCATTGATTTAAAGGATTACTTAACATGGCCCGCTTCGACGGACGCAAACCCAGCGAACTGCGACCTATTAAAATCAAACGCAACTTCACGAAGTCGCCGGCCGGCTCGGTGATGATCGAATGCGGCAACACGCAGGTGCTCTGCACGGCCAGCATCGAAGAAGGCTTGCCGCCATGGCGCGAGAAGTCGGGCAAAGGCTGGCTGACGGCCGAATATGAAATGCTCCCGGCAAGTACCGGCGACCGGCGCAAGCGCAATCGCGGCGGAAAGGTCGATGGGCGCACGACGGAAATCCAACGGCTGATCGGTCGCTCACTGCGCGCGATTATGGACTTTGAAAAACTCGGACCGCGCAGCATTTGGATTGACTGCGACGTGATTCAGGCCGACGGCGGCACGCGCACCACCAGCATTACCGGCGCTTACATCGCGCTGGTCGATGCCGTGCGGTTGCTGCAAAAAAAGAAGCTGATCACGCGTAGCCCGCTGGTCGATTCGGTGGCGGCCGTCAGCGTCGGCATTTGCGATGGCAAGGTCTTACTGGACCTTTGCTACGAAGAAGATTCGACGGCTGAGGTCGATTTTAACGTCGTGATGACCGGGAAAAACCGCTTTGTCGAGGTGCAGGGCACAGCCGAGGCGGGGACGTTTGATGCGGACCAGATGGATGCGATGTTGAAGTCGGCGCGGACAGGGCTGGGTCGGTTGCGTAGAATGCAAAAGCAAGCGCTGGCCCGCTAGGAGACCGGCCCGCCGCCAAGGTTGCGGGTTGGGATCGGTCAGCGCTCTCGCCAAAAGAAAATCGCCGATGATACCGATGTCGTCGCGCCGATGCTCGCCCGCTTTCCAACGCAGCTAACGAGATGTGTCTTATGCAGGATCGATCCTATCACGCAATCGATATCATTGTTTCTAACTGCGCGCCGCAAGCTATAGATTTGGCGGTAGCGCGAAGTCGCCCGATACGCAGCAGCGTCCATCGCATGCCGTTGCGCGATATGTTCTTATCGCTCGCGCTCGGAATCATCGCAACGATCAACACGGCTTGTACAGACGCACAAATCAAGCAGATGGAGGCCGACCATAACGCGCGCGTCGCGCAATGGGATGGTTTCTGGGCCGACGTGGCGAAGGAAATGGACAAAGGATGGGGCCTCGGCGGCGCGTCGGCGTCAGAAGATAAGGACGCTAACGACGACGGCTTTGACGACAAGCCCAACCGCAAGCGCGAGGTCGATGAAGACGACCGCCGCGATGCGCGCGATCGGGATGACGACTTCGGTTTTTCAGAAGAAGAAGGCGACGAGCGGGACGGTCGAAGGCGACGCGATCGCGAAGACGACCGATACGAAGATGAAGAAGATCCCGACGCCGGTTATGACGAGGGATATGAAGACGAGGAAGAAGAGCCCACTCGCCGCCGCCGCTGGCGTCGCGGTCGGCGACGTCGTGCCGATGCGGATAAGAAAGAAGAACGCCGCGGTCGACGCAGCAGCGCCTTTCGCGCCGAAGATAGCTTGTTCGGTCGCGCCGAGAACAGCGAAGAAGCTGATGAAGAGTATCGCAAGCGCGCTGAAGCGCGGCGACGCCTTGCGGCCGAACGTAATGGCGAGAAGCGTGGTTCGGGTAAATCGCGTGCCGAACTGATCAGCCGCGTCTCTGATGGTTTCACGCCTTGGACGATCGAATGCAACGCGTTTGAAGGTCGCCAACGACAGGAGTTGGCCGAGCGCGTGGCCGTCTTGCTCGCCGAAGTGCCGGAACTCGACCCCGGTTTAATCGAAGTCAAACACGACGAAGATCGCAGCCGCGTGAATTACGGCGTGTACCCAATCAAGTTTGCCGAAACCAAGACGGGCGTTTTTTCAAAGGAAGTGGACGATGTGAAGTCGGTGCTGAGCGATCGCATTCGTGCCGAGTTGGAGTTCATTCGCAAGCTTGCAATTCGCGATCAATATCCGTTCATTCACGCGCGTGCGATTCCGATCATTCGCGAAATACGAGGCCCGTCGGCGTGGGATTTGCGCCGCGCGAAGGGCAAATACAGCTTGCATGTGGGCGTAACCTATGCGACGCCCAACTTGCAGGATTATAAGAAAGCGGCATTGCAATGGGTTGAGGTATTGCGTGATTCTGGGCACGAGGCGTATTACTACGACGATCCCGATGAACCGCGCGTGTCGATTTGCGTCGGCAGTTTCGGCCCCGATGCGATTCGCACCAAGATGGTGACCAACCCGGCGACCAATCAGGAAGAACCGATTCAGGTATACGGTCAGGTGGTCAACGATCTGCGCAAGCAGGACCCGTCGTTTGAATACAATCTGGAAAATGGGCACAAGGTGTTTCGCAAAGTCGAAGACGACAAGGGCAAGGTCGAACGACTGCCAAATCTATCATTCCTGATCGAAATCCCGCGCGATGGTCAAAAGCTCAGCGACGTGAAGCGACGCAAACCCAGCCGCGAGCGTGGCCGCGGGCGACGCCGACGCTAAAATTACCCGGCGGAGGTATGCCGGGTATGGAATCTGCTCAGCCGATTATAAAAACTCGCCTGTTAGCGCGCATGTGGCGCATTATCACCGGCAAGGTTGCATGTTGTGCATGCGGACACTGGGTGCCTGTCCAAAACGATCAAACCCGCGCGAACGGTAGTCGCAAATGGTATTGCGATTGCTGTGGTGAGTTGATACAACGGGCCCGGACCGGATTTTATCTTGAGATTTTCGTTTTCCTCTTCGCTCTGGTAATGACGCTTCCGCTATTCATTCGAATTCCGGATTGGATGTTTGATAACGGTACTGCTCCTGCGTGGCTAATAGTGGTTACTCTTTTTTTATGGGTATTAACGTCTTATCTGATTGCCGCTTACTTTCGGGCGAGTTTTGATGACGCGACAGCGACCAAGGTGGCTGAATCGTACGGTCATTGTTTGCAGTGCGGCTACGATCTGAACTACGCCGTAAGTGAACGCTGCCCAGAATGCGGTGCGTCGGCGGTGCATGTTTTGGAGGCGATCAGTAAGAAAAAGCGTCGCGGAGCTTTAGCGCGACATGAGTAGTTCAAACCCTGACGACTACTTGACGCGCCTCGGCAAGGTCATCGCGGGCCAACTTACATGTTGTCATTGCGGACATTGGTCGCAACCCGAACGTCGGCGTACAACGGGGCGTCCGCGACGTATCTGGTATTGTTCGGCATGTGGCGCACTCATTGAAGTGCTTCCTGGAGAAGGCCTTGCTGGGTGTTTCATTTACGGAGGGTTGCTATTTCTCACGGCGCCGTTGGCGTTTCGAGTACCAAATTGGTTGTTCACAAACCCCTCCTTTATATCTGGATGTGTCTGTTTGCTTATTTGGCTACTAGCGTGTGGGCTCCTTCTTCTAATGATTCGCGGATCGACCTCTAAAGGCGTGATGACCCAGCAAGTGCGTCCGCACGGGCATTGCATTTTTTGCGATTACGATCTGAACCACGCGGGCCACGAGCACTGCCCGGAGTGTGGCACGGACGCTCGTGATGTCGTTGACGCGATTCAGAAATGGCGAGATCGCGAAGGTAGGAACTCACATGACTAATGCACCGCAAGGCAATCGCCTGACGCGTTTTATTCGCGTGTTGTTCGGTCACCTCGCCTGTTGCCACTGTGGGCATTGGTCACGACCCCGTTCGCAGCGGTCGCAAGGTGGTGACCGTCGCATTTGGTATTGTCCATCGTGTGGTGCGTTGATCTCTGCGGACAGCGTGCCGTTTTTTGCCGAGTTAGTGGTGTACGTTTTGATTTGCGTCGTCAGTGCGCCAATGATCATCAGACTATCAACGCATGTACTCGACGAAATGACTCCCATCTTTTGGGTGACGTTCTGTCTTCTCTATGCGCTCGTTTGTGGATTTGTAACGACCTATCTATCGGTTGCGATTTGGAATGGAAAGTACACGCGCCTGGTGGACAAGCATGGGTATTGTCTCGGCTGTGGTTACAACCTGAATTATTCGGTTGGCGACCGCTGTAGCGAGTGCGGCGCGCCGGCAGATGATGTGCGGGAAGCGATTTTGAAATGGAAAGAGCGTGGTTCGCGTGCGGTGGTCGACTAGATGGACGCACCTCTCGCGACAACGCTGCAGCGAATGCTGCATGTATTGAAGGGCCGCGTCGCCTGTTGTCACTGTGGGCATTGGAGCAAACCCGTCTGGCGCGGAACCGGTCGATATAGACGACAGATTTGGTATTGCAAGTCGTGCGGGGCATTGCTACGACCGGTGTTGGGCTCCGGGTTGGTCGATTTGGTGATTCTGGTCTTTCTGTTCTTTTTGAGTTTTCCGCTCCTTGTCTTTATTGGGCCCGTCTTTTTCCCTAAGCCGCCTGCATGGTTCTTCATCGTGGTGACGGCGTTCGGCGCGTCGTTGGCCGGCGTTGGCTTAATATATGTGCGGTCGACGATTCTCAGCCGATCCATGACCCAAACCGTCGAACCGCACGGGCATTGTTTCGGGTGCGGCTACAACCTGAACTATTCGGTGAGTGATCGGTGTAGTGAGTGCGGCGCGTATGTTCGCCCCATCATCGTCGCCATCGCGAAATGGAAGGAACGACCAGCGCGAATGGAGATCGAGTCGTGACACTGCCAAATCGACTTGTAAACCACAACAGCGGTCGCGAACAGCAAGGCCACGCGGTTTGTTGCAACTGCGGGCACCGGGCCGATCCTGTATGGACTGAGACGTCCTGCGGTTGGCGACGAATCTGGTATTGCGAGTCGTGTGGAGCGCTGATTAAAGCATTGCAGCGATTCTATTTTCGAGAGATGTTACTGTTCTTTCCCGTTTTGCTATTGGTGGCGCCATTCTTCGGCATTGTTGTTTACCTTGCCGATTTGATTAGCGGATACTTGGCTAAGTTCTTGTTTCTTTCTTCTCTTATCATTTGGCCATTCTTCGCTTGGGCTTTGACGCGCGCGATTGTCGACCGTTACTTCGATTCACGAACGACCACAACGGTGGAACCCCACGGCCATTGTTTGCGTTGCGACTACGACTTGAACGGCACGATTGGCGACCGCTGCCCGGAATGCGGGACATCGGCGGTGCACGTCCTGGAAGCAATTAAGAAATGGCGCAGTCGAAGTCCGGTGGCCGTGCATGATTGATGCGAAGCGGGGCAATTGGCGAGAGCGCATTTGGTGGGTACTAAAGGGCCAATTGGCTTGTTGCCATTGCGGGCACTGGGCTTCGCGCTCCAGCGCTCGTCGAAGTGTTACGCGTCGGAGAAGACGATGGTATTGTGGGGCGTGCGGGGCCTATCTTGAGAAGATTCCCACCTCTTTTTTGCCCGCGTTCCTTCTCGTCTTTCTGGTGCTGGTCGTTTCGTTTCCGTTTGTTGCTGCCCTCGCTTGGTTGTTAGAGAACTTGGGATTCAAATACGAGTACGCTATAAGCTATGTTTGGTTCTTCATGTCTGTGGTCATCGTCTTTCTGATACCTGCGTTCGACCCAAACTACTTCGTGACTCGTTGCGTCGAACAGCATGGTGAATGCCCGAGTTGCGATTACGATTTGAATCATGCGCCCCACGAGCGCTGTCCCGAGTGTGGAACCGATGCCCGCGACGTCATCGTTGCGATTAGGAAATGGAAGGCTCAGGAACAGAAGGGCGTCTTAAATGATTAAGGGGCAGAGTGGTTTTAACTCATAGACGGATTGTCAGGCAGTAAGAGAAGGTGGGTTGAGTACAACCGCACCCTACGGCAGAGCGGTAGCGGGTGGCATGAATATCAATGCTTTGTGAGCAGCTAGGATCTCTCCACGCCTGAGTCTCGCCGCGTGCCCTTTTACCACGAATTACCCTCGGAAAACGCCGAATTCTGCATTTAAAGGACCATTTTTCTAATTATCGCGAATTTCTCTTGCCTCACACCCGTCTTTGATGTAATTTCTGTATAGACAGAAATAGGAGAAGCGGAGATGTCCGAGCTGTCGCCAGTCACGAAGAAGTTTGTCCTCCACTGGGGGGAGATCGGAATGCGCTGGGGGATCA
>JAUIHO010000344.1 GCA_030432035.1 Phycisphaerae bacterium
TGGGAAATAACGATGTGCGTCGGCGCATCCGGCAACGCGACCGACAAATCCTGTGGGCCACAATCGACTAAAAGTAGGTGCGTTGGCTGCAATGCATTCAGTTGCGTTTGCACATGGTTGGGATGCAAACTGTCGGGCCGGTCCGGCACCGAGCAGAACGCGTCACATGAATCATTATCGTTGGCAGCGGCTTCGAGTTGTCGCGCGATGTATTGTGCTTCGGGTGCGAGGGAGTTGCTCACGATCGCGACGCGTGTGGTTGCGGTTGATCGTTTACCAGCGTCCGGTTGTCGTTCACCAGAATTTGAAACTGGCGTCGCCTGCAATGCTTGCATCTCTGCCTGAATCACGCGCATCTGTGCGGCGTCGATCCACGGCAGCGCGAGCGTGCGCTCCGGCGGCAAGTAACCCGGGCAGGCAGCAAGTAAGTGCCGCAGTTGTTCCCAAGCATCAGGGCCGACGCACAACACGAGCCGGCCTTCGCGTGCGGCTACGGTGAAGTCGTACAGCATCAGCGCCGCCTTCGCGCGCCAAGCGTCCGGCTCCACCACAAACAGCGCCTGATGCGGTCGCAATTTCGCAAGTAACGCCGACGCCATCGAACCATCACCGATCATCGGCAGCAGCACGTTGCCCATGCCCGCATCAAACTTTCCCAGCAGCGCATCTGCAGTGACGAAAGGCGTCGTCGTGGGGCCGAGCCATTTCGACGCATTTCCCGCTGCGTCGCCCAGACAATACGTCGGCGTGCCGTCACGACCGGTTACCTTTTCGAGGTTAGGTGGCAATGGCGCCGAACGAATCGCGGCTATGACATTTGTTTGAGATTCGGGTAGGGCGGCAAGGTTGGCTTGAAGCAGACGTTCCGCGCTCGGCTCGACGGTGAAAGCCGATTGAAGTTCGGAAAGAGCGGCATCCATGCCATGCATCATCATGCTAGGAGATTTCTCTTCGGGTCGATTGACGCTAATGCCTGTAAGTGCATTGCATCAAGGAACGAGTCGGCTTACTGCAACGCGCCAAAGAACCAGCGTTGCGTGGCAATCGCCGCCAAGCCGAGCAGGAATATGCCGTACACTGCCAACGTGAGAATCACGCGACCGCGACCGATCTTCGGTGCGTATTGCTTTTCCCACGCGTGATCGTCGTCGACGGTGCCTACGGTTTTGTCGCTGTCGGCCATGTTGTGATTCACCTTCTGCGAAGCGGTCGCGCGTGGGCAAGCCGCTTAGTTATCTTCGTGCCCGTTGCCGATGCGAATCTTGTAATCGCTGCTGAAGGCCTTGTCGAACGAATAGACGTTGTTGAAGTCTTCCTCGTTGTCCTCGGGCTGCTTTTGCAGCACACCCTTGTTGACGAGGCCGAATACCATGCGACCGAAGTCGCGCGTACTCGTGATACCCCAGCTATGCAGCACGGCCGGCGCCATCAGACCCCATTGTTCCATGGCATAATCGCGCAGGCCCCAACACAGGTCGCGGCCCGTGACGTGGCGGTTGAGTTGGGACATCACCGCATGCACGCCGCCCATCGCATCGATCGCTTGCAGCACCGGCTCGGGCAGACGCTCGTCATCGACCAGCATCGGTAGGTCGAGCGGTTCGACTTGGTTTTCCATCAGGAAGTGGGCCAGCCGTTCGATTCGCGGGTCGGCAGCGCCGTGAATTTTGTTGGAGGTGAAATCCAGACCTTCGCGCAGAAAGTCGAACGCCGGCGGGGCGTAGCGGCCAAGTTCTTCAATCGTGAGCTTCAATTTTTCGCTTTCCACAGCCATCGTGTCGATACTTTACCAAAGTCGGAATCGAATCCTCAGACGCCTCCCTGCGTACACGTCTATTCTACGCCGGATTGTACCCGTCTGCCGAGCTAAATGCCGTCACTAAACGAACCGCCGCCCGAATCATTGCCGTCATTGCCCTTGTCGCCGCCTTTCTTCCCGCCTTTGCCCTTGCCTTTGCGGCCGCGACCACCGCGTCGGCGGCGTTTGCGAGGCTTTTCTTCACTGCTTTCAGCGGAACCGGCACCTTGGGTGTCGGCATCAGTGGCGGGTGAATCCGCATCTTTCGGCGGTCGAGATGTTGGTGACGCCTCGTCGGACGGCGGGGCGTCGGCCTGAGGCAGCGCGTCGGATTTCGCTTCGTCTCGCGGCGGGCGCTCGGCGTCGCCGGTCTTAGGGCGGCGCTTTCGTGGCGGCCGCGCATCGTCTCGCTTGCCACCACCGTCGCGTTGATCGTCGTCGCGGCGTCGTCGGCTGCGCGGTCGTTTCTCGTCGCGCTGGTCGGGACCGTCGCCTTCGGGTTTGTCCGGGCGCTTCGGCTTGGGCAGGCCGCGTTCAAGCACGGCTTCGAGGCCGAGCGTTTCGCGTTCGTTGTTGTCGTCGTATTCGATCACGAGCAACTGCGTGAGCACCTGACGGTCGCGGACGGTGCCGACGCCGCGTTCGGTTCGCACGCGGCTACCGTTGCGCGGCAGCTTTTTATTGAGTTCTTCGTAGCCTTCGTGTTCGTAGCGCAAGCAGCAACGCAAACGACCGCAACG
>JAUIHO010000147.1 GCA_030432035.1 Phycisphaerae bacterium
GCTTATCAATTTGATGCGGTGGTTGGAAGTACCGACGGGTTATACACCGAGCGCGGCTAGCGGCGTCGTCGTATCGGTGGATGGCTTATCGGGTGCCTGCGCGGCGTGTGCGAATACGACGGTGTCATTCAATGACGTTAGTGGGACGGGTATCACATCGGTCGCGTCGCTCGGTGAAGGGCGGTGCGATCTCGCCGGTATCGAGCAGGCGGACCTACCGTCGAACTTCATCGGTTACGCGTTTAGTTTGAATACCACTGCAACGGTTGGCGCGGGCAGCGCGTTCACCATTCGGATCGACTACGACGAATCGGAGTTGGCGAGCCTTGGTATCGACTTGATTGCTTTACCCGATCTGAAGCTCTGGCGTTACGACAGCGGGTCGTCTTCGGCGATCGAGGTAACGACGAATCTGGACTTGGTCGGCCAATCGATCAGCGGTCAATCGGTTAGTACGGGAATCTTTTTGTTCGGCGCGCAAGTTGCGCCGCCGGATTGCAATCAGAACGGCGTCGCAGATGAATGTGAGTTGGACGGCGCTGACTGTAACGCGAACGGTGTGCTCGACGTGTGCGAAATCGCCCCCGCGCCCGATACGGTTGGCGAATACTTCTGCGAGCAAGGATGCGACGTTGATTGCAATCAGAACAACGTGCCCGACGCGTGCGATCCGGATTTGCAGTTTACGTTGGTCGTAAATCCGCCCAGTGGCGGCACGATCAATCTTGGCGGCATGACGTCGGTGCCGGTGTGTAACGATGTGAACCTGGTGGCGACGGCGGCGCCGGGCTATTGCTTTGAAAGCTGGTCGGTTGATACGGGAACAGTGCCGCAACCGGCCGACGAGCGGACTGCCACCGTCAACGCGATAAACGATCAAACGATCACGGCGAACTTCACGGCGATCATTACCGAGCAGCCGCAAGCGCAGTTGGTATGCGAAGGTGAGGATGCAACGTTCACGGTGCAAGTGGCCGAAGCATTGCGACCGACTGTGACGTATCAGTGGCGGTTCAACGGCACGGATATTTCGGGCGCGACGAATAATGAACTGGTGGTTGCAAATGCGACAACGCAGAACGCGGGCAGTTACGACGTGGTTGTTGGTAATGCCTGCGACGGTAGCGTCACCAGCATGGTCGTTGAGCTGACGGTAGCGGAAGTGCCGGCGATTTTGACGATGCCGACAGCGCTGGACGTGTGCCGCAACGACGATGTGCCGCTCGCTGTCGCGATTACGGGTACGCCGCCATTCAACGTGCAGTGGCAACGCGACGGCGAAACGATCGATGGGCTAACGGGTGCAAGCGTAACGCTGCAAGATGTCGATGCGAACGACGCGGGCCAGTACAGCGCCGTCGTGTCGAATGCGTGCGGAAGCGACACGGCGATAATCGCCACGCTGACGGTGCTTGAGCCGCCGGTGGTAACGAGCGATCCGGATGACGCGTCGGCGTGTTTGGGTGAATCCGTGTCGTTTGACGTTGCCGTGACGGGCGCGGAACCGTTGTTGATCGAGTGGATTAGAAACGGCGAGTTGATCGATGATGCGGTCGGCGCGACGTATGAGATCACGTCGGTCAGCGCCGATGACGCTGGGTTCTATCAGGTGCGCGTGACCAACGAGTGTGGTGTGGCGGTAAGCAGTGCCGCCGAACTAACGGTGAACACGCCCATCAATATTATTGTGCAGGCGGACGATGTTGAAGCATGTACGGGCAACAGTGCCGTGTTTGAGATATTCGCGAATGGTAGCGGCGCGCCGTACCAGTGGCGCTTTCGACCTGTGGCGGGTGGGGCGTTTACGAATCTTGCGGCTGACGTCGATTTGGTCGGCATTAACTCGAGCCGGTTAACGATTAACAACATCACGTTCGAGCGCGCCGGGGATTATCAATGCGTGGTTACGGGCACGTGCAATGCCGGGGGCGTTGCATCGGATGTCGTGACGTTGACGGTTGGCGCGGTGGCAGAAATCGATAGCGATCCGGAGCCGATGACGATCTGCCCGGGGCAGGATGCGGTATTGCGGGTGACGGTCGTCGATACGTCGTTGACGTACGATTATCACTGGGTGTTTAACGGGCAGGCGATTAGTTTGGCGAACGCCAACTACAGCGGGCAAACGACGAACGAATTGACGGTGTTGAGTGCAAGCCCGGCGCTGGCCGGTAACTACTCGTGTCGCGTGTTGGGCACGTGCCCGCCGCACGTGTTTTCGCAAACAGCGCAGTTGACGGTGTCGACGGGGGCGTGCGATTGCAACGGCAACGGCGAAGACGACCTGACGGATATCGACATGGGCGTTAGCGAAGATTGCAACGGTAACAATCGCCCCGACGAGTGCGAGATTGATGTAGACAGCACGGCGGCAGGCGGGCCGTTCTATTGTGTGAGCGGTTGCGATCCGGATTGTAACGACAACGGTGTTCCCGACGCGTGCGATATCGATGGCGGAATCGCAGACGATTGTAATAACGATGGCGTTCCGGACAGTTGCCAGCTTGCGAGCCAGGATTGCGATGCAGACGGTGTGCTCGATAGCTGTCAGCTTGCGGATGATGACTGTAATCAGAACGGTGTTCTCGACCGTTGCGAAGCGCCGTATGTGGTGGATGCGGGCGACGATCTAACGATTTGTGTTGGGCGCACGTCGCCGGTGTTGGGCGGACCGGTCGTCGCGAGCGGTTCAACGCCCGGGTACACCTATCAATGGCAGATTGTCAGCGGTCCGACGAATGGCGGCACTTTGCTAAACCCGACGGCTCAGCGGGCGCAGTTCAGTGCGTCTCAGACAGGTGTCTATTTAATTCGGCTGCGCGTGACGGATGCCGTGGGGTGCGAAGCGACAGACGAGGTGCAGATATCGGTTTACGAGATGACGATTGATGCGGGTGTGGATCAGACGGTCTGTGCGGACGACGCAATGGTCGTGTTGGATCCGAGCGTGATGGGCGGCGTCGATCCCTTGATGTACGAATGGTCGATCGAGGCGGGCAGTCCGTCGGTCGATCCGGCGCAGTTTACCAACGGCGGTGCATCGGCGTTGGTACCAACGTTTGAACCGAACCAGCCCGGCGTGTACACGTTGAAGTTAACAGTGACCGACGCGAATGCGGTGAATTGTTTGTTGATGGATACGGTTGTTATTCGCGCGGTGCGGATGGAAGTGGCGATCTCGCCGGATGTGGTGATGTGTTTGGGTTCGGAATCGCCAACGCTTGCGGCGACGGTGACGTCTTCGGGCACGCCGCCGTTTAGTTATGAGTGGTCGGTCGCTGCGGGTAGCCCGGACGTTAGCGCGGGGCAGTTTGCAACCGGCACGCGACTGACGCCGGTGACGACGTTTACGCCCAACGAACCGGGTGTTTACACGCTGATGGCGCGCGTGACGGATAGCAGTGAGCCACCGTGTGAAGTGACGAAGACGCTTACGTTGGCGGCGCGGACATTGAGCGTTGACGTCGGCGGCGATCGCACGACGTGTGTGAGCGGGTCCGATTTGCCATTGTCAGCAGATGTGTCGGGTGGCACGCCGCCGCTGTCTTATATATGGCGTATCGAGCCGGGTAGTGCGAATATCGACAACAGTCAATTTGTTGTGCAAACGGGATTGAGCCCCGATTGGGCGTTTCGGCCAAATGCGACGGGGGCTTACACGTTGCGGTTGACGGTTACGGACAGCGCTGATCCGCCGTGTATCGCATCTGATTCGATGGTCGTGCGTGCGGATGCGCTCAATGTGGATGCGGGCACGGATCGCGTGGTGCCGGCGTTTACGGCGAGCGATGCGTTGGGCGCATTTCCGCTGGTGGTGGGGGCGTCGGGCTCACTCAGTTATGAGTGGCGCGTGATCGCAGGGCCGTCGTCGGATGAGGGGCAGTTTAGCGACAAGCGCGCGGCGCGGCCGACGTTTACGCCGGCGGCAGTCGGCGAATATGCGTTGGAAGTGCGCGTGTTGTCGGGTGATGATTGTGGCGGCACGGATATCGTGGTGGTGAACGCGATTGCCGATGCGCTGAGCACGGTGATCAACAGCGACGGTCGCGCGTTTATGACGTTGCAGTTGGATGGTACGGATGCGCGGGCCGATGTTCGATTTGCATTGACTGAAGTGGGCCGCAACGTATCGGCGCAGTTGGTGAACATCACGCCCGCGTCGGGTTGGTTGAGCCGCAGCGCGATCGTGTCGGCAACGCAGTCTGCAACCGGCACGGTGTTGACGGTGGCATTGTATATGAGCCCGACGGAATGGGATGCGCTGGATAAGTCGGTGATCAGAATGTTGCGGCGCGATGGTACGGGCAGTGATTGGGAAGAGGCCGCGGATAAAGATTTGGAGAGCGGTTTCTATCCGGCGCGGCCGACGCGAGATGATGTGGGGAGGCAGGGAATCGATACGCAGCGGCGCATGGTCTGGGCGGTCGTCGATCGCATCGGTGAGTTTGCCGTGGGCGACCCGGCGGTGGTGCCGGTCGATCCCGAAGCGCCGTCGGAAACGCCGGACGATGATGATGAGATCGAGCCGGTTCCATCGGGCATGTGTGGCATGGGCGCGGGGATGAGCCTGCTGGCGTTGCCGCTGCTGCGAAGGCGGCGAAGGCATTGTATCCGGGGGGCCTTGCTTAATCCTGCTCGCTATTCCGCGAGCGGCGCGCTTGAGTAAGCCGCGCTGGCCTGCTATATAAATATGCATGTTCAAGGTTGCCGCGTTTTATAAGTTCACGCCGATTGATGATATTCCGAAATGGCGGGCCGACGTGCGGGCGGCGGGGGCGGCGTATCCCGAGTTGTGCGGTACGATCCTGCTGGCGCCGGAAGGCATCAACGGCACCATCGCGGCCGCGCCGGATCATCTCGATGCGCTGATCGATTATCTCGATAAGCAATTCGGCATTCGCGCTAACGGCGTGAAGTATTCCGAGGCTGCCGAAGCGCCCTTCAATCGATTCAAGGTGCGTCCCAAGAAAGAGATCATCACGATGCGCTGCCCGGAGGCCGACCCGAATCGGCAGGTCGGGCAATACGTCGGACCGCAGGATTGGAACGCGCTGCTCGACGATCCCGACGTGACCGTCATCGATACGCGCAATGATTACGAAACGCGCGTGGGCATTTTCGATGGTGCCGTCGATCCGCAAATGGCGGCTTTTACCGATTTCGCGACGTTCGTGCAGTCGCAACTCGACCCGCAGAAAGATAAGAAGATTGCGATGTATTGCACGGGCGGCATTCGCTGCGAGAAGGCCAGTGCCTTTATGCTCGCTGCCGGTTTTGAAGAGGTGTATCACCTGAAGGGCGGCATTCTGAAATACCTGGAAGATGTGCCGCCGGATCAATCTAAATGGCAGGGCGATTGTTTCGTGTTCGATAAGCGCGTGGCCGTGGGACAGGGTTTGGCCGAGGGGGATTGGTCGATGTGCTTCGGTTGTCGTGAGCCACTGTCGCCGGACGAGCGAACGCGCGACGATTATGAGGAAGGCGTGTGTTGCTTGCACTGCGTTGGCACGCTAACGCCCGAGCGCGCTGAAGCGCTGCGCATGCGTCATCGGCAGATGACGGCGGAAGGGCGCTAACGGTCGATCGTCAAAACACGACGACGGTAATCCCCTCGTTAAACATATTCAGATCACCATCGCGTTCGAGTTGCGGGCAGAGTTCGAGCAGTTTCTGGGCGTCGGCTTCGTTGACGTTCCATTTCTCGCCACCGACAAATCCGGCGATTTTGCCTTCTTTGCGGCGCTTGCGCAGCGAAGCGCGTAACGCGTTCTTCAGCGTGCCGCCGGTGCCGGATGAACCGTAGCCGTGCACGAGCTTCATTGCTTTGTAGCCCTTACGCGGAGCATCGCGGACGGCCGTCAGCAGTTTCGCCCGCGCTTCGTCGACGGTCGGCATGCCATCTTTGATGACAAAGGTATAAAGATAATTGCCGCCTGCTTTGGCCATTTTGGGGGGCTTTCACTGTTGGATTGCGTTTAGATGAATTCGCGTTTGCGCCGATTTGAATGCTGATTGTCCGTCGCGAGCATTCTTTTGCGCTGTCGCAATAAAGCAAGATACCACGCCAGGTCATCGTTGACGAGGCGTGGTATCAATGGTTTTCGTAACACGAACGATTAAGAAAAGGCCATACTTTTTACCACGTATACCGAACCGTGTACGTCACGACGACTTCATCATCGGCGGGCACATCCACTGGGAAATGTATGGTTCGCGAATCGACTTTCTCAAAGTCGGTGCTCTTGCGAGTGATCTCCCAGTTGCTCCAGCGATAGAGCGATTCGCGGATGATGACCTTCTGCGGCACGGTCTTGCGGTTGCGGACGGTGACTTTAAACGTTTCGACGATCGTCTTGCGTGCCGAGTTGTAATCGAAGTCGGTTTGAACGCGCTCGCCCACGACGTCGAACGATTCGCCCAATTTGATCAACACGGTTTCATTACGAGGCGTATGGTCGATGAGGTCTTCGCCGACAAATTCGAGCGTGTCATCGGCCGAGTCGCGCTTGTAGACGCGCACCTTTCCCTTAGGTAAAGGTCGCCCCATTTGATTCGCTTCTTCGTTCTTGAAGCTTAGGTATACGTCGACCTTCGTGTTTGAGTCGGTTCCCAGTTCGCGATTGGACATGGGCGACGAGCCGCGCCAGTAACGGCTTTGCGGGCTGCCGTAGTACACGAGCGATTTCTCGACCTTCACATCGCGGGCAGTGGGAAACAGCGTGATCTGTTGCGTCGTGTTGGCGAGAATGTCCGTGCGACGCGGCAGTGTGTACAAGTGATATTCGAAAAACGACTTTTCTTCGAAGCCTTTGGATTCAACGGCCATATCGTATTGAGCGCGACCGCGCCATTGGCGCTGCGGCGGCTGCGGCTTAACGCGTTGCACGTCACCGGCGATGAGCTTGAGCTTGGCGTCGTGATAGGCCATGCCGGAAAGATTCATGAGCGTCACCCATGCGCCGATGTCGGCCTTGGTTTCATCTTCGTTGACGATCAAGTTGTAGTCGGAACGCCACGTGAGACCTTCGGTCTGATAGGTGGTGCGAATCTTGTGATCGCCGGCTTGGTCGGTGTTGATCTTCCAAACGAGCGTGGGGCGCGTGATAAGACCGGCGGGTATTTCGCCGAGTTGAATCGAGCTGCCGTAACCGTTAACGATGCGCAGGCCTTCGGTGGTATTGATGACGAGGCTGTTGCCGGCGGCTGACATGAGTGTGCCGGTGACGTATTCCGTCGATTCGCCCGAAGGAACGTACACACCGATATCGCTGTCGATGTATTTCTCGAGCAGTTTCTCCTGGCTAACGAGGTCGAAGCGGAAATTCTGTTCGAGGACCGACGTGTTGTTTGGATGCGTTAAGTCAGCGAAGCTCACGGTTGTTGGGTCGATGAATTGCGCCACGTCTTCAAACGCCAATTCGTTGAGACCCGCTTGCAGTTGAACGGTGCGCACATCTTTAACAACGCCAAAGCCGGGGACTTGGGAAACATAGTTGGCGATCTGGCCGTTGCGCTCTCGCGCAATGAACTGTTGCGGGTCGAACCCGGCGGGGTCGGCGGATGAATAGATCGTGATCGACGGGCCGGGATTGTTTGCGTCGTCGTCAGCATGAGCCATTGGTGAAGTCGCGGCGACCAGTATCGCGGCTAGACAAGCACTGATGGCATGGCGTGGTATTCGGCGTTTAATCATGTTTGACTCCTTATCAGTCATTTCAGTTTCGAATACGAGCATCGTCACCTTATAACGGGTGAGCGGTGTAAAGCGTTCCCAATCCGTGGTGACGGCTGCCTTTGAGGGCATATTGTTACAAGCTGATACGATTCGTTGAAATCAACGGGCATTGGCTGGCTAGCGCGGCGGAAAATGGGGCGGTTATGGCCCGAAAAGATCGCGGTTGGGGCCGCATGTCGGCTTGACCGATGGCCGATGAAAACGTGAGATAGCGAGCGGAATTTGGCGACTTTTCAGGAGTGCGGGCGATGATTGTGGTGATGCGATCGGGGTGCAGTAAGGCCGACGTGCAGAACGTGGTGAAGCTGATTCAGGAATTGGGCCTGAAGGACCACGTGATCGAAGGCACCGACCGAACGGTGGTGGCGGCAATCGGCGACAAGCGTCATCTCGACATGGGGGCGATTGAAAACGCGCCCATGGTGGATCGCATGGTACCGATTCTCGCGCCGTATAAGGTCGCCAGCCGCGAAGTCAGCCCCGAGCCGTCGGTGATTCCGTTGGGCCAGGGTGCGACGGTCGGCGGCAAGAAAATCGCCGTGATTGCCGGGCCGTGCAGCGTCGAGAGCGAGAAGCAGGTGATCGAGGTTGCGCAAAAGGTAAAAGCGGCCGGTGGCGATGCGTTGCGCGGCGGTGCCTTTAAGCCGCGGACCAATCCGTATGACTTTCAGGGGCTAGGCGAAGAAGGCCTGAAATTGCTGGCGAAAGCGCGTGACGAGACTGGCCTGGCCGTCGTGACCGAGCTGATGAGCATCGATCAGGTCGATATGGTCGCCGAGTATGCCGACGTGTTGCAAATCGGCACGCGCAACATGCACAACTTCAATTTGTTGATGGCGGCGGGCAAGACCGACCGCACGGTGCTGTTGAAGCGCGGTTGGAGTGCGACGTTGGCGGAGTTTCTGTTGGCCGCTGAGTACATCATTAACGAAGGCAATAAGAACGTGATTTTGTGCGAGCGCGGCATCCGCACGCACGAATCGTACGTACGTAATACGCTACCGCTGGCGATTATTCCAGCAATCAAGCGCGAGTCGCACTTGCCGATCGTGATCGACCCGTCGCAGGGTACGGGCCATTCTTATATGGTGCCGGCGATGTCGCGGGCGGCGATTGCCGCCGGGGCCGACGGGCTAATTATCGAGGTGCATCCTGACCCGCAGCACGCGCTGACGGACGGTGGGCAGTCGATCACGCCGGATCAGTTTTCGGACCTGATGGGTTCGCTGCGGCAGATCGCGCCGGCAGTGGATCGGACGGCTTGAGGGAGCGGACGGAGATTTTCGTTCGCTTTACCGTGGTGACGTGGGCGTCGGAAGGTTGGGCTAGGTCTAGGACTGTAACCGAGTTGGGTAGTGAATTGATTGCAAGTCTATGTTTGATAGGTCCTTACGTTGAGTTGTGCGGCGTCAGGTGCGGCGGGGATTTGGGCCGCACCGATCAGTAACATTCGCGTATAATCGTAAGTTTTGATGATGTGTTGTCGCCTATTCAGGATGTGGAATCTGGTGACAACGGTCGCCATCGCCTACCTTTAGGGATTCCGAGTGCTGCGGCAGACGAAGCCGCATACCTTGGAGAGGGCAGTTCAAACCGCATTGGTTGATATGCTGGCCCAGTAATCCGATTTGTTGAAAGAGGATGGCAAACGTCGCCATTCATCAGAGCAAAGATTGTTATTCAATCGCTGCTGCGACCGATGATAGGGCATTAGTGCCCCGATCGTTTCCGGCACGATTTGCTTTGACGCGGTGACGGGCATCGGACTGTCGCGTCAAGGCGACTTGAAACGAGAAAATATTGTTCACGTAGTCTCGCAATACGTGGTTTGGCGAGCGGAGGTAATTTCGATGAACCGACAGAATAAACGAAGCGCGTTTACCTTGATCGAGTTGTTAGTGGTAATCGCCATTATTGCATTGTTGATCAGTATTTTGCTACCGGCGCTGTCGTCGGCGCAGGAGAACGGTCGCAAGATCAAGTGCGTATCTAACCTGCGTTCGATTTTGCAAACGGCCGAGACGTATTCGTCTGCCGACCCGAAAGGCGTTTTCGCGCCAGTGCACCCGGAGGGTGTCAATTTTGGCGGTGAAGGTTATTTCGAATACGGCGGTGGTCCAGGAACCGCTCCATTTACGGGCTGGACGCAGGAGTTTGACCCAAATACGCGCCCGTTCAACAAGATTATTTACGGCATTAACGACTTCAATCGTTTGACCATTGATCCGGGTAATTTCGGCTTCTTCAAAGAATTCCAATGTTCCGGCGAGGAGTTTGGTTGGCAGCAAGTAGCCGGTGCAGGTAGTGCCGACGAACCTGCCGCCACAGAAGTGCCGTATTTCAATAGCTACGGTACGGCGTACCGAACCAATAATCTGAGCTACTCGAATGGTGTGATCGCGGGGATCTACGGACGTCCGAAGACGCGCATTCCGAGTACGGCTGACACGGTAGGTTGGATGGAAGCACGTGCGTTTCAAACGATCTTGAATAATGACGCCACCAATCCCGGTGTCATGAATCTGGCTCTCACCGGCTATCACAAGAAGCTCGGATTTTTCAATCTTGGATATGCCGACGGGCATGCCGGTTTCGTCAACATGTCACCAGAAACTTATCACCAGCCTTCGAACACGTTTGAATCCGCGTTTTACGTGCGTGGGTCCTGGGGACGCATGGACTGTCAACCCGACGCCTTTTATGATGACAATCAGCAGTAAATTGGTAATGGATCGCGCGGCTATTGAAGCGCGGCTTGCTTTTGATTGGTGTTGGAGCACAGCGTGAAAAGACAACAAGTCTTAGTTGGTATTGTCGTTTTGTTGGCTGGAGTTGCTGCTTACGTTTGGGCAACACGCGAAGGAACTGAGGTCGATCCTCAACTTCAGGTGAAATTCAATTACACCTGCATTCACTGTCAGCACAGCTTCGAAATGACAGCAGCGGATGAAGCGATAATGAAACGCAACAACGGCGGCGTTGTCTGCCCGAATTGCGGTAAAACGCAGGAGCCGGATGAAGCTCGAACCGACTCCGGTACATTTCGGGAAATACCGGTACCCGAGAACGAAGAACCGCCACCGCAGGTTGAGGGCGGGTTGAAGAAAAGAGGCGGCTAGAATATCTGTATCTTCTGCTGAGCTAGTTAAAAGCCGGCGGGTGCCTGAGGGTGCCCGCTGGCTTTTTTTGTTGCTGGCGCGCCGATCGATTTTTTTCGTTTTCTAGTGGTTGGGGGTTAGAGCATTTTGAAAGGTAGTTCGTCCCTCGAGTTCTTGGCCAGATTGGTCTCCTCCCGTATTCCCAAGTAGTATGGCATCTCAACGTAACTTAAATTCGCGATTGCGCGACGATTGTTTTTTCGCTTGGGAGTTATCTCGATGAGTCAGTCATTCTTTTCCGATCATCAAAAAACGTTGGATGCCGCACGAAAAGCGATTCGCGAGCGCGGGTATTGGAGTGCGTACCCTGAAATCCCGAGCGGTAAGATTTATGGTGAAACGGCAAAGGACGACGGTCTGACGGCGTTCCAGGCGCGGCTGGGTAAATCGTTCGAACTCGACCAACCCGGCAAGGTCGGCGAAGTCGGTAGCGAGCGTTCGCCCTTTGGCCCGGCGATCGACGTTAAGTATCCGAAGGTCGATATCGACGAGTTGTTGCGCGCGGCGCAGGCGGCGACCGTCGGTTGGTCGAAAGCGGATATCGATACGCGCGCCGGCGTGTGTCTTGAAATCCTGCATCGCTTGAACAAGCGCAGCTTCGAGTTGGCCAACGCCGTCATGCATACGACAGGCCAGGGTTTCATGATGGCCTTTCAGGCGGGCGGGCCCCACGCGCAAGATCGCGGCCTTGAAGCGGTTGCATACGCGTACGACGAGATGACGCGCACGCCGGCCAAGACGGTGTGGAAGAAGCAAGTCGGTAAGGAAGAATTCGTCACGCTCGAAAAGCGCTATCGCATCGTACCGCGCGGCGTGGCGTTGACGATCGGTTGTTCAACGTTTCCGACGTGGAATGGCTATCCGGGCATCTTTGCGAGTTTGGCTACGGGTAATGCCGTCGTGGTGAAGCCGCACCCGGGCGCGATTCTGCCGTTGGCGATTACGGTTGAGATCGGGCGTGCCGTTTTGAGCGAAGCGGGTTTCGATCCGAACGTGTTGACGTTGGCGGCCGACAGTCACGACGCACCAATCACGAAGGATTTGGCGATTCGGCCCGAGATAAAAGTTATCGACTACACCGGCGGCGGTGAGTTTGGCAGTTGGATCGAGAAGAACGCAACGCAGGCGGTGGTGTTCACTGAAAAGGCGGGCGTGAACTCGATCGTGATCGATAGCTGTGATGACCTGAAAGCCGTCACGGGGAATCTCGCGTTTTCGCTGAGCCTGTATTCGGGGCAGATGTGTACGACGCCGCAGAATATCTTTATTCCGAAAGATGGCATTACTGTCGGCGGAGAGAAGAAGAGCTTCGACGACGTTGCGGGGGCGATCGTGGGGGCGGTTAATTGGTTCCTCGGCGAACCGCGCCGGGCATCGGAAGTGTTGGGTGCGATTCAGAATGAGAATACGCTCAAGCGCGTGGAAGCGGCGGCGGGCGAAGGAGAAGTGTTGCGACCTGCCGGGCATGAGGCGAATGAGGCGTTTCCCGATGCGCGCGTGTGCAGCCCGCTCATTATGAAGATCGACGCGGGTCAGACAGAATTGTTTATGCGCGAGATGTTTGGGCCGATCGTGTACCTGATCGCGACGGACAATACGGCGCAGAGCATTCGATTGGCGGCGCAAGGTGCATCGCAGTGTGGCGCGATCACGGCGGCGGTGTATTCAACGGATGAGAAGGTCTTAGATGCAGCCGATGAGCAAATCGCCGGCGCGGGCGCGGCGTTGTCGTGCAATTTGACGGGGCAAATCTTCGTCAATCAAGCGGCGGCGTATAGCGATTTCCACGTGAGCGGTGCGAACCCGGCGGGCAACGCGACGTTGTGCGACGCGGCGTTTGTGGCGAACCGGTTTCGGTTTGTGCAGACGCGTGTGCCGGTGAGCATGTAGGTTCACGGGGGCAGGACATGAAGCAAAGGCTGGATGAATTATCGCTTGAATGGGTTCATGGTGTTGATCGCGGATGGTCGGGATGTGAGCCGCGTAGCGAACTAGTCATTTGGGTGAATGAACGACGTTTAGTCGATATCGTGCGTGAGGTCGAACGGCCGTTTGCCACTGCGGAGTGCGATAGTCGAAAAACAGATGGCGAGGCCGTTGAAGATTCTGTACCCCGCGATTATCTTGCTGGCCAGTACATGCCTATTCCGGATGAAATGGTACTATTGCCGTCCCTAAATCTTCTGGGCGAGCCATATGATTCGGGTTTTCTCGTGTCCGAAGACGACCTTAGTAAGGAAAAGTCCCTCCTGCTTTCTTGCACTTGCAGTGTCATTAATTGTTGGTTCTTACTGGCAAAAATAGAAGTTACGAACGAACACGTAATCTGGTCCGATTTTCAGCAGTTCCACCGTGATTGGTCATACGATTTAGGGCCGTTCATCTTTGATAAGCAAGAATACATGCACGTACTCTCAGGTAGTTGAGTTAACGCGCTATTTTGCGTCTTTACTCTCCGGAGCTGAGCCATGCGACTGCCGGAATTCATCCTTCAAAATATCGAGCCCATTCTTCAGGAATGGGAGGACTTCGCTCGTTCATTGTCGCCGGGCGATGAAATGGGGATTCTCGCACTGCGCAACGATGCCGAGTCGATCCTTCGTTCCGCAGTTCTCGACATGGGGATTGCCCAAACCGACGCGGAGCAACGAAGTAAATCCCGCGGTCTCGGTGGCGCGGGCGGCGTTGAGAGCGATGGTTTGGACGATGCATCTGCGCATCACGGTGTGGCCAGATTTAGTGCCGGGTTTGATATCAATGAGGTCGTTTCCGAATATCGCGCATTGCGAGCCAGCGTGCTTCGGTTGTGGGCTGAGAGTAAGCCTTCCCCGGATA
>JAUIHO010000148.1 GCA_030432035.1 Phycisphaerae bacterium
AGATCGATGCCATTAATGATGATCGCAATCAGTACTCGGTGACGTGGGGTTTGGCGGAGTTGCGCGAGGCACTGTCGGCGGATATGAAGACACGCTTCGGTTACGAGGTAAATGCCGAGACCGAAATCACCATCACCTGCGGCGTGACGGAAGGTATGAACGCCGTGTTGCTCTCGCTCGTCGAACCCGGCGACGAAGTGATTGTGGTCGAACCCGCACATGAAAACTACGTGCCCGCTATCAGCTTTGCTGGCGGCGTGCCGCGCTACGTCACGTTGCGACCACCGACGTTTGCATTTCCGATGGATGAGTTAGAGGCGACGATCAATGACCGCACGCGTGCGTTGATTCTAAACACGCCGCACAATCCATCGGGGCATGTGTTCACGCGTGACGAACTAACGGCCATCATCGACATCTGCACGCGGCACGGTGTATACATCATCACCGACGAAATTTATGACCGCCTGCTATACGACGGTCGCGAACACATCATGCCCGCCGCCATTGCCGAGCGGCCCGAGTTGATCATCACCACGGCGGGCCTATCCAAAATCTACGCAGCAACGGGTTGGCGCTTGGGGTATGTGCTGGCCGCCGAGCCGATCACCGCCGCCATCCGGACCGTGCACGATTACCTGACGATCTGCGCACCGACGCCGTTTCAACACGCCGCCGTTACCGCCTTAGCCTTGCCGCAGGATTACTACGACGACCTCGTTGCGATGTTCACCGACCGGCGTAATCGGATGATGCGCATCCTGTCGCGCTGCGGCTTCAAAACACACGAACCGGAAGGCGCGTATTACCTCTTGGCCGAATTTGACGAGTGGAACTTCGACGGCGGATCGGAAGCGTTTACGAAATTTCTGATTCGGGAAGCGAAAGTGGCCACCGTGCCGGGCAGTGCGTTCTATTATAAAGACAAGGCTCTCGGCGAGCGGATCATTCGCTTTGCGTTCGCAAAGAGCGCTGAGTTGATCGATTCGATAGAAGAAACGATGCGCGGGTGTTTTGATAACTGCCGTAATCCGTAGGATTAAGTTTCGGCTATTACATCGCTAGCAGAATTTTCAAACACGACATTGTCCCAGCCACCACTCTTAATCTCGAAGTCAGCGCGAACGCGTGCGATTGCCTTTAGCATTTCGACAACAAGCTCCTTCTTTGCTGTTGCATTTGAGCGCCACGGCGCACGGTACGGGATAAACGGAAGTTCGATCTCCGTTTCACCATCATCAGCGGCGATGACGGCCATGTATTGCTCGACACTACCATCGAGCCCGCGTCGCTCGTAGATCTCACATTTCGTTAAGCTTCGCAGCGGTATTTCGATTCGGCGACGATCGCCTTCCCAAAGAAATCGCCCCGTTCCAGCGTCGGCACGCGCAAAGCCGAAGTCGGTCGCCGTTTCTTTCATGACCTTGCCGAAGTTTTCCCTCGGAACGATCTCACAGAAGTACGCCTGAGTATCGTCGGCATCCACGACCTTCCCAGTACGATCCGCCATTACTTCGCTTGTCTTTCTTAGGAAGAATCGATCCCGCGCGGCACTTAAGCGATAGGTTAATTTATAAAGCGACAACGCCAACAAGGCTGCTCCAACCGCTAGCAATCCCCACCCTATTGACGTAGGAATCCACGAAGTTATCCGCCAGTCGAAATCCGCATCGATGCTACGACCGATCGATAGCGCGCCAAGAAGCGCAATACCCAGCGATAGAAACAGACCGATGAGCCAAGAAAAAGCCAACATCATACTGATGTTAATATTCGACGGCGTTAGCACAGAGTTTTCCGGAAAATTGGTTACCCGAATTCGTTCGCCGCCAAGCGTTTCCTTACGTTCCTTTTTCTTCAGTTCCATTGCGCCGTGTTCTTTGCGCTTCTGAGCAACTTGAATTTTTGAGGAAACCAACGGGCTCAATTGCGGCACTACGGGTAGTAATCCCGCGATCACGCGGTCGCTAATCGAACGCTCGCGAATAGCCGCACGAAACGTATTCCGCCAGAAATTGGTGAAGGCACCGTTACCGCCGTCTTGCACGGTTTTGAGACTCAGATAAACCGGGCACCGTTGTTCTTCAGTTCTGCTGCCCGGTGGATCGCAATAACTCACCATCAACATGGTCGCGGGTTGCTTATGTTGTAAGTCGGTGCGCGGCAACGCCGCCAAATCATCGAGCTTCTCCGATTCCAACATCGCGATCAACGCGGGTTCGCAGACGGGTTCGTAAGCGACGATCGACTGCGCCATCCATCGTTGGCACGACTCACAATACGGGCGCGTCGCTCGGATATATCCAAAGACTGCCGGAACGGCAGCCATAATGGCCCAATCCATTGCAAAGAAAATCCAATTGAATACCGATGTATGATCGCTGGGCTCGCGATAGGAATCCGTCGGTATCGACGAGGTCGAATCGGTAACATCCGTCGCCATGCGGAAACTGATATAATCCGACAGCCATTCGACATGCATCACGGCTGTTGCCGATTGAGTCGTCCACGCAAGGTCGATTTGGTAATACCCAAGATACGCCAAGCTTCCCGCCAGTAACCCCACGACTCCCGCGAGTATCTTGTTGCGCCATTTGCCGAAGTGCACCAACCCAACGTGTGCGCCGCCCACTATCAAACTGATAATGAGCGGCACAAATCCAATAAAGTAAAAACCATTGATGAAGGCTATTGCCAAGATAGCGGCGGCGCTCAGACTTGCCGCAAGCAACACGCCCAACCACACGACAGTAGGCCCAATGCTAATGCGACCGCTGTTGCGATAGCGTTGTCGTGAAGCGCTGTCGAATCCTTCGTTCATGGTCAGGCTTTCCTTTGAAGGAGAGATGAATTTAAATAAACCGGCAATCGCAATTTACATGCTTTCACTAGCCCGACGCAATAAAAAACGGCATCGCAGGTCATGCGATGCCGTTGGCAATTTCGATAGAATTTTAATGCGCGTGCAGCAGTAAACGATGCGCGTGGTGGCGGGTGGAACCCGCCCTACTTCGCAACCGTACCGCGACTAGTCTGCAGCCTTATCCGGCTTCCAGTCGCGCTTCGGCGGCTTCACGACGAGGCCCATGCGAATGGCCTTGGTCGAAACCTTGATGCGCATGATCTTACCATCCACCAACGCGCGGACGCGCTGAATGTTGGGCTTGAACTTGCGCTTCGTGATGCCGGTCACCTTCGTACCAACACCGCCCAAGTACTTGGCCTTACCGCGATGGGTGTATGAGCGGCCGGCTGACGTCTTTTTTCCCGTAAAATAGCAAACGCGGGGCATAATCCACCTCGAATTCGTTTCAAATCGCGCAATTTGCGAAAGACCCGCGATTATCTGCGATTTTCGTGGTTTGGCAAGATCGAGAGATTTGTGAAGTGGTGAATTGTGATTTGCGATATCCCCCGGAGAATTTGGCGATGGTGTGATTTTGGGATTTGGTGAATGAGGGCGAGCCGACACCTGCCGTGTCCTACGAATCGCCTCCGACCAATCAATTTCGCCCCAAAATTCGGTCGCGCGGGCATGCCGCCTAGCCACCCAAATAACGTAAATTTATATTTTTAAACAACTTACGGTCACTACCCTTCTGTTTCGCTCCCCCTTCGAACCGAGCATGTCACGCGCCGCCTCACGTCCTAAGCCCCAAGACTCAAGACTCAGAACCCAGCCCCCTCAAGCCTCAAGCCCCACGCCCCAAGCCCTCCCTTCCCCCATTATCAGACCTCCCCCATCATGCAATGAATCGCCGATTGCGGCGTTTGTCGATTTGTAAGGAATGCCGATGGATGAGACGGCTCTGGCCGAGACCATTGAAGCAGCACAGCGCGGGGAGCCGGGAGCATTCGACCGGTTGGTCGATGCCTATGCGCGTCGACTGCACGGCTTTCTTTACCGGCTGACCGGCTCGCGGCAGGAGACCGAAGACCTGCTGCAAGAAGTGTTCCTGCGGTTGGTGCGGAACATCGCCAGCTACGCCCACGACGGTCGCTTCGAAGCATGGCTCTTTCGCATCGCGGCCAACTTGGTGCGCGACGGCGTGCGGCGCAAGCAACGGGCACCGACGTTGATCGTGCGTGCCGGTAAGGACAACGGCGACGGCGCAACCGACGCGGTCGACGAGATCGAAGGAAACGAGCCGATGGCCGACGCGGGTTTGATGCACGACGAAGCAGTCGATGTGTTGAACGTCGCGCTGGGGCAACTGTCGGAAGCGGAGCGCGAGGTCGTCATGATGCGACACTACTCGCAGATGTCATTCAAAGAGATAGCGGCGGCAACGGGCGTGCCGTTGGGGACGGCGCTCGCTCGCGGTCATCGCGGCTTGGAAAAACTCAGGAATATCATGGAAGCGGCGGACGCCGATGACGGCACCGCGAGATCCGGAAACCACCACCCTCAGAAGGGACTGCGCGTATGACGCGTGAAACGGAAAACAACCTGATGGCGGAGATCGCCGAAAACGAACGCTGGCTGGCGCAATACGAAGCGCCGGCACCGCGCGACGGCTTGCTTGATGAAATCAAGGCGAGCGTTCGTACGGAGCTAAGCAGCGCGGATGATGTCGCGCGCATGCCAAGTTGGTGGCAACGACCTTGGCATGGCGCCGTGGCCGCAGCAGCAATGGTCACGATTTGCGTGGGCGTGGTGCGTTATGCGCAAACGCTTGACCTGGGTGCCGGCGACCCATCGAACAAGCGCGTGACTGCAATTGCATCATTGCCGCTGGTTGAATGGAAGTCGCTCCCCGCCGCGACCGAGTTTGACGACGAGCCGCTCGACGAGTTGGAAGATTTTGACTTCGGAGATTCGTGGGCGCTGTCGGGGGCGTCGATGTACGAAACGTTTGAAGCCGCTTTTGGTGATGATGGCGCGACGACGAACGAACCTGTACAACAAGGGGCATTGACCCCGGCCGAAGATGGCCAAACGAGATCCGTCTAATGAAAACTTCTCGCAAAATCATGCTGGTGTTGTTGATCGCCCTCTTATTTGTGGGCGCTTATCGAATGGCTTGGTTTACGCCGCAGTCGGTACAAGCCGACGTATCAGCGTTGAATGATGCCGAGCCGCCGCGCGACCCGTTAGGTGGGCCGCGCAATCCGGATCGTGCGGTCGACGACGACACTTCCGAACACGATGACGAAATAAACGAGCCGCGCGAGAGACGACGCGGTCGCGGTTTTCGTCGCGGCGAACGCGGGCGAACGGGTGAACGCGGCGAGCGTGGCTTCGGTCCGCGCGGTGAAGGTCGCCGCGGGTTCGGTCGCGGTCGCGATGGGTTCGGCCCTGACGACGATCGACGCCCCAGTCCGAAGGAAATCGAAGCAGAAGTGATGCCGATTCTGGAAGAGAAGCTACCCGCATGGCATGAGCGTTTCACGCGACTAAAGCAAGACGACCCGCGCAAGTTTCATCGCGCATTGGGACGCGTGTACCCGATGGTGCGCGAATTCAAACGCCTGCGCGAAGAACACCCCGAGATGTCGCAAGGCATCATCGACGAGTTTCAAATCGAACACGATCTGCGCCGTAAGGCAGAAGCGTTTTCGAAAGCGGCTGAAGGTTCCGCCGAGCGCGAAGCTTTATTGCCCGAGATTCGTGAGATGCTGACGCGACAACAGCAAATCCGATTGCAACGACATCGCGTGCGATTGGAAATGTTCGAGCGCCGTTTGCAGGAACAACAAGCGCGCTTGCAACGCGAAAAGGAAAAGCTGGCACGCGAATCGGAAGACGTTGAAGCGGAAGTGGATCGCAAGATCGAAAAACTCAAGAAAGGCGAGTTCCGCGATGAGCTTGGCCCACCGCGACGACGCGGACCGGGCGGATTTGGTCGAGGACCGCGCGGCGACGACGAATTTGACGGTCCTCCACGGCGACGCGGTCGAGGCGGAAAGTTTCGCGAGAAAATGAAAGAACGCCGCGAACGACGCGAACGCGAACGACGTGACGATAAACCCGAATCGAAAGACGGGGATGACGACGAAATGATGGGTGACGAGTAACCGTCATTTGATCGTCTCGCCGCAAAGCCAATAACAAACGAACGCCTCCGGCCATAAGCCGGAGGCGTTTTTTGTTTCGCGACCGTTAAAGATCGCTAGTTGGTGATGAATCACATTCAGCCGAGCAGCAAGCTGATGAACACAGCGATATCGCGACTGTCGCGTATTGCGTTTTCATCGGCATCGGCGGCACAGCGTTGATTCGCCGTTGCCCCGCTTGCATCGAGCAACACGTCTACGAATGTCGATACGTCATCCAGCGTTACCGCCGTGTCGCAATCCATATCTGCAGCGATACAGCTTGAGCCGAATTCCCATTCGACCGTGATATCATTGGCGACGTAACCCTCAACCGGATTGCCGTCGGAATCGGCGACATACACGCGATAGGTCGCGTAGTAGTAACCCGGCTCCATAACGGCGTACCAGTTGTGCGTCATGACGCCGCTCCAACGCCAATGGGTATCCGACCCGTTGGTACCGAAGATCGGTTGATAGGTGCCCTGCTCGAAAGTCATCAGACCATCGGACTGATCGAGTACTTCGATCCAGATGTCGTACTGCGGCGGCAACGATATGAAACCATTGGCGAGCCAACCGTACTGACCGTTGTACGCCGTGCCGTCGAGCACGCTCGCGTTGCCATCGTACGTTTCGCAGTAGTCGGCGAACGCCATAATTTCCGCACCGTCATGATCGCGACCGAGTTGTATCGCATCGCTCGGCAACGTGATTAATAGGTGCTTCATCTGCCCACCCAAACTTGGATTGGCAGCGTGCAGCAACATGGGCGACCATCCGGTGATTGCGAGCGTTGCGACGATTGCATAATGCGTCGAGCGTATTGTCATCATATTCATATCCTCCTTTCGGCTTTGTCAGCCAAAACGACGACTAGCGACGACGACGCAACACGACAGGCAACCCGATGCACAAGAGGGCTGCTGCCGACGGCTCGGGTACGGCGCTCCAAGCGAGCGTGAGTTGGTCGCCGGTGTATCCCGTAAGCGGCGCGCCGGTCGATACATCGCCGACGTAAACCTCAAACGTTGCCTCATAATCGCCGAGCGTCGGAGCAGTTACCCAATGGTGCGTCATCGTGCCGCCCCATTGCCAAATGTCCGGCGTGCCATCAGTTCCAAACAACGGCGCGTAGCTATGATTGGCCTTCATCGGTCGCATGCCGCCGCTGTAAAACTCCAACCCGGGCGTTGCATCGACCAAGCGAATCCAAATGCCGCCGCCGACGGGCGGCGCGAAGGCACCGTTAGCGAGCCAACCGTATTGATCGTTGTAGTACTTGCCATCAAGCACATCAGCGGGACTGTTATGGCTCTCGCCGAAGTTCATCATCTCGAGCGGTGCCGGCGTTTCGAGGTGGAGTTCGATTTCGTTGCTGCCGTTCAAGTCGATCAACGCGTGATTCATCGCGCCGAATGTTTGCGGCCAAACTTGTGCATGGGCGGTAGATGCCAAAGCAGTAACAACCGTAAATGCCGTGAGTGAAATGATTCGAGTCATCTGTTAAGTACCTTTCGGTGTGGTTTGAGAAGTTATTCGGCAGCTCCCGACGTTAGGGGGCTGTTGCGGGGTTCCAGGTATCGAGACCGCGCGCGTCGTCATACGTTTGTTCGAACGCGCGCTCTTCGGCATGACCATCGACAAACACGTAGCTTGCCTTCGGTCGATGTCGGTCTTTCTCGATCTCTGCGGGTGCGTTGAACTGCACCCAAAAGTGCGCCATCACATGGTCGGTCGCCGAGCCATCTTCCAATTCTCCGAACAAGATCGTCGTGCTCGGATGCGGTATGCGCGTACCGACGCGCCACACCGTGCCCTTCGTTTCGGGCTCGGTCAGCTCGTAGTACACGTTGTAGCCATAGCTCAGGCGATCTTTGCGGTCGTCGAACGGACAGGTAAAGCTTTCGTCTCGTACGCGTTGCCAACCACTGTCCGGGCCTTCGAACATCGTGCCCGAAAAATAACGGTACAACGCATATTCCCACGGCAAGGTGCGGGCGGCGAAGGCCGAGTGATTGCTGCGCGGCATGCGATCGTCGTTGTCGGATCGGAAGTAACCGACGGCATTTCCCAGCTCGCGCGTCTTAACGAGACACGCTGTGCGCATCCCTTCGCGGCGGGCTTCGGACATTGCCGGTAACAAAATCGATACCAACAGCGCAACGATCGCCAACACGACCAACAATTCGAGCAACGTGAAGGCGCGGAATCGTCGCCTTTCAATGCGTGGCATTGAGACGTTTCCTTTTTGATGGCATGCGTCCACGGATTTGTGCGTGGCGTGTACGGAACGCCGGCGCGCACAAACATTGGGACGCAAGTTAAAAAGCGTTTTTCTAAGGGAAGTGCAACGTATCGCTTGAGACCAAGCGTGACATGCTACACACAACCCAACCAGATTGGCGGCATCGATGTGATGGAATGCTGAGTCTCGACGACCCCGACGACGATCGTTTGGCGCAAGCATAGCTGCACGAAACGACGCATTGCCGTAATTGTCATTCCTTGACGATCAGTGCATCAATAAGGCACGCTGCGTCATAGCGACAATATTCCACTTAAAATGATGCCGGAACTCAGGCGAACCGAGGAGGTGGCGGCTCTGGTTGAAGATCGAAAACGATAGGGATTCTTGAATTGATTGGCGGATGACGTTCTATTTCCGGAGCGTTATCGCAAACGACTAACGGCCCGGTTGTTAACGTTGGCGGCAGTGAGAGCCACTTGCCCGCTTCACCGCGACAGTTCAACGCACCGATCACGATCGTTAGCGAAGAATCGGCATCAGAAACTGAGTCGTCGCATGAATCGCTCGACTGACTTCCACAACAAGACGACTGCGTTTTCTGCGAAAACGCCGGGAAACAGCAGCAATTGGTGCGGCACGCCTCTGCGGAATCGCAACCACAGTTATGACCGCGACATGGAAAATCGGCATCACCGCGCGGCACAAACGACGGCATCGGAAAGCCGATGCTCGCGGCGGCAAATGCCAATAACAAGATGGAACTGGTAAGTTTCCTTCGCACCACGCGAGGATTTTAAGGGCGCAATTCCAACGGGACAAATCGCGCGCCGCAATTAACCGTTAGGCAGAATAACAGCCTTACCCGTGCGCCACGACGCGACTTCGGCCAGCGCTTCATTCACCTGATCGAGCTTGAAACGGTGCGTGATCAATTCATGAAACGGGAATCGGTCGGTGCGAGCCTTTAGAAAATCCAATGCACGCGCCCAATGGCGAGGTTCGCTGCCATATGAGCCCGCGACTTCGAGTTCCTTTCGCGTGATCAAATGCGGGTTGAGCATCGTCGGCCCGGCATCGCAATACTGACCGAGCACCAAATAGCGACCACCATCGCGGGCGAGTTCCCAACCTTCGGCAACTGCTGACGGATGGCCAACGCATTCAACGACCATATCGGCACCAAGACCGTTGGTATGATCGAGCACGATCTGTCGGCGTTCGGCGGGATCTTTCACCTCTTCAATATCGATCACGATATCCGCACCAAAGCGTTTACATCTTTCGAGGCGATCTTTCGGGCCACCGATGGCAATCAATGGTCGCGCGCCTGCGTCAGACGCAATCGCTAACGCCGCCAGACCGACGGGCCCCGCACCTTGAATGACAACGGACTCGGCCCAGCGCAACGGCATTTTCTCGTAACCGTGCACGCACGTGACCAACGCACAGCCTGCGCCGATGAGCGCCTCCGGATTTAGCTCTTTATCTAATTTAAAGATCGCCGTGCCACCGCGCAGGTGATGAAACTGTCCGTACCCACCGAGGAAGTGCGGCTTCTCGTTGCAGGGCGTGTTCACACCATACGCCTTGCGATTCGCGCAGCGACTGGGCAGGCTGTGCAAGCGGCAATACTTACATTGACCACATGGCATGCCGACTGTCCACGAGACGGTATCGCCAACGTTCAGTTCGTTGCCTAGCCAATCGCGAACGGCCCCGCCGGTTGCTTCGACTACGCCGACGGTTTCGTGCCCCATGATCAACGGCAGCGGGACTTTCAACTCGCCTTTATGAAGGTGTACGTCGGTTCCGCAGACACCGGCCAGCGTGACGCGCACGAGAACATCACCAGCGGCGAGATCAGCGGGCACGGGAAAATCCTGAACGACGAGCGGCTCTTGAAAGTCCGTCATCACGGCGGCTTGGGCGGTTTTGTTACTCATGCAGGAAATCGTGGCACGGTCGCACGATTCTGGCAAGGATGGGCGAACCCGCGTCGTTTACGAGCATCGCAATGCCGTCAAACGACGACTGCGCCGTAACCTATGACACCGCAACGCCAACTCGCGGCCCACACACCCTAGGGCAATACTTCAACGATTGGTTAAATCGGAGTTGAAGTATTGCGACTGTTGAATCAACTAACTCGACTTGTACGCGGCTCAATTTGCTGCCGATGACAACGAGGCCGGTCAAGCCATCGACTGCACCCTGACCCACCCAACAACAATTAGCGGATCGTCTAATTACTCACAGACACGACTTAACCGAATAAAAATATTCATTTTCGCTTGACTTCCATTTTACATGCTGTATAAATTACTCCATCGACGCGGCAGGTTTGCCGCGACTGAAACTTGGGCCGCCGTCACCAACTGATTTGCCGAGCAACGTAAACCGATTTATCGGTTCGGCTTTCGGCACAGCGTGCGGCAACCATTGCGACTGCAACGCGTGATTGCAGAAAGGAACATGACTTAAATGCTCAACCCGTTACGAACCATATCGAGGCAACAGCACAGCAGCCTATGCGGCTGGATGGGTGCTGCGCCATCGGCGTTCGTATTGCCCGGTGGCTTCCTAAGTCGCGATATCGCAACAAATTACGTTGCAGATACGCGCGAGCCGAAACTCGCCGATTGCGGTGAATTCGGTATGGATTCCGCCTGTGAGGGCCTTCTGCGTTGAGCGATCGACTTGTCTGATCTCTCAGCCCCGGAGGCGACCTCTCGCCTCCGGGGCTTTTTTTGTCGACGCACAGAATCGCGACGACATGCCCCTCGGGCGCGGTAAGCGACATCGGTTTAGCGGTTTGTCTTTTTAACCGTTCGCGCAAACAAGTGGCGAACGGTTTGCGGAGAACGTGCGCGCTCACAATTAGCGTTGCAGCGTTTCGACTGAAGCATTGGTGCATCGAGGGATGCACCCTACTGCGTATCGACGTTTGTCGATATTTGGGAGTGTTCGATGATTACTGGTGATGGGCAAGTGATGCGTGCGATGCGGCCTTCGATCAATGGCAATGCTCGCACCACAGAATCACCGGTTGCAAACCGGTGCCACAGCGCTGCGCCGCGAATGTGCCGACTACGAGCGTGCGGATATTGATTACGAAACATCATGACGGATGAAGACATCGAACGATGGCACATTCGCATGACGCCCGAGACCTATATCTAGGGGACAAACGATGCGGCGCCGGCGGCGCGAACGGACGGCGAAAGCTTGGTCGGTTCGTGTTCCGCGTGACGGCTTCGAAGAATGCATCGTCGTTGATAGCTCAACTGGAAAGAGCACCAAGCTGAAACCTTGGCTGTTGTCGGTTCGAGTCCGACTCAAACCCACTCAGCTTGCTACGGCAAGCCCTACCGCAGGCCGACGGATAACGGCCGCCAGACTTCGAATCTGGAAATGAAGCGGAGCGAGGAATGGATTCATTGGATTTGCCGGTTGTGCCGGCGAGGCGGCGTGTGTTGCAGCCACGACCGTGTCGCCGAGCCGGCGCGACACCTTCGACGCGGCTTTGCCGTCGGGTGGATACCGTCGAGACAAACAGGGCCGATCGCGGCGCGTCGTTGAATGCCGGAGAGCGACGATCGCAACGCGAAACACGCCCTTGTCACTGGCTCGACTACAAACCCGACGCCGCCGTGGTTGATGGGGTAAACCTTTGAATCGTTGCTTGCTCCGTACATGAAATTAATCGCGCGACGCCATGCTGCGTCGCCGCGTTTGAATTGAGGCTGCACCAGATGGTGCGAGAAAGGAAGGTCGGGGGCGCCGTGTCGAAATAGATGCGCTCGGCACGGCGCCCGATGGGGGAAACAACCTCAACGACCAACTTGATTACGTGATGAAAAGCACACCGGTTGCAAACCGGTGCCACAAAAATAAAACGAAAACGGGTTAACGAAACACACGAAGGGAGGTGACCCGATGTTTTATCGCAAGTATCAAATCGCCAAGCACGAGCGGGGCCTCTGCTACCGCAATAAGGACTTTGACGCCCTGCTCGCGCCCGGAACGCACCGCATTCTGTTCTGGTCGCTGTTGACCAATCGCAAGACGGTGCAAGTCGTCAACACGCTGGTCACCAAGTTCGAACACCCGTTGCTCGACATCATCGTGCGCGACGAACGCGTACGCGATGAGTTGATGGTGCTCGACCTCGGTGATACCGAGCGGGCGCTCGTGTGGAAGAACGACCGGTTGACGTATGTGCTCGGCCCGGGGTGCCACGCGTTCTGGCGTGCACCTGCGGATATCACCGTCGAACAGTACGACGTGAGCGAGTTTCGGCTCGAACACCGCCGACTCGAAACGGTTTTGGCGCATGCCGAAGCGCGTAAGCACTTGCTTACTGTGGACGTTGAGCCACATCAAACCGCTCTGTTGATTCGCGACGGTCAAATCGTCGAAACGTTGAACGAAGGACGTTACGCCTACTGGCGTGCGGCCGGACGTTTGTACGTGCGAATGATCGATCGGCGAGAACAAGTAGTCGATGTGGCTGGCCAGGAAATCATGACCAACGACAAGGTCACACTGCGCGTGAACTTGCTCGTGACGTATGCGGTGACGGATCCGCAGAAGGCGGCAACGCTGACCAAGGATCCGGAACAGGCGTTGTATCGCGATGCACAGTTGGCGTTGCGCGCGGCCATCGGTACGCGGAAGCTCGAAACACTGTTGACCAATAAGGACGCAATCGGCGACGAATTGCGAACGGCGATGGTCAAGCGTGCGGCGCACCTCGGTATCGACGTGTTAACCGTCGGGTTGAAGGACATCATCCTTCCGGGCGACATGAAGGTGCTGATGAACCGCGTGATCGAGGCGGAGAAGCAGGCGGAAGCCAACTTGATCCGTCGACGCGAGGAAACGGCGACCGTCCGCAGTCAGCTAAACACGGCGAAGCTGTTGGCGGATAACCCACACCTGGCGCGCGAACGCGAGTTGGAGCTGCTCGGTGAAATTCTGCGTGGAACCAAGGCGACGATCGTTCTCGGTAACGGGGACATCGCCGACCAGGTACGCGGAATGGTCGGCAGCTTAGAAAGCTAGCGGTTTAATCTCGGGATGCCGTCGTCGGTTGATACAACCGGCGACGGCCCCGGATATAGCGACAGATAATGAAGACACCGGTTGCAAACCGGTGCCACAGCGCGATGGCAATCCACCACTGACGAATTCGCATGGCGCCATTGCGACAAACTACCGTGTCGTCACTCTCAGCCGGAGAGCAGCGGCGGCCGGTTTCGGCAACGAGCCGGTCGTCGCACTTTCTAAGTCGTTGCCTTCGAATGGGTTCAAACGCAAGAAAGGAGGTGATCGCCCTACCAACAACACAAACGCCCGGTGTCAAACAAGGAAAGGCGCCGGGCGTTTTTCTTGAATTGGGAATGTTGAAT
>JAUIHO010000149.1 GCA_030432035.1 Phycisphaerae bacterium
TTTTTGGTACCAGCGTTATTGAGGAGAAGAATATGTCTCAAGGCTCACCGCAAGATGTGACGGTTGTTGATGCGGCTTCGCTGTTTGATGCTTCTGAAGTATTGGCCGAACGCTATGGAAGACATCGTATCACCATCGACTACCCCAAACTCAAGGCATTGTTGGATGACTTCCGCGAAGACGCCGGATGGCGACCGGCTTCGATGACGTCGATCCTGCTGTCGTACGATCCCAAGTCGGAAGGACAGCAACGATTCCTGTCGATGCTGGAGCACGCCGGCTTCGATCCCGACACCTGCCACTTCCGCGACGCGTTTGCTTCGTTGCCCCCCGGTCGTCCGCCGAGTGAATCCAACCAACGCTCGCCCGTGTCGTTTTCGGCGCGCATCGCGTACATCGCCGGCCTGTTGGCTCGCCATGACGATGCGCACTTCATGGTCGTGACGCACTCGTTTGAGTTGTGCGCCCCGATGTCAGATTTGGCCCGCCGCATGGATGGCCGCGTCGGTCTGGCGTACTTCGGTTCGTTGCTCGATTACCGTTGGAAATTTGCCGGCCTCGGCGATGAAGAAAAGCTGGGCATTGAGTTCTTCGATATCGATCAATGCGGCGAGCGCTTGCTCGGCATCGATCTATCGGAAGAACGCGAAGATCGCGTGCCCGAGCCCACCAACGTCCGCGGTCTCAGCCGCTTCTAAGCGAGATTCATTCGCTACGAAATATGAAAGCCGATGTGCTCGAGCAGAGCACATCGGCTTTTTTTATTGCCGCGAGGCGAGCAATGATTTCGACGTCGCGGCAACACCCCCAAAACTTCTGTGGCCAGTAGACTTACATCTGCGCCAACTGCGGGGCGTTGATCTTGGCAAGCACCTTTTCCGCCAACGGTCCGATGACGGGCAACTGCGTGGCGCGACCGATGGCTGCGTGATAGATGCCGAATACCAACAGCGCGACTTGTGCGAACAGCAGGATCGGCCCCACGGTGGCTGAAATCGCTACCGGAATAATCTGTACGGCCAGATTGAGTGCCAGCGCGAACATGACAAAGCCAAGCACCTGTCGCGCGTGGAAATGTGCGAAGCGGTTCTCGCGCTGAATCAGCGGCACGAGGAAAAAGAACGGTACCACGTAACTCAGGATAGCGAACAGTTTGCCGGTTTCGACTTGGTCCTGCGGTACGGCGATCGTTTGGGTGGTGAAGTTCATGGTCTTGCTCCTGCTGTGGATCGCCGCGGCGATACTCCATTGGTCGGGGGCGGGATACCAGACCGCCCCATTTCGGTCGATCGTCGCTGCTGGCGATTGCCCCATTCGTTGGGGAATCGACAGTGCGCCACGCTCGACTCGTCTGAAGACGAGCAATTTGCGTGCGCGGCTACCGATCAAAAAGAAAATTTGTTGGAATTGGGAGTGTGCCGATTAGTCGAAGCGGATGAGTTGATTGAAACGGGCAGGATTCGCTTGTATTAGGGGATGTCTCGCTCGGCTTGGGCGGGAAATCAACGCTTGTTTGGGGAATTGGGGTGGGCGGTTTTGCGCAGCCCGATTTGGGCGGCCCGATTTGCGCAGGGCTTCGAACTTTGTACTACTCAATTAACGGTGGCCGTCTACTCCCTCTCCCTCGCAGGGAGAGGGCCGGGGTGAGGGTTATAGCCGCGGGGTGCCGAGCTTAAGAGCCCACACAATTAATGTAGATGAATTATTACGTTACCCAGGCGCGCAAGACCTTAGTCATTTTTTCCAGCGGCATGCCGACGACGTTGGAGAAGCTGCCGTCGATCCGCTCGACAAAATCATCGCCGACATCCTGAATGCCATAGCCGCCGGCTTTGCCGCGCCACTGATCGGTATCGAGATAATCCTCGATTTCCTCGTCTTTGAGTTTGCGCACCACCACGGTCGTTCGATCGTGGGCGATAATGCGTCGGTCGCATCGTTCGTCGACCAAGGCGACGCCGGTGACGACTTCGTGTGTCGTGCCCGACATGGCGCGCAACATGCGCCGCGCATCGTCGCGATCGATCGGCTTACCCACCACGCGGCCATTGAGCCACGCGACCGTATCTGCACCGAGCACTGTCGCGGAGCGGAATTCGCGCGCCACGCTACACGCCTTGAAGAACGCGAGCGACTCGGTAAACGAGTAAGGATCGCGCGCCCGCAATGCGTCGTCGGGTTCGTCTAACGGTGGGGAAACGACCTCAAACGAATAACCCGCCTCGGCCAACAATTCGCGCCGCCGCGGGCTCGATGAGGCAAGGATAAGGGGCTCGGGTTGGAGGCGCTTTTCACTGGTCATGGAGGTACCTATCGTAATCCAAACGAACCCAGAGGATAGTTCTTGCGATCGCGTCGCTATCAATATTTACAATTCGGATAACATTTACATATGTGGATGTTTGTTGGTATTTCAATTTGGTTGCGTTAAGTCAATTTTAATTAGTACCTTTCGGTCACGCAGATAAACCGTATCCCCAATCACCGTCGGAATCGTCCAAGCCGGGTGTTCCAGTAATGCCGTATCGGAATGTATTTCAATGCCTGCGCGGCTGACCGTCGCCGTCAGCAATCGCCCATCTTCGGCCATCATCAGTAGGTGGCTATCACCGATGCGAACCAAGCCCGATTTAGGTATGTCTCGCCGCCGCCACAGCACATCGCCACTCGCTGCATCGACGGCGACGAATGCCTTGGGGCCGAAGTCGCCGTGCGAGAAATAGAGCGCGTCGTTATTGCGCATCACGTTGCGATGACTCACCTTGAGCTTGGGCGTGTGCCAAAGCTCGGTTGCGCGCCGACCGTCGGCGCTGAGTTGCAGCATGCGCGAGCCGCCGGTGCCTTCGGATGTGACAAACAACTGCCGCGACTTACCATCCCAGGCTGGCGTGACGATGTTGTTATCCCATTGATTCTCGTGCGGATGCGACCAATACACATCGCCATCGCGCGGGTCCAGCCCGAGGACCAGTTTTGTCATAAAACAGATCACCTGCGGCTTGCCGTTAACATCAATAATCGTTGGTGAGCCGTAACTATTCTTATAATCGTGCCGCTGCCATCGGACGCGACCGGTCGATTGTTCGAGGCACACCACGCTCGCGCGCTTGCCGCCGACGAGCATGATCACGCCGCCGTCGGAAGCCAGCGGGCTGCATGCATAGCCCCAACGGTTTCGGTTGCCGTCAAAATCCTCAAGTAAGTTGCGTTTCCAGATGACGCGACCGTCCCGGGTGTCGAGGGCGTGCATGATGCCGGTGTAACCTGCGGTAAAGAGTCGTCCGTTTTCGATGAGCGGCGTGGAGCGGGGGCCGTAACCGTATTTTGCGGCGAATTGTTGCTTGTCGATCGGCGCGGGGTAACGGTGTTCCCAGTTCGTGCGGCCATTGGCTGCGTCAAGGCAAGTGATGACCTCATGGTCGCCGGCGCGATATATCGAATAAAGACGACCGTCTTTTTCGGTGATGCCGGAATAGCCCTCGCCGAAGTCTCGTTGCCAAACAACCTTCGGACGACGCTGTTCCCAGTCATGCGTGAGAATCGAAGATGGCAGATGGAAGTCGCGCTGCGGCCCACCCCATTGTGGCCAACCGGCGAGCGCAAATGCAGGCAGGGTGCAGACTATTGCGGCACAGAGTAAAGCAAATTGCCGCCGAAGGCTTAACATCACCGGCCCATCGAATGCTGGTTCACATTGCTATTTCGTCATTTTGAATTCGCTGTCACCAAGTTGCAGCATGACGACTTTTCGCCGTTAGTCATTCACGAGGCGCATCTTGTCCGGTTCGGCATCACGCTTCGGCTTTGCAGGCTTCGGTTCGTCATAACCCGATGCCTGTCGAGAACGGCTGTTATTCGCAGGTCGCATTTTCTGAATGCGCGGGCGACCGTCGCTGAAGCGAGCCGGTTGCATCGGTGCGTAACCTGGTTGTTGAGTGACGGCCCACTCGCGTCGCGGCGTGGTAGCTGGGCCGATCATCTTGGCAGATGCCCAAAGCTTCTGCGCGAACGTATCGCTTGGTACGGTCTGAATGACCGGTTCGAGATGCTGATAACCGTAACCCGGGCCGTAGGTATACGACAAAATGTAACCGAGCAGCAGGCGACCGTGATAATCGCGCGGGTTAGTCGTAACGAACTGTTCGAGCGCCGCCAAATGTGCGTTGAAGTCGCGCGGATTACTGTAATCGTTGCGGATGTCGTACGACAGCGATGCTAACTGTGGCGTGAGTTCGAAGGCATGAGCCAGCAGCTTATTCGCCTCGGAATAACGACCGAGCGCGAATAAGGCATGTCCTGCAGCCAAGCGCGACGCGGCGTCGCCCTGATCGAGTTCGGAGGCACGCAGCCACGTAATCGCGGCGCGTTGATAGTCGCCCATGCGGAAAAATCGCATGCCTTCGTCAACGATCGTTCGATTGACGTCGCGCAATTGCGTGCCACGGCGTTGGGCAAGATGCCACTGATACCAGCGTTCCTTCGTATAGAAGCCCGGGCCGATGGGGCCGTCGGCATTTCGACGAATACCCTGCTGGGCGTCGGTGACATCGGACAGGTCGTAACCGGCACCGACGCCTGCACCATTACCGACGATGACGGTGCCGTTGTTTTCTTGAATGTTGACGCCGCCACCCTGAGGAAAGCTGGCTACGGGTTGGTCGTCGTGATAAAGCGATTGCAGATACGCTTCAGCAGCGGGCGGGTCGAAGATGTATGCATCACGATCTTCGATATACACGTAACCTTCGCGCGCGAGTTTCACGCGCACGCGCATGTCGAAGTTGCTCGGAGCGTTGGGGTTGGTGAGGCGGCGCGTGGATTCGGAAAGGTCGGCGCGTTGTTCGGGTGTGAGCGGTTGGCTCGGTTGAGTGTGCCGCTGCTCGGGAACCGATGTGATGCGTGCGCGCGGTCGATCTTGCGCGCCGCTATTTGGCTCTTGGGCATGACTACTTGTCGATAGAGAAACCGTCAGACCGAGTGTGAGCATTAATGTGCAACGCATGGGCCGCTCCCAGGGTCAAAGGAAATTGAAATGTGAAAACGCGGCCGCCGGTTCGCAATACATGACTGGCAACCTTCCTCTAATGATATGGGACAAGCCTTGCCCAGTTGCCGTTAGGCGGAAAATTCCGACATCTTTCCACAATCGCTGCGGGCCTGGTGCGCAATTAAGGTAATTTTATTTGGCGACGCTCCGATAATTGGTACTGACGAGGTGCGAATTGCAAGGCCTTGTAATCACTAAATTAGTGAACACTAACTTAGTGACGCCGTTCAATTCGGCCACAGATGTCTCGCGGTGCCGGAGAGATTACTTCTTTTTTTTAATGGACTTATGGCGCATTCGTCGTTTAGATAAGCAACGCAGTGGACGGAATCCGTCCGGGCTAAAAACGCACTAAGCTAGTGATCCCTAATTTATTCCGAGGTGCCTCATGGTTGCCGGAACTCAAACCCATTCAAATAGCACCAAAACGGGCGACGTTTCGTTGCCGTTGATGCAAGATTCCATCGAAAAGACGCTCCAGGCCGAGCGCGAACGGCTTATGGCCGAAGCCGGGCTGACGGTCGGGGCAGTCGAACACTTCAAACGCCCCGTGGAGCGCGATTTTACGCGCGAAGAACGGGCAAACGTGACTGTCTGGATCGGCGGGCTCACGATGCGGCACGACACGCTGATCAAGGCTGGTCTTGAGGGGCTCGGTTACAACGTCGGTATTGTTCCGACGCCGGCCAAGCCTGATTTCCAAGCGGGCAAAGAATACGGCAACAACGGCCAATGTAACCCGACGTATTTCACGGTCGGTGCGTTGGTCAATCACCTCAAGCGCATGCGCGATGACGAAGGCTTGCCGCTCGACGACATCATAAACAATCACATCTTTGTCACGGCGGGGGCTTGCGGTCCATGTCGCTTCGGGATGTACGAAGCCGAGTATCGCTTGGCATTGCGCAATAGCGGCTTTGATGGCTTCCGCGTCATGCTGTTTCAACAAAAGGGTGGTTTGGATCAGGCGACGGTCGAAGCCGGCCTTGAGATGAACCTCAACTTCTTCCTGTCGCTACTGAACGGCGTATTCATGGGCGACTTGTTGAATGAAGTTGCCTATCACATTCGCCCTTACGAAGTCGTGCCGGGCAAGACGGACGAAGTGTTTGCGAAATGCGTAGCGCTGGGTGAAGAAGCCTTGCGAGCACGCGATTATGACAGCGTCAATGGTGGCGTGTTGTCGAAGCTGGTGGCATCGTTTGCCGCGGTGAAAGACAGCAAGGATGCGGCGAAGCTACTCGAACAGTTGCGCGGCACCTATTACGCGGATGTGTTCGAACAATGCCGCAAGCTGATCGCGGACGAGGTTGAAGTCGACTACACGCGGCCCAAGCCGATCGTGAAGGTGACCGGTGAGTTTTGGGCGCAGACGACTGAAGGCGATGGGAATTTCAATATGTTCCCGTTCCTCGAATCGCAAGGTGCCGAAGTCTTGGTCGAGCCGGTGGCGACGTGGCTGTGCTACATGCTGCACCAGTCGGGATTAAAGGCAGGCGACCGCCGCGGGATCGATGAAGAAACGAACGACGACGTACCGGCATGGCAGGTCGGTAAGCGGCTCAAATCGGAATGGGCGTATCGCAAGAAACGCACGAACTTGGCACTCGCCGAGAAGATTTTGACGCGCGAATACGAACGACTGCGTCACGCCTTGGGCGGCACGGCGCACGAGTTGGCGCCGCAACACGAACTGACGCGCATGGGCCATCCGTACTACAACAGCCGTAGCGGTGGCGGTGAAGGTCACCTCGAAGTTGCGAAGAACATCTACTACTGCAATAAAGACCTGGCCCACATGGTGCTGAGCCTCAAGCCCTTTGGCTGCATGCCCAGCACGCAATCCGACGGCGCGCAGGCTGCGGTTACGTCGCACTTCAAGGAGATGATCTACATCCCCATCGAAACCAGCGGCGAAGGCGACATCAACGCGCATAGCCGCGTGCAGATGGCGCTCGGTGAGGCGAAGCTCAAGTGCAAGGATGAGTTCAAGAATGCCGTGGCGCAAACCGGCTATTCCGTCGAGCAGATTCGCGACTACGTTGCGGAACATCGCGAATTGCGCAACCCGCTGCTGCACACGCCGCACACCAAGGGTGTGATCGGTCGGGCGGCGAACTTTGTGCTGTTTGTGGGCGAGAAGATGAAGGCGGCGGGGGTTTAAAGGCAACGCGATGAGCAACGATAACACCATGAATATCGACAAAAACCTATTCCTCGAAGCCGACGGCGGTGGCTCTTGCGGCACGTCGCCAAGCGGTAAGTCCTCCGGTGGCGGTTGCTCGTCGGGCGGTTCGTGCGGTTGTTCGTCCGGCGGTGAACCGAAGGACGCGCCGGCCGGGTTGGTGCAATTGAACGTTGGCGGCTTGAAGGCCGAACGCTCCAAGCCGCGCATCGAAGATCTGCCATTCGAAGCAACGCCGAAGTACCCGCAGGGCCTGCTCATCGGTCTCGATGTCGGTAGCACGACGGTCAAGTTTGTGGTCGTGAACCCGGTGACGGATGAAGTGTTGCATCAGGACTATCAACGCCACGATACCAAGCAGCCCGAGAAATGTTTGGAGATGTTGGCCGAGATCGAGCAGAAGTTCGAAGACGTGCCGCGCAATGCGTTTCGCATTTTTATGACGGGTAGCGGCGGTGCGTCGATCGGTCCGCGCATCGGTGCGAAGTTTGTACAGGAAGTGAATGCCGTCAGTATGGCGGTGGAAAAATCTTACCCCGATGTGCAAAGCGTCGTGGAGTTGGGCGGCCAGGACGCAAAGATCATCATCTTTAAGGAAGACGAAGAGACGGGCAAAAAGAAAAAGATCCCGTCGATGAACGACAAGTGCGCCGGTGGGACGGGCGCGGTGATCGATAAGATCAACGCCAAGCTCAAGATTCCCGCCAGTGAGCTGTGCAACATGGGCTACGAAGGGCTCAAGCTGCATCCGGTCGCGGGTAAGTGCGGCGTATTTGCCGAAACCGATATCAACGGTCTGCAAAAACAAGGCGTGCCGCCCGATGAACTCATGGCGTCGCTGTTTGAATCGATCATTCAGCAAAACCTCGCCGTGCTCACGCGCGGTCATACGCTTCGACCGCAGGTATTGTTGCTTGGTGGGCCAAATACGTACATCAAAGGCATGGTCGATTGTTGGCGACATAACATTCCCGTGGTCTGGAATGAACGCAAGGTGCAAGTGCCCGACAAGCCGCTCGATGAACTTATCGTCGTGCCGGATAACGCCCAGTATTTCGCAGCCATGGGGGCGGTCGAGTTCGCCAAGGTCGAACTCGAGGACAATCCTAATCAAGGTATCTACCGCGGCATGGAAGAGCTGCAATGGTACATTCAAGTCGGTCGCATCGAAGAGAAGAAAGCCGCCGGCGCTGCGGGGCTTTGCAAAACCGACGACGAACTCACGCGATTTAAGACGGATTATAAGAAACCGTCGTGGTCGCCCGCACAATTCGCGCCGGGCAATCACGTGAAAGCGTTTCTCGGCATCGACGGCGGCAGCACGAGCACCAAGGGCGTGTTGCTCGATATGGATCGCAACGTCATCGCCAAGTGCTACCAGCTTTCGAAGGGTAACCCGATCGAAGATATGATGGATATCTTCTCGGGCCTCGATAAGCAGATGCGCGATCAGGGCTGCTCGCTCGAAATCCTCGGCGTGGGCACCACCGGCTATGCGAAAGATATTCTGAAGGACGTAATCAAGGCCGACGTCGCGTTGGTGGAAACGGTTGCGCACACGCAGGCAGGCTTGCACTTTTATCCGGGTACCGACGTCATCGTCGACGTCGGCGGTCAGGATATCAAGCTGATCATTCTCAAGAACGGTCAGGTCAAAGACTTTAAGCTCAACACGCAATGTTCAGCGGGTAACGGTTACTTCCTGCAAAGCACAGCGGCCGGCTTTGGTTACGAAGTCGAGCAGTTTGCGGATATCGCGTTCAGTGCTGAAGCCATGCCACAGTTTGGTTATGGCTGCGCCGTCTTTATGCAGAGCGACATCGTCGACTTCCAGCGACAAGGTTGGGCGCCTCAGGAGATCATGGCGGGCTTGTGCGACGTGTTGCCGAAGAATATTTGGCTGTACGTGTCGCAAATTCCGAACTTGGCAAAGCTTGGCACGAAGTTCTTGCTGCAAGGTGGTACGCAACACAACTTGGCGGCGGTCAAGTCGCAGGTCGATTTCATCAAGTCGCGCTTTAAAGGTACGGGTGTGGAGCCCGAAGTGATCGTGCATAAGTTCTGCGGTGAGGCAGGCGCGATCGGTTGTGCCGTCGAAGCCCATCGCATGTACACCGAGAGCGGCCATCGCACGCAATTCATCGGTTTGGATCGGGTGGCGCAGATCGAGTATCGCACCACGCGCAATGAGAATACGCGCTGCTATTTCTGTAAGAACAAGTGCCTACGCACCTTTATCGATGTGAAGACGGGTGAGGAAGAGGCGACGCCGGAAGATGGTACGACCATTAGCTTGTCGTCGTTTATGTATAAGTCCGGCCCGGAAGCGCCGCATCCGTCGCGATTGAAGCATGGTAAGCCGGAGGAGAATCACCGGTTGCAAACCGGTGCCACAGCGCAAGCGGATGAATCCGCTGCCCCGGCCCCTAAAAAATCCAAGTCCAAGGTGCCCCTCCAAGGTGACGAGCAGCGTCTCATCATCGCCACTTGCGAAAAGGGCACTGTCGAAGATGTCAACGACATGCGCGACATCAAGAAGGGGTTGGATAGCCTTAAAAAGGCGAACCCAAACTTCGCCGAGATGTTTGCGACGGAAGTTTTCAGGCCGACGGGCGTGGATAGCGTCGCGGACAATTTTGCTGCCACTGGTGATGATGATACTGTTGGTGGCCGTCAAACGGTCAAGCCGTCATTCATGAACCGTGTGAAGTCGATGTTGCCGAGTGCAAAGGTTGACGACGCGCGGGCTGAGAAAATTCGACGGCGCAAGGATATTCGCATCGGTATGGTGCGTGCGCTGAACATGTACAGCATGGCGCCGTGGTTCATGGCGTATTTTGAAGCGCTCGGCCTCGCCAAGAAAAATCTGATCTGGTCGGACTACACCAACGAAGAAATGTACAAGGAAGGTGCTAAGCGTGGCGCGATCGATCCGTGCTTCCCGAGCAAGATCGGCATTCCGCACGCGCACAACCTGATCTATCACAAGCACAGCGAAAAGCAGCCGCTCGATTACATCTTCTTTCCGATGATTGACGACTTGCCGACGTTCATGGTCGGTATCGAAGATTCGCGATCCTGCCCGACGGTTTGCGCCACGCCCGAAGCCGTGAAGGCGGCGTTTACCAAAGAGAGCGACGTCTTTGCCGATCATGGCATCGAGTATCTCGATACGTTCGTCAACTTTGGCGAGCCAGGCTTGCTCGCGCGGCAGATGTTTGAGGAGTTTGAAGACCGGTTCGGCCTGTCGCGTGCCGAAAACGATCGCGCCTGTAAAGCTGCTTGGGATCACTTTGAAGCGTTTCATGCTGAAAAGCGCCGACAAGCGAGCGAACTGCTCAAGCGCTTGGAAGAGCGGGACGAGATCGGCGTGGTGCTATTGACGCGGCCCTACCATAACGACCCCGGCGTGTGTCATGAGATTCCCGACGAGTTTCAAAAGCTCGGCATTCCCGTCTTTACGATGGACTGTTTGCCGCACGACGATCCCGAACTGCTCGATCGCTTGTTTGGCGAAGAAGTGCGCCGTGGCGATTTCCAAAGCCCCGTTAGCGTCGAAGACGTTTGGAAGAACGCTTATAGCGAGAACACCAACCGCAAGGTTTGGGCGGCCAAGTTTGCTGCGCGGCATCCGAACCTCGTCGCGCTCGAACTTAGCAGCTTCAAATGCGGCCACGACGCGCCCATCTATACAGTGATCGAAGAGATCATCGAAAATTCGGGCACGCCGTACTTCTGCTTCAAGGATATCGACGAAAACAAGCCGACCGGCTCGATCAAGATTCGCATCGAAACGATCGCCTACTTCCTGGCGCGCCATCGCGAAAAGCTGATTCGCAATAACGAAAAGATGGCAGCCATCGAGGCACGGTTGGCCGAGTTGGAGCAAGAGCTTCGGGCACAGCATCGCGTAGGCGACCGCGTAGAGACGACGGCGGTGGTGGGGGTGTAGACCTTTCGATTGTCCGTGCACTCAGAATAAGAGCTGGGTGATGCCTGTTAGGATTATTCCGGTGCATCGTGGTTTGCGTTAAGCTGACTACGATGTTGCCGGAAGATTTCTCATTTCGCGGATTTGAAGGCCGAAATAGTCTCGGCGCACTGCCGGGCATCATTCATTTTTCAATGTCATTCCGGAACGCGATACGCCGCGGGTTCATGCCGCCGTTAGATTTGTTTAATTCGTTTGTAGCTACTTGTCGGGATGATATCGACGAAGCGTCGCAAGGATTTCTGGATATTGAAACTCAGGGCGTCGACTGGAATGCGGGTGAGTCTGTCGGTGCAATTTTGACCTGGCCGAATTTTGAATTGGAACCCCCGGAATACAAACGGTTAATTGCGTTTATCAATAAGAGGTATGGGCGAGTTGAGATAGAAGATTATGGTGCGACGGATTATTCGCAGTGGTTTTTAAGGTGCTTCGAGATTAGCCGGCAAGATACGAAATGAATCATGCGCGGGCTCGATGCGTAAGTTCCACAATCATTCATCCGTAGCGTGTTTAACCACTCCCTCAACCTCCCCAATACTCGCCAAAATCCGCTCTTCCCGAATTAACTGATGTAAGCCTACTGTGCGGATGAGTTCGCGTTCTGCGGGGGTGACGCCGCAGATGATCATCTCGACGTGTGCGGCTTTTAGCTTCACTGCGCCAGCGCGCATTTCGAGCATGTCGTTTATATTGGTGATATCCATCTCTTCGATATCGAGCACGACGGTATGCGTGTTGGGCGGCAACTCGTCGATCCAGGCGGTCATATTCGGCAGGCGGCTTGTGCGAACACCGTCGCTCCGGTTAGGGCAGAGATGGAAGATTTGCACGCCGCGCGGTAGGCGTTCGTCGAGCGTGCCGCCGACTTCTCGATGGGTGCGCAAGCGACCCATGGGTGTGCGGATATCGAGGACGATCAGAAAGATCAGAAACACAACGGCCGGTACAAATTCCCAATCGGGAATCTGCCGATCGGCGAATGCGCCGAGGGCGGCACCAATCAGAAAACTGCCGGCGATGCACGAGAGCAGTTGCAGTCTGCTCGCTGCGCCCGGCGCGGTTTGGCTGGCTTCGATGCCAAGTTGGCGTTTGCGAATTTCGACAAACTCGCGCTTGCCCAAATACCGCAACAACAACGCCGCCGCATTAAGACCGATGTCGGTCATCACGCCCGTCAGGTGCGTCGTGCGCACGACGCCGCCGCTGATGCGGGTGATGGTTCCGTTTTGCAGCCCCATGGCGAGCGCGGGAACGAGCGTGGCCATTAGATGGTGGAAATCGGGATTGTCTTGACCGCCGAGTATGTGCAGCTTGGTTAGGATTGCTGCGAGCGATAGCAAGACGGCTTGCACGATCATGGGTAGCACGTAGATCGACGCCCAATATCGCGCGCGGCCGTATTCGGTTAGCAAACCAGATAGCACCGCACCGAGCGAGAAGGTAACGACGAGGGCTAACAGGAAAAACAGCTCGTCGTATTTGCCTTGTGCGAAGTCAATGCCGATGGTCGTGACAGAGCCGGTGACGTGGGAAGTGGCGCGACCGCAAAGCAAGATGGTGAGCGCGTTGATGTAGCCGCCGACCCACGAAAGGCGTATGGCGAGGCGGGCTTGTACCTGAAACGAGTGGGCTTGGTTGGAAAACACCTGACGCTCTCGATGATTCAGCGGGGGGATTTACGTTGGCAAACGGCCCATTGCGAGGCTTAGATGATGCGGCGCGTTTTATGAATTGCCAAGGGGGCGGTGAGCAAGTCGCCGAACTGCGCGGCGGCCGTTTGGAAGTGGGCCGATGCCGCATGCGATGAGAGGGCGTCGGCGCTTTCCCATGTTTCGATAGCGAATATCGTCGTGGACGATTCGGTGTCTTGATAGAAGTAGTACTCGATGCATCCCGGCTCGGCGCGGCTGGGCGGTGCCAATTCGGATAGCACGGTGATGAGGTCGTTCAAACGATCGGGCTTGGCTTGGAAGATGGCGGTGACGTAGAGATGGTCGGTCACGGTGATGCTCCGCAGTTGGGCATGTTAGTGTTTTGATGATACGAAGATGGCATGTTAAAGCCGGGTCGCGAACTGTGCATCTGGTAGTCGAAAGATGGCATTGCTATTGAGGGTGGATTCGAGGGATGGCACTTGATGACGAGTATTCCGGCGATTGGCTGGCGCGTACGTCTGCCAACGGCACCGCGTATCCGTGGGGGGCGCCCACGCTTGGTTATCGGTGTTGATTGCCCTGTCGAATCGCGTTTTTTGAGTTGCGAGTGCGTTGCGGCATGTCTCCGGCCTACCAAAATGGGGGCAAAAATATTACACTCTGCCTTACTCTGATTGCCGCATGGCGACTCACC
>JAUIHO010000150.1 GCA_030432035.1 Phycisphaerae bacterium
CTGTACGATGGCGATCAGCGCCGTCATCGTGAGCGTGATGCAGCCGATGATCGCGATGAACATCTGCGCATCGGGCGTGAGCAATCGGAAGACGCGGGCAACGAGATACACACCGGCCGCAACCATCGTGGCGGCGTGGATCAGCGCGGAGACCGGCGTGGGGCCGGCCATGGCGTCGGGCAGCCACACGTGCAGCGGGAACTGAGCGCTCTTACCCATCGCGCCGCAGAAGAGGCCGATGCCCATCAGCGTGGCGAGCGCCATGCCGCTGACCTGCCAACCGAAGAGGTCGATCGAGGCGGCGAATATGCCTTCGCCCGTGGCAAACTGCTGGGCGAACTTCGCAGCGGCTTCATCGAGGTCGAACGTGTTTGTGTACAACACGACCAGCGCGAGGCCGATGATAAAACCGAAGTCGCCCACGCGATTGGTGATAAACGCCTTCATGCTGGCGTTGCTGGCGTACTTTTCGCTGAAGTAGAAACCGATCAGCAGGTACGAACACAGCCCGACCAGTTCCCAGAAGATAAACAGAAACAGCAGGCTGCTCGAAATCACCAGCCCCAACATGCTGAAACAAAACAAGCCGAGATAGGCGAAGAATCGATGGTACTTGCTTTCACCGGCAACTTCGTCGCTATGGCCCGACATGTAACCGATGCTGAAGATGTGAATGAACGTGGCGATGAAACTCACCATGCCGTACATCATGATGGTGAGCGAGTCGAGCTTAACGCCGACCTTGATGGGGATCTTACCCATCATGCCCCAGTCGTAACGGAATGCGTTTGCAGTTAGCGTATCCCGTTCGGCATCCGTCAGGCCCATCCAACTGATCAACACAAACCATGCAAGGCATGCCGACGCCGCGATTGCGGCAGTCGCCACCCACGCCGCACGCGGCTTGCCGAGCGGGCTGCTGGTGCCGAAGAATACGAGCACCGTGAAGCTCAGCAGCGGAATCACCACGCCGAGCGCTAAACAGATTTCAAACGTATGCCCCATGATGGTCTCTTACCTACCCCAGCCCAGCCGAGATCGACTAGCCGCGCAACACATCGCCGCGATCCACATCGACGGTCTGCAGGTTGTTGTAGAAGTTCATGAAGATGGCAATCGCCAGCGCCGCTTCTGCGGCGGCCAGCAATATGACAAAGACGGCAAAGACCTGGCCATCCACGAGGCCGGTCTGGAATTTTGAAAACGCGATCAGGTTCACGTTGGCGGAGTTCAGCACCAATTCGACGCCGATCAGAATACCGATGGCGTTGCGCTTGGTGGCCATGCAGACGACGCCGAGGCTAAAGAGCAGCGCCGACAAAACGAGGTAATGCGAAAGACCGACTGCGAGCATGGCTTACTTCTCCGTCTTCGCAAGGTAGGCCGCGCCGATGGCGGTGAGGTCCACTTCAAACGGCACGAGATACGTCGTCAGCAACGCTTCTCCAGCTTCGGCCACCTTCGGCGAGGTTGCCAACGGCGTCTTGGTCGCTCGCGCGGCCCAATTCACCTCGCCGGATAACGTCAGCGACGTGATGCCGATGAACATGAGCAAGCCGACAAACGCGGCCAATACGATTTGGCTTTTGGGTGGTTTGAATTCGGCCCAGGGCGACTTACTCGTCAGCATGATGCCGAAGACGATCAGAATGAGCGTACCGCCCGCATACACAATCAACTGAATCACAGCGATCAGATTCGCATCGAGCAAAAAGTACAAACCGGCCACGCCGCCAAGCGTGCCAAGCAGGAACAACGCCGTGCGCACGATGTTTTGCGACACGACCACGCCAAAGGCGCTGGCCACTGAGATCGCCGCAAAGATATAGAATGCCAGATCGTCCATGTGATCTTTCAACGACCGCCCTTGTTCGGCGGCCACACTATCCAAACGTTCAACGCTACTTACCGGGCAACTGATCCACAGCCAGCCAACCGACGAGCTTCTTGTTATTGCGATAACCGTAGGCGGCAATGCCGACGATACCGACAAGCGTCAACACCCCGGCAGCCGCCAGAATCTTGTTGATAATGCCGTCGATCGCGATCAACCAGCCGAGGTTCAATCCGTTTTCGGAAACACCCAGAATCCAAAGCGTGTTGCCAAGCAATACGACCATCGTCGCCGGCAGCAACACCTGCACACAGGCGTACAACACTTGATCGATTCGAATGCGCGGCAGTGTCCAGCGAATCCAAAGTTGCACGAAGAACAGGAACGTCGCCTTGAGGATGAACCAAATCGGGTTGGCCGCAAGCAGGCTCTTCACCAGCGTTTGCAGCATGCCGTTTTCGATGTTGGCTTGCGCGATGAACCACTCGGCCGATGATGCGGGGAATGGCGACATCCAACCGCCGAGGAATAGAATTGCGGCCAAACCGCAGACGACATACATCGCGACGTATTCGCCGAAGAAGAACATCGACCAGCGGAAACCGCTGTACTCGGTCAGGAAGCCCGCGACGAGTTCCGATTCGGACTCGGGCAAGTCGAACGGTGCCCGCTTACAACTTGCGAGCGACGCGACGTAGTACAAGAAGAACGCGAGAAAGCACCACGGGTTGACGAATACAAACCACGTCCAGAACCCGCCCGATTGTGCTTCGGCAATGCCCGTCAGGCTCAGCGAGCCGGCCGTCATGACCGGGATTAGCAGGGCCATGCCCATCGGGATTTCGTACGAAACCATTTGGCAGGCTTCGCGCATCGCGCCATAGACCGACCATTTATTGTTGCTGGCCCAACCGGCCAAAATCACGCCCATCACCTCGATGCCGAGCATCGCCAGAATAAAGATCAGCGCGACGTCGAGATCGCGAAACACCCACGCCGTCGCAAAAGGCAACGCGATGAATGCGCAGATCGGCGGAATAAACGTGATGTACGGCGCAAGGCGAAACAAAACGCCGTCGCCGCCGGGCGGAACGTAGTCTTCCTTAAAGGCGAGCTTGATACCGTCGGCAGCACTCTGAGCCCAACCGTGCCAACCACCCGCACGCATGGGGCCCATGCGCGATTGAATGCGACCGGCAACCTTGCGTTCCCACCAAATCCCGAAGCCGGGAATCAAACTGATGAAGCCGATGATGCCACCGACAGCGACGAGGTCGCGAACCAGCGGAAACTGCAACGGGAACATGAGGTACGCGAGAATCGGTGTATCGATCGAAATCGCGCCGATCAGCGGGAAGTCCACCGACTTGCCTTCGAGGTTGTTTTGATAGATCGATTGAACCGTGTGATCGTATTCGATGCCGACGAACGGAATAACGCTGGTTTCTTTGGCGGGCATCCAATCGCGCTGCACCGTCATGAGAATTTCGGCGTGCAACCAGACACCGATCACGATACCAAAGATCGCGCCGATAAAAATAATGAACGCGACCCACGGCGCGCTCAACACGCGACCGATCAATTCGTAGGCGTAAATCGCGAATGCGGCCCCGGCGAAAAGCAACATGCCGCCAATCGATCCCAAACACAGCGGCGGGACGAGCAGCACCTTCGAATCCTGAAGGTCGGCGGGTTTGGTGCTGAGCGGATCGAGCAGGAACCACGCACCCAAGATGATCGGGATGTGAGCCAAGGCGATAAAGGCCAGCAAACGAATCGCCTTCTCGCGATAGTTGCTTAGCTTCTCGGTATCGCGCTGCACCCATGGAAGCGTGATCGATGCCACGTAAATCGTCTCCTGACTGCCTGCCGGACGGTTGCGCCCCGCAGAATTCCCTTGACCCGTGCGTTATAACGGGCCGCGCTGAGGTTGACCAGACCGCACCAAACCGTGCGGTGACCGGTTTATCGCTCGTTCTGTGTTTTCATTTTGACCGCTCAATTCGAAGCCGCCCGCGCCGACGACATTCGACATCCTGCACCCCGTCAGCGGCGTGCATAACCCACAATCAGCGGTCCACTTCACCCATCACGACGTCGATGCTTCCGATGATGGCGGCCACGTCGCCCAGCAACACGTCTTCACACACTTTTTCCGTCACGCACAAGTTGCAGAAACTCGGGCCGCGCGCCTTGACGCGATCCGGAATGGCCGAGCCGTTGCCGCGCACAAAGAAACCAAGCTGACCGCGCGGATTCTCGATTTCGTAGTAAATCTCGTCGGCGGGCAGTTTCAGCGTTTTGCCCTTTTTGTGCAGCGTTTCCTGGCCTTCGGTGCCGTCCAGCTTGTCGAGCGCCTGGCGAATGATCTTCACGGATTCCAACATTTCCGAGACGCGTACGATGTAACGATCCCAACAGTCGCCGACCGTGCCCTTTTCGCCCTGCCCCACTGGCACGTTGAAATCGAATTCTTCGTAACCCGAGCCGGGTTGCTTACGCAAATCGAAATTCACACCCGAACCACGCAGGACCGGGCCGGACAGACCGTAATCGAGCGCTTCTTGGGCCGTAATCACGCCGACATTGGCCGTGCGCTTGATGAAGATGTGATTGTGCGAGAGCAACAGGTTGTACTCGTGCACCTTGGGCTCGAAGTAGTCGAGAAATTCGCGCGTGATATCGACGAAGCGTTCGGGCAGATCGTCCGTCACGCCGCCGACCGTGATGTAGCTGTACGTCAGCCGCGCACCGCAGGCCGACTCGAACAAATCGAGGATGTATTCGCGCTCGCGGAAGGCATACAAGAACGGCGTGAAGGCGCCCAAGTCGAGCCCGTACGTACCAAACGACACCAAGTGCGACGCGATACGATTCAACTCCGCAAAGACGATGCGAATGAGTTTGGTGCGCTCGGTGATTTCCGATTCCAAGCCCGTTAGCTTTTCAACCGCCTGTGCGAACGCGAGATTGTTGTTCATCCCCGCCAAGTAATCCATACGGTCGGTGTAGGGGATGTATTGATAAGGCGCGACCGTCTCGCCGATCTTTTCGGCGCAACGATGCAGATAGCCGATGTGCGGCACCGCTTCGAGCACCATCTCGCCATCGGTACGCAGCACGACACGCAACACACCGTGCGTTGCCGGGTGTTGCGGCCCCATGTTGACCAGCATCTCTTCGGTTTGCAGATCCTGTTGTTGAATCTGATCGCTGGAGAGATCGGCGTTGATATCGGGTTGCGATTCGAGGATCACGTCAGCCATTTATTTGGCTCCGGTTTGAAGCATTTATCTGTCGTAGCACAGGCTCAAAAATCGCCTAGTGAATCGGTCGCGTCTGGTTCAGTTCGGTCACTGCCGGAATACCGTGGTACTCCATCGGGAATGCATAATCTTTCTGCAGCGGGTGCCCTTCCCAGTCGTCGGGGCACAAAATGCGACGCGGATGGAAACCGTTCAGGCCTTCCACCGAGTCGGGATGGTTATCGAAGATCACCCCCATCAGGTCGTACGCTTCGCGCTCGTGCCAATCGGCGGCACGCCACACGTGCGCGACCGATGGAATGTGCGGATCGTTGCGATCGGTCCACACCTGCACGGCCACCGCATTGGTCAACGCCCAAGCATCGCTATCCGTCTTTCCGGGGCGATACGACGCAAGGTCGTACACGGCAGCGAATTTGTCATCTTCGAGGTAGTCGACGGCGGAAATCGAACGCAGGAAGTTGAGCTGCAAGCGATCGTCGTCACGCAAGAATGCGGCCACTTCGGGCCACGCGTCAGCAGCAACAACCACGCGCGGATGCGCGCTTTCAAATTCGGTGTCGGTAATCGATGCACCGAACGTGTCTTTTAAGATTTCCGCAATTTCTTCGGGGGCCATGGGCCAACCCTCCTGATGACGCGTTCCTTCAATGACGACGTCTTTACGTTCCGTTGTCGATGCTGCGTCGTACTTGGTTAACCCTTGGCCATTGGCCAAGGGCTAAATTCACACGCTGCGATCAAATATTCACTCGACGCGATGAATTACTCACGCGGCGAAGCAATCTCACACTTAGCCTCCGGCCAATGGCCGGGGGCTAACCCGCGAACACGATGCACCACTTATTTACGCCGTTAGCGCCGCTTCCTTCGCGCCGGTCCATTTGTCCGTCGCGATCGACGAGTTCTTAATCTTGTCTTGCAACCGCATGATGCCTTCGAGCAACGTTTCGGGGCGCGGCGGGCAACCCGGGACGTAGATATCCACCGGCACCACCAGGTCGACACCCTTCACCACGTGATAACCGTTTTTGAAGTAAGGGCCGCCACCAATCGTGCACGCCCCCATGGCCATCACGTATTTCGGCTCGGGCATCTGGTTGTACAAACGCTTCACGCGGCTTGCCATTTTGTACGTGACCGTACCGGCGACGATCATGAGATCGGCCTGACGCGGCGACGCACGAAACGCACCCGCACCGAATCGGTCCACGTCGAACCGGCTACCGCCGATCGCCATCATCTCGATTGCGCAGCACGCCAAACCGAACGTCATCGGCCAGATGCTGTAGCGTCGGCCCCAGTTAATCGCCCAATCGAGCGACGTGATGATGAGGCCTTCTTCGAATCTGTTTTCAATCCAACTCATGGATAATTCCTAACTGCGTTTATGCACACTCGATTGCGGTCGAGTTAAATCCATTCGCGTGCGGCGCGACCCAAGGCATCGTCGGAACGAACCGTGCGTTCGCGCTTCATCTGCCCCTCAGTGGCGCGAACCCAATCGAGGTAACCGAATCGCCACAGGTACAAGAAGCCGACGACGAGCACGGCAAAGAAGAAGAGCATATCCCACAACGCGGCGATGCCCGCTTCTTTATAGACAACCGCCCACGGGAAGAAGAGCGCGACTTCGATATCGAAAATCAGAAACACCAACGCGACGACATAAAAGCGCAAGTCGAACTGCACCCAACTGTCGCCGATGGCCGGCTCGCCACATTCGTAGGCTTCGTCTTTCTCCGGGTGCGGCAGGTTGGTGCGCAACAGCTTGCCGATGACCAAAATCGTGGCCGACATCAAAATGCCCGTCACCACAAAGATGAGCAGGCCGATGACCAGATCGTGTCCTTCGTTCATAACAGAAATCTCTTTCTTCGCGCGGAGGGGAGTCGCTACCGCGAAACTAACTTATTTCTTCGAGGCTTCCGAAGGTTCCAACGCTTTGAGCATTTCGTCGCGCACGGGCTTCGCACGCTCTTCCCAACGCTGCTTCTGCTCGGCTGCCCAAGCCGGCGGTTTGTCTTGCTGCATCCAGAAAGGCTCGGGCGTTTGCTTGCCTTCCTTCGCCAAATCGGTGAACTCCACGATCATATCTTCGCGCGTGTAAGAACTCAGATCGTGGTTATCACCCATATGGATACAGTCGGTCGGACATGGGTCAGTGCACAGCGCGCAAAACATACACTTCGAATAGTCGATCGCGTACCGTTCCAACGCGCCGCCGTATGCCACGCCGGTTTCTTTATCCGTCTTGCGCGGCCCAGATTTCTCAATGTAGATACAGTCGATCGGGCATGCCTTCGCGCACTGATCGCACGCGATGCACTTCTCGGCTTCAAACCAGTGAAACCCGCGAAAGCGCGGTTTCACCACCGGCGCGACGTCTGGATATTGCACGGTGATGGTGCGCGCGAAGCAGTACTTCAGCGTGATGCGCATGCCAATGGAGATGGACTTCACCGTGTTATAAATGTTTGCGAAATATTCCTTGCGGCTGGCCATGGTGCCTCAACTTAACTTTCGACGCTTTTGGACTCGCGCGTCGTCGTTCGCTTGTCGGTTGCGCGCTAAAAAAACACGCCCGACGCAGGTGCGCTCGCGACGAGCTTTCCGCGTCGAACAACCGAAAATTTGCTCCTTTGCGGAAGTATAGCGAACCGTTGCAGGTGCACCACCGCCGCAGAAAGGGCGGCATGGCATTAGCGGAACGAGACATTTCAACAAAACTGAAAACAGACACGAGGGGTTGTGAACAGTCCGCGCGGCGTGCGCGAGAAACGTAGAATTGAGACAGCGTCGGCCCGGGGTTGATTCAGACAAATCAATAGGCGTTTTGGAAGTTTGCCGCCTTACGCGCTAGGCAGCCAACCTAGGCAGCCAACGACGCGGTCACCGTTTCAAGACTTCCGACGCCGCCAAACCTCGCCTACCACCCAATTAGCAACCATATTAAAAGTAGGCTGCCGACCATCAGCCCTACGGTGGCGATCAAACCTGCCAGCACCGCCCGCGCGCTGACGCTGGCCAGCGCCCGGATGTTCACTTCGAGGCCGATGGCCGCCATGGCCAGCGTGAGCAAAATCTTCCCGCCAAGGCGCGCAACCTCATGCAAGGAAATACTTTGCGGCACATCGAAGACGCCGGTGGCGGCGAATTGCAGCTCCGGCACAAACCCAAACGTGCACAACAGCGATGCCCCGGCGAACCCCCAAACGAACCACGGCACCAGCCGGGCATAGTGCACCATGAGCTGACCGCCGCCGTCGGGCTTGGCAGCGCGATCACGGGCGTACATCACCGTCAAAACCATCACCATCGGTGCCATCATCGCCACGCGGACGAGCTTAACGGCCGTTGCGACCGTCCCCGCGTCGCCGTTGAAGGCAAAACCGGCGGCCACGACCTGCGGCACGGCGTGAATCGTCGTCCCCGCCCATACACCGAACGTTTCGTTCGACATGGCCAGCAACTTCCCGATCACCGGGCAAATCAGCATCGTCAACAGGCCAAAAAGGTTAATCGTGCCCACGGAAAGGGCCATATCCTCGTCTTCGGCGTCAATCAGCGGCGCGACGGCGACGATCGCGCTATTGCCGCAAATGCCTGTACCGGCACCAATTAACAGCGACAACCGCTGCCCTAAGCCGAGCGCCCGACCGCAGGCGACCGCAACCAACATGGCCAAAATGGTGCACGCGACCGTGATGGCGAGGGCCGAAACGCCGACAGATTCGATTTGGGTGAGATTTAGCCCAAGTCCCATAAAAACGATGGCGATGGGAATGGTCTTTTTCACAATCTTCCGACAGCCCGGCTTGAATCGGTTGCCGATCGGCAGCAGATTTCGAACCAGAACGCCGAGCAAGATCGCCAAAATCGCGGCGCTGATCGGATGCTTGATGGCCTCACCGCGGACAACCTGAAACGGCCAGACGGGCAAAAAATGTAGGCCAAACGACGCGGCCGCTAAGACTGCCGACAAGGCGTATCCGGGCCAAAGCGAGGGCGCCGCCTCGGCACCAGCCGCCGCCGGTTGCCGCACCTCGACGATCGGATCGTACACGCCCTCCATCGAATTGAAGGAGGCCAGCGCGTCGGCGCTGATCTGATTACCCCACGGATAGCTGACGGTTTGCGACAACGAACGGGCCCCCGCCTAAATCCCATCGCCGCCGGCGAATTCAAAAATTTGATCGACGAATTCGGTTACGGTCGCGGAGGTCAGCGAAAACTGCGACATGGTCAGAAGCGGCGGCGAATAGATGTGCAACGTGACGAGTTCCTTACCGTCGGTCTGCAGGTTGGACATCTGATGCGTGTCGGCATCCTGCGAGCCGCAGACTTCGCCTTCTTGCAACTCGTGCGACGACGTCGGAAACACCAACCCCTCGGCGTTGCGTTTGAAGATCGTTTCCGTCGCCACGCCCTTCAACACGCGTACACCACATGACGACGCGGCATGATCGTGAATCGGACTGCGTTGCCCGGCCTTCCAGCAAAGAATCAATGCGTGATAGCCGGGGCCAGCGTGTAGCAGATTGCGTCGATAACCGTCTTCATTGAAGCGGGCGTAGCGTTTGATGTCGTCGAAAGAGATCGGATAGGCCTGAAGGTATTTCACCAACTGACCCAGCGGCACGCGGTCTTCAAACTGGTCGAGTTCAGCCATTAAGGCGCTGACGTTATCTTTCGCAACCATGCTCATTGCCGCCTACCTTTAACGTGGCTCTGATTAAACGGGATCGCAATTATATCAACAATCAATCCGCTTTGCGAAAGCCTTCGACCACGGGCCCGAAGACGCGTCGATTTTCTTCGCTGAGCGACATTAGGCGTTCGTGGGCTTCGATAATGACCTCGCGCAACAACTCCTTGGAATCGACATCGATCGGCAGCGCGGCCCAATCCCCCTGCGGCTCGGGCATGGTATCGACCTGCTCGATCAACTTCGCAACCCCCATCGTTTCTAACGTGCGCAGCACGCCGTCCGACGGTGAGACCAAATAAAACGCGTCGTTACGCGCCTTGAGTTTCTGCATGGTGTCGACGAGAAAACCCGCAAAAGTGCTGTCGATGGTCTTGGCGTCGGCCAAATGGAAATATACAGCGTCCACGTTGCCGGGGGCGAGGCTTTCGATATAGGTGCGGATCGGCAAACAACCGCGTGCCGTACACGCGCCGGTCGATTTGATTAGTACGGAACGCGTTTTCGGGTCGAGTGCGATCTGTGCGGATGCCTGGTCGCTCATGGGGAATCCTCTATTAGGGCTAGTTCGATGGGTATCATAACGTCGTCAGCGATCGAAAGATATCCGAGACCAACCTAGTTGAAATTAAATCATCAATCTCGCCTATGTTTGCCAAGCTCAACCGATGGGTTACCGATGCGGCCGCGACTATGATTCCATCACAAACCTCGCCGCTTTACATATCCCGAACGAGTCGCGGCGCGTGGGAAGTCAATTTTTCTTAAGGTCACGATGACCAAGGCGAGTAAAGAAAATGGTCACCTTTAAGATTTCGATCGACGGTATGCACTGCGAAAGTTGTGTCGACAAGATTAAGAGCGCCCTGAATGCAACGCCCACCGTCGCGAACTGCCGCATATCCCTTCCGGACGAGCGCGCCATCGTGACGTTTGACAGCGACCAGCCCGATGTAACTAAGGCCATCGAAGCGATTCAAGGACAGGGCTTTAACGTAACGGGCTACGCCGCCGTGGCATCGAGCTGACTCGGCCCGATGGAACTCTTCGGGCCTTACCTACCGTCTGCAATCGTAGCGGCACGTGTTTAAACGCGTCGCGCCGGTTTTGGTGATACGCACAAGGCGGTAATCTATCCTATCGCCATGCCACCACCTTCAAACGAAAACGCGGTTCAGTTGCGCATCACGGGAATGACCTGCGGCGCATGCGTGCAACGCGTCGAAAAGGCGCTCAAGTCAATTGACGGCGTGCGCGACGCGTCAGTCAACTTGATGGCCGAATCGGGCACCGTACAGTTGAGCGACGGCGCTCAAGATTTCAAAACGCGTTTGCTCGAAAGTGTGCGGAGCGCCGGATACGACGCGGAAGTCCTACCTGCCGGTCGGCAACTCATCGCCGAATGGACTGACGACGGCAAACTTCGCGAATCATTGCGGCGGCATCGACAGGCGTTAATCCAAGCACTCGGCTTAGCCCTACCGATTCTCGGTTTGGAATACCTATTACCAATTTTCTGGCCGGGCAACGACCCCGCAGCGCAACTGCCCGGTCGCTTAATGCAATTGATCCTGCTCATCATGTTAATGGTTAGCCCAGCGGGCGGGCCGATTATCGTTGGCGGCTTGCGTGCGCTATGGCATCGCACAGGCAATATGGATTTGCTCATTACTGTCGGCGTGCTGTCCGCAACCGTCGGCGGTTTGGTCGGATCGTTCATGGCCGAGCCAAAGCTGATACATTTTCACGCCGCCGCGATGATTCTGGCGATCGTTTGCATCGGCCGCTATCTCGAAACCACAGTGCGTGGCAAAGCGACCGGCGCGATCAGCGCGCTGGCCAAGCGCGCCCCTAAGCAAGCCGACGTCAAACGCGATGGCGAATGGCAAACCGTTCACGTCGATAAGATCCAGCGCGACGACGAGGTGCAACTCGTCGAAGGTGCGACGGTGCCGGTCGATGGCGCCGTCGTTGACGGCAGCGTGGAAGTAGACGAGCAAATTCTCACGGGCGAATCCATGCCGGTCTTTCGCGATATCGGTAGCGACGTGCAAGCGGGAACGACTGTGGTGAGTGGTCGCGCCGTGATTCGTGCCGCGGGTGATGGTTCGCAAGGCACGCTCAATCGCATGCTCGCGTTGATACAGGCGGCGCAGCAAGGTCGAACGCGCATGCAGCGGCTTGCCGATCAGGTCGCGGGCGTATTCGTGGCCGTTATCGTTGCGATTTCAATCGTCACGTTCTTTTCATGGGGCGTGTTCGGTGATGCCGGAGGCTGGGCGATGGGAACGCGCGCGGCGATTGCCGTGTTGGTCGTTGCGTGTCCGTGCGCATTGGGGTTGGCAACGCCGACGGTCACGCTGGCGACGTCGGGCGTGGCGGCGCAGCGCGGTATTCTGCCGCGCGACGCGGCGGCGTTAGAAGCGCTCGGGCGAATCAAGACCATTGTGTGGGATAAGACCGGCACGCTGACGGCGGGCACGCCGCAGGTGAACGCGATTCATGTTATCAATGACGCGATTAACGAAGAAGTGGGTTTGCGCTTGGCCGCCGGTGCCGAACGGTTTAGCGCCCACCCGATTGGCAAAGCCATCGTGCGCGCGGCACAACAACGCGAGTTAGAAGTGCCGACGCCGGCGTCATTTGATTCAACAATCGGGCGTGGGCTGACGGCGGAGATTGATGGCCACCGCGTGGTCATCGGTTCGCCGCAGTGGCTGCGCGATAACAGCGTTACCTTGGCGTCACACGAATATGAAGACGTATCGACAGGCATGTCGAGCATTCATCTTGCGATTGACGGCAAACACGCGGCCATCATCGCATTAAGCGATGCACTGCGCCCTTCAGCAGCAGCGGCCCTTGAACGGTTAAAGCAAATCAAAATCAACGCTTGCATGTTGACGGGTGATGCGACAGCGACGGCGCATGCCGTTGCGAACGAACTCGGCATTGACTCAAGCAAGGTTGAAGCCGAAGCCACGCCGCAACGCAAGATCGAATACATCGACGCGCTGGTTAAGCAATCGACGGGTGTTGCGATGGTCGGCGACGGTATCAATGACGCCGCGGCGCTGACCCGCGCCGACGTCGGCATTGCCTTTGCAACGGGCGCGGATGTGGCCGTGGAAGCCGCCGACATCTCGCTAATCGGTAGCACGCCGCACCTGGTTGCCGACGCCGTGGTCATCGCACGAGCGACGACGCGCTTGATTCGACAGAACCTGGGCTGGGCGTTTGGCTATAACATCGTCGCCATACCGTTGGCCGCGACGGGCAACATGCCGCCGGCATTGGCGGCGGCGGCAATGATGTTCAGCTCGATTGCCGTGGTGCTGAATGCGATGCGATTGCCGCGCTTGGTGGGTCGACGGTTACGCCAGATGGAATAGCATCAAAGATGTTTACAACCACCCGCGCATTACCCGTCATACATCATCACGCCACGGCCCCTTTTTGACCGCTAAGCTGCCGATTGTGCAAACGCGCCAACACCAACTGCGCGACCATCGCACCGATCCAACAGAGGAACATATCCCACTGCGTGTCCCACTGGTCGCCTTGCGTTGCCAAGTATGCATCAGCATCCGAGCCCGAGGCAACGGCCACCCACCATTCGATCATCTCGAAAAACGCGCTAAACGCTAAACAGTAACACGTCACCACAAAGAAGAGCCAACCGCCCGCCTTGATGGGCGAACAGCGGATGAAGATTTCGCGTGCGATGATGGCCGGGAAAAATCCTTGCGCCACGTGGCC
>JAUIHO010000151.1 GCA_030432035.1 Phycisphaerae bacterium
ATCTCAATCAGCGGCCCAAGCACACGCTCAAGCTGCAACCCGTCGAAGAGCCGGCGTACGACATCAAAGAGATTTACGGCATTATCAATAAGGACATTCGCAAGCCCTACGACGTACGCGAAGTCATCGCGCGGCTCGTCGATGGCAGCCGCTTTCACGAGTTTAAAGCGCTCTACGGCACCACGGTTGTCACGGGCTTCGCACACATCTGGGGCTACCCCTGCGGCATCGTCGCCAACAATGGTGTGCTCTTTCGCGAAAGCGCGCAGAAGGCGGCGCACTTTGTCGAGCTATGCAGCCAGCGCGGCATACCGCTCATCTTCTTACAAAACATCACCGGCTTTATGGTCGGCAAGGCGTACGAGTCGGGCGGTATCGCCAAGGATGGCGCCAAGATGGTCGCCGCCGTTAGCAACGCGTGCGTGCCCAAGTTCACCGTCATCATCGGCGGCAGCTACGGCGCGGGGAATTACGGCATGTGCGGCCGGGCGTATCAACCGCGGATGATGTGGATGTGGCCCAACGCCCGCATCAGCGTGATGGGCGGCGAACAAGCGGCCAACGTGCTCGCCACGGTCAAGAACGATCAACAAGTCCGCAAAGGCGGCGCGCCGATGACCGACGCCGACGCGGCGGCGTTTAAACAACCGATCCTCGATAAGTACGAAGCGGAGGGTAATGCGTATTACTCGACGGCCCGCCTCTGGGACGACGGCGTGATCGACCCGGCGGATACGCGCATGGTGCTGGCGCTGGGGATTGGGGCGAGTTTGAATAAGGAATATGGCGAGCGTCGGGCTAGTTTGTTTAGGATGTAGGCGAACAAAATAGGGGTTACTCTGGCGTGACGAATATGTCATATTAGTCATCAAACCAATTGAAACAAGCGATAGATACGTTAAAATACGTTACACTAGGAAAAGGCGAAGAGACTATGCTTGACCATGAGACGACCAACCTAACCTTACAAAAAACTACCGAGACATAGAATTGAATCGCGAAAAGGTCCGAAGTTGGCCTGTACTAATTCTCGCGTGCATCGAAGCCGGGCTGGTGGCGCTATTTCCTGTGCTTACAGAAATAGCCAACAGCCAACCAGATTCAACCGTCCATTTGATACTGCCATTGGTAGTGAAGCATCTTCAGGAAAATTTGACCATTTATGTACTTGCTGTTCCCTCTCTTATATTTGTACTTGAGCTTCTTCGAGAGCACATTCGAGAGCGCCATGAGAACAAGAGACGACGCGAGATTATTCGACTGACCCTCTTCGACGTAATTCCCGAATTGAAATCAAGAGCGATGACGCAGGCGTCCGAATCTGAAGTTGCGCACCGATTGACTCTATTTGTACCAAATAAATCGCGGAGCAAGCTTCAGATTTTCGCCAGATCATGTGAATCAACTGCTAACTCGAAAATTGAGTTCGATATTTCGGAACACGAGGAAAGTGAATGCGACGGCGTCGCAGGATGGACTTTTTTTCACGGAATTGAGCTAAAAGTTGAAGGGCTTCCAGACCTGCAAGGCGGTAACGAACGCGAAAAAGCCGTTGCTATTGAGGACTATGCACGAGCAACAATCACGCGCCCTGAGACGGTTTCCGAGCATTTATGGCGTGCACGGGGCTATTATGCACACCCTGTGAAATATGGAACCAAGAAACTAGGTGTTATTGTTCTTGATAGTTACTCGGACTCAAAATTCCCTGAAAGAACGACGCGAGGGGTTGCATTGATGGCAAGGGCTATTGCTAGAATACTAGGAGAATAGGAAGGCGTCCTGCAATGTCAGACAATATTTGGATCCGGCCAGAGAAAGACGTCTTGAGTCGATTCATCAAGCTACCCTCGGTACAAACAATGGCTAAGGGGATTTCAGTCTCTGTACGAGTTCCGGAATCCGATCGGCCTACCTCGTTAAATGGTGGCTACGATCGAAAGACCGGTAAGTTCATTATTCAATTTCGCTATGACGACAACGAGCGAAGCGAGGAGACTAGGTCGACCGGTGACGAAAATGTAAAGTTCACCGTCGGATCAGAAAGTAAAAGACTGCAGAAAATTACTGTCGCTGTTGATAAGAACGAAATCGATGTAGTTCACTTAGAGCTATCTCGGCTTGCGCCAAAATGGATTGAACGCGCAGATGACGCACTTGACTCCCTTCGAAACAACACAAAAAAGCTAAGTGCCAAATTGAACTATGAGTTAATTGAAGAATTGATAAAGACCTATCAAAGCGATGACAGGCTAGCGCAGGATCTTGAGCCAGCGTAGGCCAGCGGGTGACATGCTTGCCCTTCAAGGCAAGCATGTCGGCTAGCGCGGTGACGCACACATTTCATCCCACTTTCAGCGGGTAACACTGGCAGCTCGGTGTAACAGGGGCGTCAATAACGGGTGCCACTGGTCGGCTCGTCCGCCAGTGCACCGAGCACTGCGACGACTCAACCCCACCGCGTGACCGTGGGCCGTATCGGTGCATCGGAAGCCCTCCCGTCATACACACGCCAACTCGACCATTTCCAATCCAACGGCCCGCCGGTGGGCGCATGCTGGTGATTATGCAGTATTGCAGAACGGCTTTCGAACGGTGCCGATACGGCCGACGGTTTGCGGGTTAGTTAAGGATGGTTCTGCGCCCGAGAGCACTGGCGGCCAAGCCGACCAGTGGCACCCTGCGAATTGCTCGCCGCGATGTTGGAACACGAGAAAAACCAACATTGTCACACGCCGTATTCGATTGTTCGGCCAAGCTGACACAGCGCTTCGATTTATCTTCAACCGACTGACTACGCCCGCACCTTTGCGGGCTTCCTCATACGCCGAACACCCGATTTCTGCGGCGGGCGATTGCTGCGGTAGCGAGACAGAGGAAAAAAAAAGCGGTCGTTGGCTCGGGGATAGTATTGCGGACGAGGGCATGGCCCACAAAGGGTTTTCCTCCCCCCTCCCCTTGTGGTTGCTGGAATATTGCGGTCCCTGCCCAGCCGTCAATGAAATAAATGTCGGCATTCGCCAGAGATTGTTCATTCCCATCGATTACGCTGAAGTAAGAGAACGCAATCCCCGTTGTTTGGTCTCCCTGCGTAAACCCCCACTTTTGCACAAATGTAACTGCCGTCGCAAAATCTGTTTCTTCAACAATATCGACTCCGATTGTCAGTCCTGCGTTGGACCAAAAGTTAAAGAGTTCGTCAAAAGTTGCGTGACGCCAACCTTCAAAGTCACCTCCGATTCCAAATTCAACACTTTCAAACTCGAGAGTACGGCCTACCGATTCTGATAGGTCCAACCAATCCAATTCAGTATCAGTATCGGTGGTAAATGTCCCGTTATCAATTAACGCTGCGGATGAAAGAGCATTGAAGCAGCCGATCGTCAAAAGAGGGGCGACCCAACAGATTGACTTGGACATAATAATCTCTCGCTGTAAAAATAGCTAGTTTAGCATCTAATCAGTAAGAAACAATAAGCATACTCTACTGGAAATGAAATTGAATTTTCAAGTATGACCACCGCCCGACGCCTACTCTTCTACGGCCGGTGGCACTGGCGGCTCAGTGTAACATGCGGCGTCAAAACGGGTGCCACGCTCGCCCCGCATGCTCCCCTTGAAGGGGGAGCATGGCACGCTTCACGCTTGCGTACTCGCCAAAGCATCGAGCTTTAACACCGTATTCCAATTACGTGCGGTTCCGCGTACGCCTAGCTTCTTCTCAATCACGGTGTTAGTGAGCTTCGAGCGGCCGATACCGTCCGGGTAGATTAGGTAAAGCTGTTTGCCCGCGGATCGCACGATCTCTCGGCCTTTGACCTCGTCGTTTAAGGTTTGCACGGCGGCGGCCTTGGCGGGTGTCTTTAGCAACATCACCAGCGTATGGCTCGGGTCGCGTTCGGCTTCGGTTGTAAATGGATTATCCGCGATGATCCGCTTCCACTCGGTCGCCGTGCGCACTATATAGTCGATCGATAGTCCAAAGCGCGCTTGCGTTTCAGCTTCGAGCATATGTTCGAGGGCGGCGACGGATTGACGCGGGCCTTCGAACACAACGTTGCCGCTTTGCAGCAGTGTGCGCGCATCGTCAAACCCAGCCGATGCGAACAGCGCCCGTAGATCGGCCATCGCAATTTTGTTGCGACCGCCAACATTGATGCCGCGTAGTAATGCGATGTAGGTGGGCATAACGCGTTTGATAGTCGGCCTGACGTGATCGGTCAACGTGACAGTTGGCACTGTCGAAATTGATCGAGATGATCATTGCGAAAATGCGACTCGCTGCGGACCCGATGAGACGCCATCGCGGAGTTAATAAGCACAGCCCAACCATCACTTATCGAAATGATTGGCGTCGTTGACCCACACGTTGCCACTGGCGGAATGGTAAAGCCAGCCGACTGTGGATGAACCGCTGGCCACGGTCGGCGGATTATTGCCGATAGCCGCCCAACCCGTGGCTCCTTTTCTTGGGCCGATCGGGCAGCGCGGGATATCGGGAATGTACTTCCCATATTTATAGACTGCCGTCTTATTACCGGCCATGGTGCCAGTTTTATTTGTAAAGCGCGCGATCGCCGTGAGACTGCCGGGGAAGTTACCGTCGTGTTCGAGTGCATAACGCTGAAGCGCTTCTCTCATCACCCGCAAATCGGCCTGCAGGGCCGCGATCTCGGTGGATTCTGATGCGTTATCAAACTGCGGAATCACCACAGCCGCCAGTATTCCCAGAATAACCACAACGATGAGCAGTTCCACGAGCGTGAAGCCACATCGTTCCGATATTATGGTGTGCTCTGATCGAGACCGAACCGACATAGGGAAGGCATCGGCTAACGGTGCGGCTTACTTTCGGACATGGCGAAACCGCGAGCAGGCCCAAACAGGTTATTATCCGACGGATTGGTGGCGACGGCGCTGACGAAACGACATCGTTACCAAGCCCGCCAGCATCGCGAACAACGCGCCGCCACCACCCAAGGCGCCGCACAGTGCATCGACGGCCACGACCTCCAACGGTGCTTCGGCTTCCATTGAGAACGTGCCGCCGGCCGAACCGCCTTCGGCATAGGTCAGCATCCACGTGCCCTCCACGGTGCAGTCTTCGTAAACACCGTTAAACGTGAGCGTGTTACCGCTGAACGTATCCGTGCGTGAGGCAGTGAATGATCCATCGGATGCGATGTCGCGGAAGGTAATTTCTGTACCGGCGGCAGCGGGGCTGAACTCACCTGCCGCGTCGTCTTCGATAAAGATGACCTTGCGCGTCTCGTTGGTGAAGGCGTAGTAGCGGATAGCGCCGGAGAACGTGCCGTCGTAAGTGCCGTTACCTTCGGCGCAATCCTGTGGAACTTGGGCATGCAGATGGTTCGTGGCGAAACAGGTGAGGGCCAACGCGACGGTGCGAGTGATTCTCAATGACATCGGATTTCCTCTTGTGCGGGAATGGTTTGAACTGGAACGACCGCGCACGCGCCGCCCAAGGGGTCGCGCGGCATTCCGGGTTGCAAAAAAAAGAGGCGGCACGTGGTAAGTACCCGCGAGCCGGGAGATTCTGCCGCGCGATTTGAGAATTTTTGGAAAGGGATTATTGGCGAACAATATCGGCCCCCAAACGACGGCAAAGGGGCAATTGGAGCGGATCGCGGGATCAATTGTTAAATTGCGTCCACACGTCGTTCACAAACTCGCCAAAGAAAAACAAGAAAAACGCCGCCAAGCCGGAAAGGATCATGAAGCCGAAGACGAGTAGCAAGACGAGGCACGAGGCCTTCTCGGCATTGGGGCGATGCATCCACGCGAACAGGCCGGTCGCTACCAAGATCAGCACGCCCGTCCCGATGCGCGAGACTTGCAGAATCGTCGTTTCGGAGCCGATGCCGACGACGATCGATGCCACGGCCAAAATGCCAAGAAGAACGAATACAAAGATACGCCCAAGCGGCCCGTCGCCGACGACATCTAAGAAGTCAAAATCCATAATTGAGCCCAGGCGACTGTTTCGACAATGAAAATACAGCGAAAGCGGATACCGGCCATGATAAAATAAAATGCCTAGTGTATCGACCTATTCTGGTGCCCTTTACGTTCGGCCGTCGGGCAAAAGACGACTGTCAATTCATATCAGAATACACGACCAATTCGAACGATCATAACAGGCAAACGAAAAAAGGTCCGAGATGCGGACCCTACGAATTGCCGTACTCAATAACAACGGCCTACTAAAATCACTCACAGCAATCGCTTAACGATCCGCCAACTTCCCAAACGCACGGTCCAGCGCACGCTCCGCTTTTTCGATGGCGCCTTTGTACGCCTGATCGACGGTCGCCGCTTGGTTGCTGACCGTGATCGGGTCAAGGCCGCGCGGTCGGGCTTCGAGTTTGCAGCGGATATCCTCGCCCTTTTTCTTCTTATCGCTGTCTTCGTCGGTAATGTGTATCTCGACGCGCGTCAGCTTATCGACGAAGCGTTTCATCGAGCTGTTTACCGTCTCTTCGATCTTGCGAATCAACCCTTCGCGGCCTTCGACATGGTTGTCGGTGTTGACTTGAATTTGCATATTCGTCCTCCTCGAATAAAAGTCGGCGACGCCGGCTGTTCCGACGCCGCCGGGATATTCTAGTTTCATTTCGGCTTGCGGGCAGGACCGATTTCGGCATTTAGGCCGAGCGATTTATCCGGGCAAATCGCCCGTGCGCTGGCCCAAATAGGCCACCTTGATCTCAACAGTAAACGCAACGCCGCCCGTGGTATTAATTAGCGTGACGAGCACGCCGCGCGTGATTTCCCCGCTGGTGGTTAACGCCGCTCGATCAAACCGACCGGTAACTGCCGACGCCTGCAAGACGCCGCCCGCCCCCACGTTGTCGCCCATACCCGCGCCGGAGAGATCACCGACGAACAGGTACTCGAGCGTATCGTTATTGAAGATGCCGGTGCCCTGCATCGTCGTATCGTTCGGATCGAAAATGCGAATGTTGCCGAACTGCGGAAACTCGACGCCCACCACATCCGGCAATGCTTCATCTAACGATGCGTTCAATTCAGCCAAACCATCGTTCCACTGCGCGACCAACTCGCTTAACGCCGGCGGGAAATCGTCGGCGTTTAGTGGCACCAACTCGCCATCGCTGGAGTTCGTTTCGACTGTGCCACCGTTGTCGACGGTAAACGTAGCACGAATCGTCACGGCCCCGCGTTCGAGCGACCACAATCCCGCCAATCCGCCCGCCATCGGATCTTGCTGGCATTGCTCGCCCATCATGCCCGTGCAAAAAATGAGAATGCCCAGTACGGCGGCGATCGGTTTTCGTTTCGACTTCATCAACATGGCCTCCGATGCGAGGAAAGCTTAGTTAAGATTCTAATGCATGGGTGCTGGCATACCTAATTGGCAGGCAAATGTCTTGGCGGACTGGATTTGACCATATATTCAGAATAGTCGGGTGAGTTCTGCCCTCCTTTAACACGCTCTTAGTCGCCCTTAATTACTTCCGCCTTGTTTCCCACCACCCGCGGGGAATTGGGACTAGACGTCACGCAACTCTTTAGAATAGAAGGAATAATTAACGACGAGATGACTTCGTAACGGGCTTGCTATTGGCAAGAGAAAAAGCCGCTTAAGATGCGCCATCGCAAACAGACTGCAATCATATATTCCTTTAGGATTGGCCATGACCAAGAAAGAAGTCCTAACCAAACTCGAATCCCTCGGCAACGAAGCGCGCCGCAAACACAACACCAAGGCCGGTGCTCACGACAATCAGTTCGGTGTCAAGATGGGTGACATTCGAAAGCTCGCCAAAGAGATCAAGACGGATCACAAACTTGCGTTGCAGCTCTGGAAGACGGGCAACATCGACGCGCGGCAACTCGCGATCTTAATCATGGAGCCCAAGAAACTTTCAGCTGATAAGGTCGATCAACTCGTACGGTCGGTGAAATTCGCGTACGTAGCCGACTGGCTTTATTCGTATATCGTGAAAACGCATGCCGACGTCGAAACCCTGCGCCAGAAATGGATGACCGACGAAGACCCGATGGCCGCGCGCTTCGGTTGGAGTGCAACGACCAGCCGCGTGGTCAAAAAACCCGACGGGTTAGATTTGAAGGGGCTACTCGATCGCATCGAAGCCGAAATGGGCGACGCCGCGCCGGAAACACAATGGACCATGAATATGTGCCTCGGCGAGATCGGCATTCATCACGAAAAGCATCGCAAACGCGCGGTCAAGATCGGTGAAAAACTCGGCGTGTACCGCGACTATCCCGTGTCGAAGGGCTGCACCTCACCGTTTGTGCCGATATGGGTTGCCGAAATGGTTAAGCGACAAAAATGAACGTACCCACATTCGAAACCATGCCGTCGGTCGCCGCCGCGCGCGTCTCGTTGCGACCGTTAACACCGAATGACGCCGATGATCTACTCGCCGTATTTGGCGATGCTGAGGTCATGCGCTTTTGGAGTTCGCCGCCTTGGACGGATCGAAACGACGCCGTTGAGTTAATCGAGCGCGTCACGCGCGGCGCAGCCGACAACGCGTTCTATCAATGGGGTATTGCGTTAAACGACGGTAATACCGTCATCGGCACGTGCACGCTGTTTCAAGTCGACCGGCGCAACCGTCGTGCGGAAATCGGTTTTATTCTTCGCCGCGATATGTGGGGCAAAGGATTGATGTCGGAAGCGATCGGCGCGCTACTGAGTTTCGCGTTTGGCACGATGAATTTGCATCGCATCGAAGCCGACGTCGACCCGCGTAATGAGAATTGTTTGAAGTTGTTGGAACGCGCCGGCTTTGTTCGCGAAGGTTTGCTGCGCGAGCGTTGGCTCGTAAATGGCGAAGTTAACGATTCGGTGATGCTGGGCCTGTTGGCGAGCGAATATTAATCAGAGTAGCACCTCACGCCACAAATCCGAGCATCCCCTGAATTTCCATAATCCGCTAAATCCTGCGTACACACTGGTTTACCCCCCTCGACACTCGCCTTTTAATCGCCAACCCATCACGAAATACCTGTCGCCACCCGTTGCTTGGCGATTTTACTTTAATCGGCGTCAGCGAGCCTTTACACTGATTTCATTCAAGGAGTTGGCCGATGAAATCAAACTTTTTGCTCGCTACCGTTATAGCATTCTCCGCTACATCACTGCATGCGCAGTCATTTAACGTTGACGTCGGCGTCGCCGATAAGCCGAGCGATAACTACGCGGCTGCAGGCTTGCCCGGGTATTGGAACGCCGTTCGCCTACAGCACGTCACGCCGTTTATGATCACCCCACATCCACAAGCCGAACCGTTACGCGATATCAACGGGAATGCCACCAATGTCGTCGTGCATCAATTCGGCGGCATGGATCTCAACAGCTCAGATGATCCCGCCACGATTGGTAATGATGCGGGATTGATGGACGACTTTTTGGCGACCCATTCGCTGTCATTGGAAACCTGCGTCTATATCAACGGGCTGGAGCCGGGCGAGTATGAGGTCATCACCTATGCATGGATGCCGAACTCACCTTCCACCGACGGCAAGGTGCGCTTCGATTTTAATTCTTATCAACCATTGGTCGGAGGCGAATGGCCGGGCGGGCATGTCGAGGGTATCACGTTTAGCCGCCATCAATTGACGGTCACGGAAAGCGGTAGCTTGAGTTATATCGGCCTGCATGTCGGCATACCGAACGGCGGCAACACGACGATCGGTGCCGCGCTGAACGGCTTTCAACTACGCAAACTTCCGCCATTTGTCGCCGCCGATATGAACTGCGATCAACAGGTCGATGGTAGCGACGTTGCCGGGTTCGTGACGGCACTGCTGGATGAAGATCAGTATCGCGCCTCGGAGCCGACGTGCAATATCGATCACGGTGACCTGAGCGGGAACGGCGTCGTCGGCCCCGAAGACATTAACGCCTTTGTGAATACGGTTTTGCATTAATTTGACCCTCGATTGTCCACACGTAGTCGGCGTACAACAATCGCCGACGCATACGTTTAGTAAGCAACCTTGCGTCCAAATCACGCTGATCGAGGGCATCGGTGTTGAAGGCGACGCACACGCAGGCGCGACGGTCAAGCATCGCTCGCGCGTCGCGCGCGATCCAACGCAACCGAACCTGCGCCAAGTACATCTCATTCATCACGAGCTGATCGATGAATTGAACGCGTGCGGCTTTGATGTCGCGCCGGGCGTCATGGGCGAAAACATCACCACGCGCGGCATCGACCTGCTCGACCTACCACGCGGCGCAAGGCTCAAACTTGGTGCTGAAGCCGTTATCGAAATCACCGGCCTGCGTAACCCGTGCAAACAGCTCAACGACTACCGGCCAGGATTGATGGACGCCGTCCTCGATCGTGACGAGCAAGATCAACTCGTCCGCAAAGCCGGCGTGATGGCAATCGTGCGAACCGGCGGCGTGGTCCGGCCAACAGATGCAATCGTCACGGAGCTACTATCCACGCCATTTGAGAAGTTGGGACCGGTTTAGGGATAAGGCGAGCGAGCGAGCGCTTGGGTGGGATTGATTTCGAGCGAGACAATATTCAGGGCGGGTCGAGCGAGATACTCCGATCTCCGCATAAACACGACTCTCAAAACCTATCGTTCTTAACTGTTCTGGTTGACCTTAACGGTTCCCAAATTAGATGGAACGATGTGCTTACGTTATCCCGTAGGGATCAGCGGAAAATAGCCCCCCACATCGTGGGGGGATGGTCATCTGAGACAAGCCTTTCATCCCGTAGGGATAGAAGGAATCTCATACGACTTTCCCAACGTCCTTAACAGGACGAACCATATTTGATACGACAATTACAACCACCGTTGAAACGGTGGCCTATTATCGAGCCGTCCCTACGGGACGAAGATCAAGATTCAGTTCTCATCATCTCGATCACGCGACATGAACGAAAGATTCTGAAATTGCAGATCGAGAATGGGTATTCTATTAACTGAATTCTTCAAACCTTGTAAGCAACATCTATAGTTATTCCTCGGCGACTGTTAGGCACTCCGCACGTTATAGGATTCACTCGACACTGGATCTCGCCCTATAGCCTGAAGACCACACAACAAGACATCAAACCTCTGCAATTACTTACCGATACAACCACGAAGGCCGCAATGGCCGCTTGGACCGATAGGATGATGCGCCAACGTTGCCGCATCACACGTTAAAGGCCGGGGAGAACTTACAGATGACCTACAACACGACCCAGCGACTTACTCGCACGACTCGCACCTGTTTACGGACAATGGTTATGACACTCGTTGTAACTGCTTCCACCACCATATTGACCGGCGCGACATGTGCCATGTCCGGCTTGTTTCCAACAGGCGGCGGCTCCGGATCGGGTGACGGTAACTCGACCACCGGCGCAACGCCCGGTGTGCTAAGCGTGCAGGTCGCGACGGACTCGTTGGCCCCGGCAGGCTACGCCGTCCCGTCGGCGCAATCGGTACCGGACGATCGAGACGTCAACCTGACGCCGACGGCCTACACGATCGCCTTTAAGCGCATCGTGCTCAAAGTGATCGATCCGTTAACAAATGAAGTCAGCAGCGAAGTTGAAGTCTTCAACACAGATGACGTTGATGACGCATTGATTCTCGACCTGGACAACGACAGCCCCGAATCACTGCTCGATGTGGAAACGCTAACGAGCGGCACCTACAGCAAGGCCGACATCGAAGTGTTCTATCTCGATATGACTGTGCCCACCCTGTTTCCGAGTACGACGTCGCGCGACATCAAATATCGCATGGTCTTTGAGGAAATGGGCACGCTGCAACCACGCGACTTTTTGTTGTACCTCGAACCGGAATGGTTTGAAGACAACACGCAACTCGGCATGACCGTGACCGAAGCGGGTTGGCATTGGATGCAGCGCGGCGATCCGGACAACGTCGTTGCAGTCGAAGGCGCGACGGAACACCCGACTTTTCCCGTGCTCGATTTGTTCTCGAACGATGAGTTCTGGAACGCCGAGCACAAGGTACTCGAAGGCGGCGTCATCAGCCCCGCATTGGAATTCGACGCCGAAACCGGCGGCTTGCTGACGATGCAATTTGACGTGACCGAGAAGTTCAACTTTAAAGATTACTACGACGACAACACCGAGGCCGATGGCCTGTGGGAAATTCGCCGCGATGGCGGTATCCATCCATTCCCGCCGGATATCGAATGTATGCCGTCGGGCGAAGCGTCGCTGATAACCAATAGCGGTGACGACAACGACGGCGACTCGGGTGATGATGACAACGACGGGGATGACGACAATAGCAATAGCGGCGGGTCGTTGTCCGGCAACGCAAGCTAACACGTCGTCGTTGCAATAAGAACGCATAAAGGCCGCGCCGATCAGCATCGGCGCGGCCTTTTTCTCTGTGCGATTCCAATTGCCGAATGTGTTAGCGCTCAAACACAAACAGCAAAACATCGCTCGCGGTGTCAGCTCGAAGCGACAACTTCGATTCGTCTTCAACCTGTGCGCCATCGCCACGATTGAGCGATGCGTCATTTACCTGCACGCCGCCATCGATCACTTGTAACCATGCCTTGCCCGCCGGCAACGCGTCGGTAGTCCAATCCTGCCCCGCATTGAGCCGAACGCGATACAAGCATACATCTTGTTGTATCGTGAGCGAGCCGTCGCGACCGTCGGGTGATGCGACCAATTGCGCGACCGGTGCGCCGTTAGCACTTGCATCGAACGCTTTCTGCTCGTAGCTCGGCTCCAGATCCCGTTCGCGCGGTCGAATCCAGATTTGCAGCAGGTGCGCGGGCTCGCTGTCGGACGCATTGAACTCGCTATGCATCACACCGCGACCGGCCGTCATGCGCTGCACTTCGCCAGCGTGAATCGTTGAGGCCGAGCCGAGGCTGTCTTCATGTCGTAGCGCGCCCGACAGCATGACGGTCACAATCTCCATGTTCTGATGCGGATGCATGCCGAAGCCCGTGTCGGGCGCCACGCGGTCTTCGTTGATCACGCGCAGCGATTCAAAACCCATGTGATTGCGATCGCGATAGTCCGCGAATGAAAACGTGTAGTACGTATCGAGCCAGCCGTGATCGGCGTGACCGCGTTCGTTGCTTTTGCGAATGGTGATCATCGTTGATCTCCTTTGTGACAACTTTGCTTGCATTGCTACTCGCTCTTGGGCTTACGCTTGTTTCGATCGCAACAACTTCTGATCCAATCTCCAACCACGCACGTCGGTGGCGGCGATCGATATCAGCGCACCGAGAATGGCAACGTTCTTCATGAAGTGAATCATCTGGCCTTGTTGTT
>JAUIHO010000345.1 GCA_030432035.1 Phycisphaerae bacterium
CGTGATGTCGGTCATTATCTTCGTGCCGTTGGCGACGTCGGTCTTAACTTCCGGCGTAGCGCGCTATTGCGTCGAAGCCAAGGCCCAATCCGATAACGAACGCGTGACGGCGATCGTGTCCACGATTATGCCGCTGCTACTGGCGGTAAGTTCATTGCTGCTCATTCTTGGTGCGATCTTCACTTGGCAAATCGATGCGGTCTTGAAGATTCCGGCAGACCGATTGATGGACGCGCAACTCATGATGGGCTTGCTCGTCGTTTCGTTGGTCGTGCGGCTGCCGTTGATTCCCCTTAGCGCGGGATTTTTCATCACGCAGAAGATGGTGCTGGCGAACATGATTCGCGTGTCGTCGGAGTTCTTTCGTATTGCGGTTCTGTTCGCGTTGTTGTTCGGCGTTTCGACTCGCGTGATTTGGGTTGTCGTGGCAGCCGTCGCGGCCGATTGTTTGCGCGGCGCCGTCACGCAATATTGGTCGCGCAAATTGGTGCCAGAGTTACGGTTTCGAGTTCGTGCCATTCGGTGGAAGCTGGCACGCGAGTTGGTCTCATTCGGTGCGTGGCGATTTCTCAGCCAACTGGCAGAGCGTTTGCGGTCCCATGCCGACGTCTTAATCCTCAATCAATTGGCAACGCCGGTGGACGTCGCCAGTTATCACGTCGGCTCGTTGCCTCGGCGGCAAATTGGTGACACGGTGACACAAGGTGCCATGTCGTTGGTGGCACCGATGACGGCTATGCATGCCTCGCAGAATACGGGGGCATTGCGCAATGTGTACCTGCGCGGCGGGCGTATCGCACTGTGGCTGTCTTTGTTGATTGCAGTTCCGGGTATCATCTTCTCTCGAGAAATTATCGCTTTGTACTTGCGCGATCGATACCCGCAAGCAGGCGTCGTAATGGCGCTTCTGCTCGCCGCGTTCGTCGTCGGCTACGGGCATATGATGTTACCGCGACTGATTACGGCGACAGCGAACGTGAAGGAATTTGCATTACGCACCATCGTCATTCAGATTTGTAATTTGGCTTTGACGTTATACTTGGTAGGCGGATTGAAAATGGGGGCTGTCGGGTCTGCCTTGTCGACGCTAATGACGACCTCTATCTTGCAGCCGCTCATCGTTTGGCCCCTTGCATTTCGAATTGCCGACCTTAGTTTGGGAATTTGGCTTAAGAAGACGTTTTGGCCCGGTTTGTTGCCCGCACTGTTAGGCGGCATCGCGTGGCTCGGTGCAGGTTATGTCGTGCCGGTTACGGGCTGGATTAAGCTTGGCGTCGTATTCGGCATCGGTGCGGGCGTGTACCTGTTGGTGTTGAGATACTTCGCTATGCGGCCCGAAGACGTTGTGGACTATCAGAGTTTGAAGAAGGGCCTCGTGGCATATTTGACCCGTCAAAAGAGCAAAGCGAGCGCAAACTAATGCCCGGCACAGTTGGAATAGCCTCTACGCGACCTATTATCAACGCGTCGGAATTCGTGTCTGGCATGCAAAGGCTGCTTCTGCAAACGCCTTTACAACATGCGCCGGCACCGTATGTGTTTGACCAGTTGGCAATCGGTGTGGTCGTCAACTCGGCCGGTCGGTCGGCGCAGAGTTGTTATCGCAGTGACGATTTTTGTGTTTGGATAGATGGCGAGTTTTACAATTCGTCCGAACTTGCACCGTCGGAACACCTCGAATCCGACGCGGCATTGCTGGCGCATCTGATTCGCGAGGGAGCGCTAGATGATGCGCTTCCGAAGATCAACGGATTTTTTTCCGCCGTCATTTTCGATGTGGCGGAGAATCGACTTTTTTTCATATCCGATCGTTATGGTCTTGGGCAGATATACGTCCATCAAACGCCGACGGGTATTGCGTGGGCGAGCGAAATGAAGGCGATGCTCGCCGTTCCGGACTTCTCGCCTCAAATCAACATACAAGCGATCGATGATTTCCTCGGAGTCGGGTACTTATTGGGTCGGTCGACTTGGTTCGAAGGCGTGGAGATTCTCGATGCGGCGACCATCGCAATGTTCGATCTCAACTCCGGGCGAATGACCAGGCGGCGGTATTGGTCTTATGAAGACAATATTGAATCGGCGCGGAGTGCGACCGAAGATGAAGTCGCCGAAGAACTCGCACGATTGTTCGATATCGCGGTGCGGCGACGTTTGAATCCGATTGATGAAATTGGTGTGTATCTAAGCGGTGGTCTCGACTCTCGCTTGATCGTCGCGGCACTTCCCGAAACTTCGAGCGCCGTGCCTGTTGTTACGTTCGGATTACCGAACTGTGCAGACATCGAAATCGCGCGACAGGTTTGCGAATTGCGCAATATCGAGCACCACGTATTCAACTTTCAAATAGCGGACGATTGGCTTACGCCGCGCATGAAAGGGGTTTGGTGGACCGACGGTCAAAACAGTATTTTGAACATGCATCGGTTACCGCTATTACCTGAAATCGCGCCATTGTTTG
>JAUIHO010000152.1 GCA_030432035.1 Phycisphaerae bacterium
AGATAAATCGAGACAGGTTCCGTTGGTCAAACAACACGCACCGGGCTGCGGACATGGGTTTGGATTATTACAGGGAATGAAGTCGCCCTGATACGTTCCGCCCACCATTGCGCACGCCGTTGCTGTCGGCTGCAACGAACAATCACCATTTTCCTGACAGCACGCGCCCACGACGGGGCAATTGATGCTCGCGCATTCGGTTCCGCCGCCTTGGAAGACACCGCTCAACGCATCGCACGCAGTTGACGTCTGCTCGACACAAGAGGCGGTCAAACAACACGCCCCCGTTGCCTCGTTGATACATCGATATGACGCCTGAATCATCCAGTCGCCGGAAAGCGTCAGACCAAGGCCCGACAGCTGAGTAAAGTTATACCAACCCGAGCTAAGACCCGGACAGTTGATGGCAAACAGCCAGTTGTTCGTTGGTTGAGCCTGACCGTCGGTATCGGTCGAGGGCATCATGTTGTTACCGGTACACAAGAGGCCCAAGGGCTCGTTACACGCAATGCCGCAACTCCCAAAGAGCTGATTGTTATGCGAATCGATACGGAAGCCCACGGTAAAGCTGTTGCTTCCATCATTGCTGATCACGATCTGTTCCGGATCGCCGGGATCGACCTGAAACTGAATCCGCAATGCCACGTTCTGACCGATCGGATGGTCGGCATGCGGGATGTCCACACCGTTCGATGAGAACTGCGCGACCATCGTGCCGGTAGCCGGATTACCTTGCCAAACTCCGAAGGTGTATTGCGTCTGCGACGGTGCCGTGATGGTCGGCGAGGCCAACAAGATTTCGCCGACTTCCAAGATTAATGGAAAACGATCGGCAGGAACGACATAGGTTGCTGCCGCCCATTCGCCTTCAAGAAAACCACCCTGCGCGAAGACCGATGCACCACCCTGATCGAACGGCGTAGTCGTGTGTGTCGCGTTAAACGGCCCCGGGCAAACAATGCCGCGCGGCGTGCCGGTTGGCTGATCGCGATCGCTATCACCCGTTATATCGACGGGAATTTCGATATGTTTGCGCAACAGTGCCGGCCCATCAGCGTGTAGCGTCGTGGCTAGCAAACTCGTTACCGCAAACAACAAAACCGCCCCGGTTTGAAGTCGGGTATGCAACATAAACGCCTCCCAGTTGCGGCCGCGCATGGCGACGCAAACCAATAAGCTCACACCATTTCGGTATTCACCGAAATCGTGCAGCCTCAGGCCCGAGCGATGAGCGATAATGAAAAATAAGGACGTGGCTGACGCGCCTGCTTCCCTACACCCTGCGCCGCCGAAAAACTCGCGTTACCTATTATCTAAACCGACATGCCGAAATTCAACTGTTGGCTATAGAATTCCGGCGGCAAAATCCGCCCCCGAGCCCCCTTCTGGTACGACATTCTCGGGCTTCGGCTCGGCCGGAACGACGCGCGTGCGCCCCGAATCCGCCCGGCCGCGCTTTGCGACAGTCGGTTCGGGCAGCCGATCTTCCGCCACGATGACATCTTCGTCGTCCGACGATGCCGCTGTAAGCCGCTCGGTTTCGTACGCCTTCATCACAACCTGTTCGATCATTTGGCGACATTCCACCGAGATCGGGTGGGCGATATCGGCAAACAGCTTGGCGTAACCGTCGCCATCTTTCGGTGCGCGTTGGCTGCTCAGCTTGCGACCGCATTCGCTGCAATACCGAGCGCGAAACGGGTTCTTTTCGCGACAATCGGGGCATCGGTCGCCGAGCTTGCGCGACGGCATCGCCACGAATGGGCCATCGGGACCGTCGATGATTTTAAGATCGCGCACGACGAAACACCCGTTGAGCGTGATCGTGCAAAACGCGAGCAACTTGTCGACGTCGCCATCGAGCAGTTTGACGCGAACTTCAGTAACTTCCAACGGGTGCATCGCTTTCCCCACGGATTAGGACGTTCGGTCTCGCCGAACGTTGTCCGAGATACCCTAGGGGAATTAAGCGCGTCTCGCAAAACAAAAATCGCGTTAAAGTTACGCCGTCAAAACCGGCACGACTACCAAGCGGGTCGTTGTTGCAACACAATCGCGCGCTGCCTCCGCCCACGCCGTCGCATCGGCTTCGGTATCGAACAACGAAAAAAACGCGCTGCCGCTGCCCGTCATGCGCACCACTCGCCCATTAAGTTGGTTGACTTGATGATGAATCTCAACGAGTTTCGGCTCAACGTCAAACGCCGCTGGTTCGAGGTCATTAAAGAGCTGCGGCATGAGTTCGGCTGCAGATGATGGAGGATGCTGCAATTCGACTGTCGCGTGGCCCGCGTCACTGCGTTTGCCTTGCTGTTGTTGCGCATACGCCTGATAAACGGCTGCCGTGGGGACTTCGATAGCAGGCAAGATCAGCACAACCCACCCGCGCGAAGGTGCCGCGTGTTCTTCAACCAACTCACCTCGGCCGCGCATGATGACCTGGCGCTCGTGAAGAAAAAGCGGCACATCCGACCCCAATTTCGCGGCAAGCGCCGTCAGGCTGGCGTCGTCAAGTTGCGTTTGCCACAGCTCATTCAGCAATCGCAACGCACCGGCAGCGTTCGAGCTGCCCCCGCCTAATCCAGCACCGGAAGGAATTTCTTTTCGCAAATTGATCGCAGCACCGAGATCGGTTTGCGTGGTTTCAGCCAACAACCTTGCGGCCTTCATCACGAGATTGGTTTCATCAGTTGGCGCGGCACCGTGAGGAATGACGGTAAGCGAAACCTCATCTGCGGCATCAACCGTGAGTTCGTCATACAGCCCGACTTGCGCAACCCACGATTCGAGTTCGTGAAAGCCGTCGTCGCGCCGACCAGCGATGCGCAACGTCAGATTGATCTTGGCCGGACAGCGAGCGGTTAGCGAACGGAGTGCCATAATCGCAGTTTAGATCACGCAGCGGCCGTCGTCTCGCCAGTCGGTGACGCAACGTCTTTCGTTGCCCCACTGATGCGCTCGAGCAGGACCGTCGCGACGAAGCCACCGACGAGCGCGCCGGCACCAATGGCGTAATCTTGCGTCGATTCTGGCGCAACGACGCGTAAGAGCGTAAGCGCCGATCCGATCACGATGCCAAGCAAGAATCCGATGGTCGCTCGCTCGTAATGTTTAAGCAGCCACTTCAAGAGATTGGTCACGCCGATAAGGCTGATCACCACGCCGATCCCGACGGGAACAATGATATAAAACGCGGTGATGTCGCCGCTCTTGCCGAAGCTGAATACGTAGTCCTTACCAATCGAAATCGCCGACAGGATTTGCTCGTACCGCCCCAGTATCAGCAGCATGTACGCACCCGAGATCCCCGGCAGAACCATCGCGCTCATCCCGAGGATACCCGCACCGATGTCGAGACCGTACGCCGGTTTCAGTTCGTAGTCGCCGCGTTCGATCTTTTCCTTGCGCGCTTGTTTTTCTTCGGCCGTCGGCTTTTCGGTATCGCCACCAATGAATGCAATGACGAACATCAACGCGATGCCCGCCATCAACGCCACGACGGTCGACGCCGTCCACGGCTTTGCCATCTTGTAAAGTAGCGGCCCGCCACCGAGCGTCATCCCGATGAACAGCGAATACATCAACACACGTTGGTTCAATACGAGTTTGGCAATCGTGCCCGATAGACCGCCGATCGCGCCGACGGCAAAGATGCCTATGATGCCCAGAAACAAAATAGACGATTTGCTAAATTGCAACCGCGTGGCATCAGCCACCGCCCCGATGAAACGGTCGTAAAGCCCCATGATCAAAATCATGGTGCCGCCGCTGATACCGGGCACGAGATTGGCGAGCCCCATCAAAATGCCGGCGATGCCTGCGCGCAGAAACGGCACCGGTTGATTGTGAAGATCAACATTAACTGATGATGCGTCGGCGTTTGGCTGTTCGTGACGTTCAACTGACGTAGTACGATGGGGCATCTCATCCATAAGATCATTACATCCGGCAATGTGGGGTGCCATGCCGACGCATGGTGTTGATGTAGACTCGCCGACGACATTTCGCGTCGGCATGTTACGAGCGGTGCCAAATTTCTTCGCGAGCGCAAGGCCTGCGAGAATTCGATCAAATCCAGTTTCGATCCCGCAGCGACGAAATCAACTCTTCCGCCGAGACCAACTGTGCCGCCGTACGTAAGTCGCACTTGCAGCGCTCTTGCGCCGCCCGCGTGCGGTTCCATGCGTCGGTCATCAGCGCATCGAGGTTGTCGAGCACCTGCTGCTTCGTCGTCATACCGCCGCTCTTGCTGTGATGCCATTCGACGTACGACGCCGACACACCACCGGCATTCGCCAAAATGTCGGGCACAGTTTGCACGCCACGATCGTTCAAGATGTCGTCGGCTTCTTGCGTAACCGGCCCGTTGGCGGCTTCGACGATGATCTTCGCTTGTATTTGATTGGCGTTCTTGTGATGGATCACATCGCCCATCGCGGCAGGGATCAACACGTCAACCGGCAGGTGCAGCAGTTCTTCACCGCTAATCGTATCGCCCGGGAAACCCACGACCGAGCGCGTTTCCGCAACATGCCGCATCAAGCGTGGTACGTCGAAGCCTTCCGGATTGTGAATGCCGCCGCGAATATCATTGACCGCAACAACCTTAAAGCCCATCTCATGACAAAACAGCGCCGCGAACGAACCCACGTTACCGAAGCCCTGAATCGCAACCGTCAACTCGTTTAGCGGTCGTTGTAAAATTTGCTCCGCCGCCAAGCGCGCCGTCGTTGCCACACCACGGCCCGTTGCCTCCAAACGTCCCGGCAAACCGCCAACGCCGATCGGCTTCCCCGTCACACATTCAGGAATATGCGTCTCGCCGAAAATGACAGCCATATCCGACGGTCCCGTGCCCATGTCCGGCGCGGGCACGTATATACCCTTTTCCAAGTCGAGCCGCGTCTGCATGATCCAGTCGCGCAGGAACGATGCCTTAATGAAATGCGTAAGCGGCTGCGGGTCGATTGCGATGCCACTCTTGCCGCCGCCGAACGGTAGCTTCATAAGCGCCGTCTTCCACGTCATTAACTCCGCAAGGTGGGCCGTGTGTTCGAGCGTAACGTCGGGCGCCATGCGAATGCCACCCTTGGCCGGACCGCGCAACAGGCTGTGATAGACGACGTATGCCTTGGCGGAGATGCTCTCGGTTTCGGAAAGCTTCAAACGAAGCGACATGATCGTTTGGCGCTGCGGCTGGCCGAGCACCTCCATCGCCGCTTCCGGAAAATCGATGTATTTCGCCAGATTCTCGAGATCGACAAATCCCATTGGGGCTCCCCCACCGCGTGTCGCGTTCGGTTTGGCGGTGGGCCTGCCGCGCCGCAAACCCGCATCGCCGTCACTGCCGTTACCTGCCCCGCTCGCGCGGGTCGTCTCGACCTGCAACGAACAAATTTGGGGCAAAGCGCGGCATCCTATCGTGGGTTATGCGGTTTTCACAAGGCGAGCAATCATCTGCACGTAGATAAACGTTTTTCCGTGTGCGGATGAGGCGTTTTTTGGGGTGTATGGGCGAGAGAAACGGCGGCGATTAACCGCCCAGCGCCGCGTCGATCAGGTCTGCTGCTTCAAACGACTGCCAAGCGACCCGACGGGTTTGCGGCATGGGCACCTCGGCGTAACCGACGGCACTATTGAGCGTGACGCGATCGAAGCTGGTTTCGGTCCAAGCTAGCACCACGTTCAGCATCGTCGCGTCGGTCGTGTTGAGGCTGGCTTCATAATCGGAAATCAACCGTGAGCGCAGTCGCCAAAGCCCGGGCCACAATTGAATCTGTTTGATCTCACCATGATTGACGCGCACCACGCGCGGCGTAGCGAACGCGCGACGCACCGCGCGGTCGAGTTGCGCATCGAGCATTTCCGCCAGATAAATCCGCGACGGTAACGGCGGGCCTTTTTCGGTGACTGTCGGCAACGCGAGTTCGACGCGCCAATCTTCGGCGGCAGCATTGCGCGCAGCAGCAGCCAGTTCGGCGCGACTGCGGAATTGACCGTCAACTTCAAACGTGAAGCGCTCGTCAAAACCCGGCGGCACCTGCTCGGGGGCATCGTTGTTCTCTGCAAGCAACGCCAACGAGAAGAGCGTGGCGGCTGTGTGCGCGTTAAGCCAATACGAAACGCGATCGGCGCGGTGCTCGAATTGTGAAGGTGTGGAAGTTGGCCCGACATGTGCCAGTTGCGCAAACAACCGAGTAAGTTCGGCTTGCGATTCGCGCAACGGATCGCGTCGAACGGCTTCGCCATCCACGACGCGTTGAAGAGTGAGCCCGAGCGGCGACCAGTCCACTGTGTTGGTAGCTTTTGCAGAATTAGTCGCCGTGATTTCGACAGGCTGGCGAACCGCCTGCGCACATCCCGCAAAAAGCACGAACCAACAACTGAGAAGCGCTACTGCACCGGGTGCCCCTGCCCCTCTGGGGTTGGGGGACGTCCACCCTCGCGTTGACCTTTTTTTAACACGCATACCCTAAGTATCGGCCAGCCAACCCTCACACGCTACGTTCGCTCAAACAACACGGCTAACCCCTGCCCAACACCCACTCACAGCATCGGGTGCCCCTGCCCCTCTGGGGCTGGGGGAAATGCTTCGTCGCGTTGACGAACCCTTAACACGCAGAACGTAACTTGGCCATTCTCTCTACGGCCGCTCAAACAACACCGCCAACCCCTGCCCAACACCCACGCACAGCGTCGCCAGCCCGCGTTTGACGTCACGACGGTTCATTTCGCGCACCAGCGTGGTGGCGAGTCTTGCGCCACTACATCCGAGGGGGTGACCGATGGCGATGGCACCGCCGTTAACGTTGACGCGTGCGGCGTCGAGGCCGAGTTCGCGAATACAAGCCAGCGACTGAGCCGCGAAGGCCTCGTTGAGTTCGATCAGATCGAGATCGCCGATGTTCCAACCCGCGCGGGCGAGCGCCTTTTTGCTTGCCGGGATCGGGCCGAGCCCCATGCAGGATGGATCGACACCGGCAGAAGCCGAGTGCCGCACAAATGCAAGCGGCTTGAGGCCAAGCTTCTTCGCCGTCTCTGCTTCCATCATCAATAGCGCCGCCGCGCCGTCGTTTAAGCCCGAGCTATTGCCCGCCGTCACGGTGCCGTTTTCTCGGAACGCAGGTCGCAACTTGGCGAGCGCTTCCAGCGATGAATCAGGGCGCGGGTGTTCGTCCTTATCGACAACTGTCGTTTTCCCGCGACCAAGATCGACGGTCACGGGAATAATCTCTTCGGCCAACCGCCCCGCTTCGACAGCAGCTTTGCAGCGCATCTGGCTTTCGAGCGCGAAGGCATCTTGATCGTCGCGCGAAATCTCATATTTCTCGGCGACGTTTTCCGCCGTTTCGCCCATGTTGTATGGATAGTGCATCTTCGCCAACGCCGGGTTGGTCATACGCCAGCCGAGCGTGGTGTCGTACATGGTTTGACTGCCACGCACCCACGGCTCGCCGGGCTTGGGCAAGACCAGCGGCGCTCGGCTCATGCTTTCGGCACCACCAGCGATAAAGACGTCGCCATGATCGGCCTCGATCATGCGCGCGGCGATGGCGACGGCTTCCAGACCCGAAGCGCACAAGCGATTTACCGTGGTGCCGGGCACCGAATCGGGCAGGCCCGCCAGCAGCACGGCCATGCGCGCGACGTTGCGATTGTCTTCACCAGCCTGATTGGCGGCGCCCCAGTAGCAATCGTCAATTAGCGTCGCGTCGAGCTTGGTGCGGGCGACGACTTCCTTAATAACGAGTGCGCCCAGATCGTCAGGACGAACGGGCGCGAGACCGCCACGGTAACGACCGACGGGCGTGCGTATGGCTTCGACGATAACGGCTTGTCGCATGGTGGGTTCCTGAATTGTGCTAAGGCTAGACTACAGCCTAGAAATTTAAGTCACTAATCGAGGGTCTCAAGATACACCCTGTTCCACGCGATGTAAAAAGCCGCTCCGTTCAGCACGATACAAAGCAAAGTCGCAAACAAGAGCCTTCGGTTGCGCCAAGCGGAAAAGACTTGGCAGCCGCTTACAAAGATCAAAATGGGAGCCATCGGGTAAATTGATAGACCGAAGCCTTGAGCCCAAGCCATGACTGCATTTTCGGCCCTTTTTTGCTCGATGAAGTCATCCATTTTCTGTTTGAACGCGGCTGTGTAGGGTTTTTCTGATAATGAAATGTCATCTTCGCGGATTGCCAGCATTCGCGCAACAAACTCTTCATTTTCAACAGGAAAATCACTCCAACCAGGGATGTATTCTGTTCCCGGAATTGGATTTGAGTTCAGAGGTAAAAGACCACCGGCTTTGTAATTGAGATATTCGATATACGTGCAGAGGGACACGACAATAGCGGTCCCAAGAAAGATGAATTGGAACAGCCCCGCATTTACTCGCTGGTCTTTCTCTTCATCAAAGCACATCGGTGCCTCCCATGAATATTATGCACGTGTGCGAATCGAAATCACAAGCGCATATACCGTCCAGACGTATCAGATCGAAAACCAAATTCGAACATTGAATCGATGTGAAATTCTTTTGCGCGTGAAAGACTGGCACTACGTCTGAGTTGGGCATCGTCAAACGCGTGATGATGCGAATCGCTTTCTACGCCGAAGGCGTTCCGTCCATTAGCCCAGGGTTGCCGCGTTCGCGGCTACCCTAGGTTTGGATATGTTTCTTCGATTCAACTCTGAAAGAGTTGCGACTTCGTGTGAGCCGTGGAGGTCGCAACCCTTTCAGGGTTGATCCACATGTCTAATACATCACCCAGGGTAGCCGCAGGAGCGGCAACCCTGGGCTGGATGTCGAAACGCCTTCGGCGTAATGATTGGATCGCTGGCGCGCTCGATTCACGTGTAGCGGATTGGGGAAATCGATCGCGCGATTGGGCTGACGGTTATCTGTCAGCGTCTTTAGATAGAAAAAAAGCCAACCGAAAAAACGGTTGGCTTCATGAAAAATCTGAATTTGCTCTTTGCGTTTGCGGGTTGTGCAATCCGCCCTACAGCGCGTGATACAAAAACCCGTGCGCCGACTTCTCGCCCAGCTCATCCTTATCCACATGCTCATTCAGCAAGCGGTTCGGCGCGTAACGCTCGGCGTTGCCCGATTGCTCGTAAAACTCGGCCAGCAGCTTTTGGATGATATCGAGGCCGACATAGTCAGCCGTTGCCAATGGTCCTTCGGGATAGTTAAAGCCAAGCTCCATGGCGAGGTTCACGTCGCGCGGGATGGCGATCGAATCGGCCGCTAAGGCCGCTTCATTCATTACGGCGATGAAGATGCGAGCGTAAAGCCACGTCTTGCGGTCGGCGGGCTTGTCGAGCACTTCGGCGAAGGCCTTCAACGCTGCCGAGGGTTGCCAGCCGGACGCGTCTTTCACTTGGGCGTCATACGCAACCTTGGGCTCCGAGCCGCTATGGTCGTAGAAGCCGCGGCCCGTCTTGCGACCGAGATGCCCTTCGGCGACCAGCTTTTCCTGCACAGGCGACGGCGTGAAGCGCACCGGCTTACCGAAATCTTCGAAGACGGTTTGCGTAACCTTTAGGTTGATATCCATACCGATCAGGTCGAGCAGTTCGAACGGCCCCATCTTGAAATCACCAACATCGCGCATGGCGGCGTCAATCTCGGCCACGCCTGCTTCGCCCTGTTCGAGCAAGCTCAGCGCCTCAAGATAGAACGGTCGATTCACGCGATTGCCGATGAAACCGGGCGAGTCTTTGACTTTGACGGCAACCTTATCGAGCTTGGCGCAAACGGCGCGACCATCGACAACTGCTTGGTCGCTGGTTTCCGGGCCGCGTACCAGTTCGACCAACTGCATGATCGGTGCCGGATTGAAAAAGTGCATACCGAGGAAGCGGTCTTTGCGTTTCACCGATTCCGCCAACTTCTCGATCGATAGGCTCGACGTGTTGCTGGCCAGCAGCGTGCGTTCGGTCGTGACCTTTTCCAGCTCGGTGAAGATTTGCTTCTTCAGGTCGATCTTTTCCGGAACGGCTTCGACGACGACTTCGGCGTCGGCGAAATCGGCGTAGCTTTCGGCGATGTGCAAACGCGCGAGAATCGCGTCGCGCTCGTGCTTGGGCATCTTGCCGCGCTCAACCCGGCTGTTGAGCCGATTGGCGATGCCGTCGTAGGCTTTCTTCACCAATGCCGGATCGGTATCCAGCGTCTTAACGATAAAGCCCGACTGTGCGGCGGCATGAGCAATGCCCGCCCCCATGGTTCCCGAACCGACGACCCCAAATAATCGATCACTCACCTGCAAACTCCGGTTTCCGCTTTTCGATAAACGCTTGTACGCCTTCGGCGTAGTCCTTGCTGCGACCTGCTACGCTTTGCAGCATCGCTTCGTATTCGAGCTGGGCCGCGACATCCTGTTGCATGCCCCTAACAAACGCCTGCTTGGTCAACATCAGACCGCGCGTGGCGCGACCCGCCAGTTTAGCAGCAAATTCATTTGCCGCAGCGCCAAGGGCTTCGGCCTCGACCACCCGATTCACCAAGCCCATCGCCAAGGCGTCATCGGCCGTGATCGCCTCGCTAAAAAACGCGATTTCTATCGCCTTGGCGTAGCCCACGATGCGTGGCAGCGTCCAGGTCATGGCGCTGTCGGGCACCAGACCGATGTTGCTGAACGCGGCGACGAATTTAGCCGAATTGGCGGCAATACGGAAATCGCAAGCCAGCGCCAGGCTCCAGCCCGCCCCCGCCGCCGCCCCATTCACAGCCGCCACGGTCGGAATGTTCAGCGACATCAGGCTTTGCACCACCGGGTTGTAGCCGGTGCGTAGCCGCTTGGCGAAATCCATCGGCCGATCACCACCGACGGCCTCCTTCAAATCTTGCCCCACGCAAAACGCCTTGCCCGCGCCGGTCAGCAGCAAGCAGCGCAGCGACTTTTCTTTGGCGACGCCTTTGAGCGCCTTGGCCAACTCGCCGGTCATCTGCTCGTTGATGCCGTTCATGGCATCGGGACGGTTGAGCGTAATGGTGCGAACGTTGTGGTCGTCGGTAACGGTGAGGGTTTCGAAGGACATGATTCACTCCGTAGCGCTGACGGTTTCAGGGGCGTTCGTTTGTTTTGGTCGGCACGCGCGGCATGCCGCATTCGGGGCAGACTGCGCTGTCTGAGCCGCGCAGATCATAACGGCAATTGCGGCAAAAGCCGAAGGGGATCCGGCGGTAGTCGAGCCATTTCGGGCCTGCCCACGCGAGAAATGAAGCGAACAAGATCATCGAGCCAAAACCAATTGTCGAATAAACCAGCATGTTCAATGCCGCACTCGAAAATCTGAAGTTCAAAACGAAGAACGTCTTTATCTCGCTCTCGAAGACATCTGCAATCGTCAAACTCGCGAATAAATAAGAGTAGACACCAACTGCAAACCAAAAATATCGCCGTCGGAATCCTGTCGCTAAATATTGCGGCCAACCTAAAAACACGCGCCGCATTGCTTTCAAGAACGGTGCCTTGTTTCCACGATCACGCAAGTCGCGCGGGAAGAACCCACTCAGCCATGCCTTACAATTTCGCTTACGTCGCATGGCGAATAACCGGCCCCGTCAAAGCTCCTACTTCCCCTTAAACTCCGGCTTCCGCTTCTCGACAAACGCCGCCATGCCCTCTTTCTGATCTTCCGTGCCGAAGAGCATGTAGAACATCTTGCGTTCGTAATCCAGTCCTTCTGACAACGGCGACTCGAACGCTTTGAGCACGGCCTCTTTCGCAAAGCGCACCGCCATCGGTGAGTTCTTCGCGATCTTCTGCGCCAGCGCGACAGCTTCTTCGAGGTACACATCATCCGGCACGACCTTGGTCGCGAGGCCGATCTCCAGCGCCTCGGCGGCGTTGAAGAAGCGGCCCGTCAGGATCAACTCCATCGCGCGAAACTTACCGGCGGCTTTGCCGAGGCGCTGCGTACCGCCCGCGCCGGGAATCACGCCGATGTTGATTTCGGGCTGACCGAACTGCGCGCCTTCGCCCGCCACGATCATGTCACAGTGCATGGCCAACTCGCAGCCGCCACCCAAACAAAAACCGCTGACAGCCGCGATGATCGGCTTGCGCACTTTCTTGATGCGTTCCCACCGAGCCAGATTATTCCGCTCGTACATATCCACGACCGACGCTTCGGCCATTTCCTTGATATCCGCCCCCGCGGCGAACGCCTTGGCGTTACCCGTCAGCACGAAGCAGTGCACGCTGGGGTCGTTGTCGAGTTTTTCGAACGTCGTGATCAACTCATCCATCAGCGGGATGTTGAGCGCGTTCAGCACATCGGGCCGGTTAAGCGTCAAAATCGCGACGTGCCCTTCGTGTTTGGTCAGGATGAATTGCTCGGCCATGGTGTCGTATCTCCGTTGCAGGCGGTTGATTGGATTAGGCCCGAGATGGTAACCGCCCGCCGAATCTTGGGCCACGCGGGCAAATCGTGCGCGACGGTCCGTAAATCGCCATCAAATGCTCGTCGCGATCCGGTGACCGGATGCCTAGTCCGAAAGATTGGGTCGCCCGCCCTTCGAATCAATCCGACATTTAAAGAAAGTGGTTCTCCGCCCGAATGGGGAAGCGCCAACGCAGAATCGATGGCCACTACCGATTACCGCTAGTTGGCGTGGGCCAACCAACCCGAACTGGAAGCATCAATGACCAACGTAACAACCATCCGACGCACCATTATTCTGTCGATCTTCTCGCTCGCGATTTTGGGCGTACAAGGCACCCGTGCCGCGACCTTCACCGTCGACACATTTTCCGATTCCAACGACGGCGTCGGCGTCAACGGTACAAGCCTGCGCGAAGCCATTGCAGCGGCCAACGCCAATGGCGAAGACGACGTCATCGAATTCGATATCAGCGTGAGCGATGAGCTAACGCTGACCTCCGACCTGCCCACCATCACTACCAACATGGTGATCAATGGCCCCGGCATCGGTGAATATATCATCAATGGTGACGGCCAATTCCGCGGATTCGTCATCACTGGCGCGGCAACCGAAGTCACCATTCGCGACTTCACCATCACCAACACGTTGGCCCAAGGCGGCAACGGTGGCGCGACCGTCTCCGGTGGTGGTGGCGGCGGCGCAGCGGGCTTGGGCGCGGCGATCTATGTGGATGACGGCACCGTCATTCTGGACGGGTTGCTAATCAGCGATAGCCAAGCCGTCGGCGGTGATGGTGGCACGACGAGCGGCAGTTTTGTGTCCGGCGGAGGTGGTGGCGGCATCGGCGGTAATGGAAGTCTAAGCACGGGCGGTGGTGGCGGCATTCTTGGCGGCAGCGGCGGCA
>JAUIHO010000153.1 GCA_030432035.1 Phycisphaerae bacterium
GATCTGGTTGAGCAGCGCGATGACGGGCGCCGGCTTGCTGGCGTCGGAGCCGAAGCCGAGGGCGCGCAGGCCCGCGAGGGCCTTGTCCAGGTACTGCAGGGTGGTGGGACTCGAGGAAGTCGTGGTCATGACGTCTCCTGGCGACACTTCCGGAAGCGGGCTTTGAGAACAGGCGGCTGGGCGAGCGACGGGGCGTCGAGGCCGGGCCTCGTGGGCCGTGCATGTAGTAGATGTGTGAAGTGCGACAGATGTTTAAGCCGAACGCATTCTTTTTTGCGAATGGGTAGCGTTGGGTTGCGAATTGCGCGAGATCTGATGACGAAGCATGTGAATGACAACGCCGGATCGACGGTGCCGTGATTGAAAGAACAGATGCGCAAAACCCCGCTAAACCCTTAAACCAACGGATTTTGGGCGAGCCGACTTCCCTAGCCGATCCGCCCGAATCTACCTACAATGCCGCCGGACAAGACGAACACCACGCGGCGGCCAACGGCCCCGCAGGATCACACATATTGCACCAAGCGCGAGGAGTGACGGATGGTTGTTGGAGAGTTGAAGCAGGAGTTTGATGTGGTCGTCATCGGCGGCGGCCCGGGTGGTTACGTCGCAGCGATCGCGGCGGCCGATGCGGGCTTGGCCACGGCAATTGTCGAAATGGCCGAAGTGCCCGGTGGCGTTTGTTTGCGCGAAGGTTGTATCCCCAGCAAGGCGCTGCTTCATGTCGCCAAGATCATCGACGAAGCCGCACACGCTTCGAGTTTCGGCGTCAGCTTCGGCGAACCTAAGACCGACATTAAGAAACTGCGCGACTGGAAAAATGGCGTCATTCGCAAGCTATCCGGCGGCGTGAAGATGCTGCTCAAAGGTCGCAAAGTAGAATACTTCTCCGGCAAGGCCTTCTTCGAAAGCTCGAAAGAGATTCGCATCGAAGGCGAAGATGCCGGTCGTTTGAAATTCAAACATTGCATTCTGGCCAGTGGCTCCAGCGCGAAGAATTTGCCTGAAAAGGTGCTGCCGCGCGAACTGTGTTGGGACGCTGCCGACGCGCTCAAGCTTGAAACCGTGCCCGAACGCCTGATGGTCATCGGCGGTGGTTACATCGGTCTCGAACTCGGTCAGGTCTATGCCACACTCGGCAGCAAAGTAACTGTCGTCGAAGCGTTGCCCGGTATTTTGAACGGCCTCGATCCCGACTTGGCCAAGCCGTTGGTCGCGAAGCTCAAGAAGCAAGTCGGTGCGATTCATACCAGTGCGATGTTCAAGAGCGCGACCAAGAAAGGCAACGCCATCGAGACGGTCTTTGAGGTCAACGGCAAGGAACATAAGGAAACCGTCGATCGCATTCTGGTCAGCATCGGCCGCAGCCCGAACACCAAGGACATCGGCCTCGAACACACCAAAATCGAACTCGACGAAATGGGCTTCATCAAAGTCGACAAGCAGTTGCGCACCACTGACAAGCGCATCTTCGCCATCGGCGACGTGGCCGGTAACCCCATGCTCGCACACAAAGCCATGCGCGAAGCCAAGGTCGCCGTCGATGTGATCGCAGGTAAGCCTGCCGAATTTGATAACGCATGCATCCCCGCCGTTGTTTATACCGACCCGGAAGTGGCGTGGTGTGGCGTAACGGAGCAGGAAGCAAAAGACCAAGGCTTGAACTACACCGTCACGAAATTCCCGTGGGCAGCGTCCGGTCGCGCCATGGCGATGGGCCGCACCGACGGACTTACGAAGATGGTGTTCGACAAGGACACGCAGCGCGTGTTGGGCGTCGGCATCGTGGGTGCGCATGCTGGCGATTTGATTGCCGAAGGTGTGCTAGCAATGGAGATGGCCGCCGTCGCCGAAGATGTGGCCGTCGCGATTCACCCGCACCCGGCCACGAGCGAAACCATCGCCGAAGCGGCCGAGGCCATGTTCGGCCACGCGATTCACGCGGCGCATTAAGCTCGCACCATCAATTCAATAATACAAAGAAAGCCTTCGATCCTCACGTGATCGAAGGCTTTCTTCTTGTGCACATGTTTCGTAATTGCGTAAGTCGCGGAGCAGGATCTAAATCCGTCAAATCATCCGCAGGTCCACACCGCTCAATGCCAACGTCGCAACGATGACAGATTCAAGCGACCGTTCGGGCCGAGGTCAAACACGCCGTCGCGATAGACCACATGCCACGGGCTGCCGGTTTCATTCGTACACAAGTGCAGCGTCGTCGCAGGCGCGCTTCCTTGCGCCAACATGACGGCAATCTGTCCGCTTGCATCCACGGCCAAGTCCACAATCATCGCGGCGTGTTCGTCGCCGCTATCCGTGCGAATCAAGATGTCGCCGACCGAGATCGTGCCGTCGGTCACAGGTCGCGTGTCGTCCAGCAGGCTTTGCGAGCCGGTATGCTGAAACAGCGATTCCAGATAGGCGCAATAACTCGACCGCGACGTATCTTCTTTGCCCATTTGAACGAACCGCAACGTCCCGGTTTCGAACGACGCCCGCATCCCGCGCGACCAATCGAGCCAATCCATCCGTTGGCCTGTATTGAAGTGGAACGACGCCGCCCCGCCGGATTGCGCGGCCCACAGATACTCGGCTCGCAGCCGCACCATCATCGCGGCAGGCCCAAGTTGATTCGTATTCGGATGCAAAGCGAGACAACCCGCACTCCGTTCTTGCGCGGCATCGTCCACCGGCCGCTTTCGGTAGTCGCGCACCATGATGTCTGACGATTGCATCGGAAGGTGCCGCAGCCAATCACCAAAGCTGCCGGTCGGTAACGACAAACGTCGCCAACCCGCACCCGGCGCGATTCGATCGCTTAATGGTTTTAGTTCGGCGTGCCCCGCACCGTTGACCCAGGCATACTCGCGCTGATTCGACGGCGGCGCAAATTGCACGGGTATCGGCGGTTGAGGCGACGCAAAAGATTGCCCCACAGCCGACGGCGACAGCACGCTGCGCGCGTTGGCAAAGGCAATCAGCGCAATCGCCACAGGCAGCGCAGCCCGCCATGGCAACGCCGGCAGATAGCCGGACAGGTGTTGCCAACGCGTCTGAGCGCGTTGCGCCAATGGCACAATGCCGTCGCGATAGCAGGATATTGCCCAGTTACGAAAATCGTCCCACGGGAAAACGAAACGAACGATCATGTATGTCGAACCATTTACTACTGGCGATAGTTTTATTCTTGCGTGCGGCGACATGTGCCGCACCGACCCGATCGCGACGGCGATTCACCGCGACTTACCGATTCATGGACGCCGAACGCTGCATCGGCTTTGTTTTGTTTGATGCGGTCGCTCCGGCAACCGTCGATCCTGACTGCATACCCGCAAGCTGTTTGCGTGCCGGTTCAAAGTCGGGCTTGATGGCCAACGCCTGTTGAAACGCGCTGCGTGCCTTACCGGTTTGGCCTTCGCCCAAGCAGATCACACCGACGTTGTAATAGGCCGTGTGCCGCGGCAATACCTTCAAAAACTCCGTCGTCGCGTCGGCCAAGCGTTGTTGCTTAACAAGGACGACGCCGAGATTCACGCGTGCGCGTTCGAAGTCGGGGTCGATCCGCAACGCCGCGCGAAACTGCTGCTCGGCTTCGTTGAAATTGCCCTGCGCCATTAGGTTGTAACCCAGGTTGTTCCGCACAGCGGCCGAACCGGGGTCCATATCCAAGGCGCGCCGGAATGCCTCAGCGGCCGCATCGTATTGTTTGAGTTGGCAACAGACCTTGCCCAGTCGATTGATTGCGTCGAGCGAGTTGGGCTTGAGGTCCAATGCTTTTTCGTATTGCTTCTGTGCGCCGATCATATCGCCTTGCTTTTCGAGCATGACGCCCGAGGCGATATGGGTTTCGGCATTGATCTTCGGCGGCGGCGCTTCGGGCAGCGACTCGGGGTCGGGCTTGCCGTCGCGCGAACCGTTCTTACCCGTTAGCAGCGACCAATCGCCCCAGTCCGTTTGCGTGCAGGCAAATGCCGGCATCATCAACAGCGGCAACGCCCATATCATCAAACGGCTTGGTTGTCTTTGGCTTCTTCGCAAGGCCCCGCTCCTAATTGGCGTCGTCATTGCTTAGCTTGTAAGCGCTCTCACGTTTTTCAGGCTGTTTCGCAACGCCTTGGCCGGCAATCGATTCGGTCGCATCCATCCCGCGCCCTTGGGGCTTGCCCAGCACAAGTTCAATGTGTTGGCTACCGATGCGTGCTTGGTTGAGAAAGTCGCGTGCACTTTGCAGTCGCGCGTTGACCAAGGTCATGTCCGTCAAACGCGTGTCGTAATGCAGTTCGCCGCCCGTCGTCGCGAGCAGTTCGGCGTAACGCTCGAGGCGTGCCTCACCTGCACCTGAGAGAAAATGCGACGCGCCGCGGAAGTGAATATCCGTGATCGCCATATCGTCGATCATGCCCTGATCGCGCTGATGCGACATGAACTTCACCACCTGGTTCGCGTCTTCGTTCTTGCCGGGCGGATCGTTCACCGTGACAGTGGGTTCGGGCTTATTGCAGCCGGCGATCAAGCCGACGGCGACCAAGATTCTCGCATAATGAAACGTACGCCAACACATATCGTCGTTGCACCTCATGCGGCCCGATCGACTCGAGCAAAACAATCGTTTGAATAAGCTTCAGAAGGTCAAAACCCTCGCGGGCAGATTTTGTATCGGCAAGGTGGGCGCGTTCGGGCGAAGGGAAAACGGACGTTCGGACAAATAGACGTGCGTCTTAAATACAAAATTTGCGCATGTGAAGCGCAACCGCTGCGCGTCCGGTATTGTCGTTATTCGGGCATAAAAAAAGCCGGGCGAGTTGCCCGGCTGGAATGGTGTCGGATAGTTATAGGGCCAAGACCCGCTTACGTCGTGTGCCGGCCGCGATACTGGCGACCGGTGCTGTCGTCGTCGCTCTTTTTCGGCATCGGCGGCTTTCGCGCTTCGTCGGTGATCAACAGCGCCTGCGTAATCTGGTCGCCGACCTGACTCATGCCGTCGGGTGTGTACGGCACCATCATGATCGTGCTCTTGCTGTTTGCGCCGACCGAGGTAACCGTATCGTAGTGCTGCGTTAGCAGAACCATCTTGGTGGCTTCTTCGGGCGAAATACCGGCCTCGGCACAGGCTTCGACCGATTCCTTCAGACCGTTGGCGATTGCCAAACGTTGGCGGGCGATACCGACACCCTGCAATTCCTTGGCGCGAGCTTCGGCCTCGGCTTCTGCAATCGTGCGAATCTTTCGCGCTTCCGCTTCGTTCTTGGCCGCTTCGCGCATTCGGGCCGTCGCATTCACGTGGTTCATCGCCTCTTTAACCTTGGCGTCGGGTTGGATGTCGTTCACAAGCGATTGCAGAATCGTGTAACCGAATTCCTGCATCGTGTGTTCGAGGCGTTCCTTCACGGCAGATGCGATCTTTTCTTTTTCTGAAAAGACGTTGTCGACTTCCATCTCGGGCACGAGGGCACGAACTGTATCGAACACGTAAGAGCGCATCTGCTCGCGCGGGTTCATCAGGCGGTAATGTGCCGCATAAACCGTGTCGCGATCCTCGCGAACGAAGAACTGAACCGCAATCACCAGGTTTACGAAGACGTCGTCCGACGTTTTGGTTTCGACGTCGACCTCCAGCTCGCGCACGCGGTGCGTTACGCGCCCGGCCACCGAGTCGATGAGCGGAACCTTAAAATTCAGTCCCGGCCCGCAAATTTTGTTGAACTTGCCGAAGCGCTCGACGATTGCATTCGTCTGCTGTTCGACGGTAAACAACCCACTAAATACAACGTACAACCCGAGAACAAGCAGTACGCCACCACCGATTATCCATTCCATGGTTCTCACCCTTTCTCCTCGCAAAAGCGAGGTCTGAACCCTTATCCCACTTACGCATATTCGGCCCGCACCAACCGTACGTCGACGGCTTCCGGCGGATCGGGAATCTCGTACGAAGGCACCTCTATTTCGACCCGTTGCCCCCGCTGCAACAGCGGCATGCGTCGTTCGATTTCGAATATCCGGCGGCCCGCCCTGTCGAACCCTTCAATCTTGATTGCCAGCTCCTGCAACCCATAGCCCACGTTCAATAACGTAATGCCGAGGTTCTCGGTCGCCAACAATCGCTTACCGCCCCAAGCCGAGTGGACGCCGAAGAACAAGTCTGCGGCGGCGGCAACTTTGCGAAATCCGTCCGGCGCCGGCAGCGGGTTAGGGTGCGGCACGCGTCCCACCGTCGCCTTGGAATTGCCCAGCGGAAAGCCGCAACCGGCGCAAAACTCGGCCAGTGCGACGTTTCCCTTGCTGCATTTGGGGCATGTGCCGGCGTTCGGCATACGGCGCTTGTCTCCCTTCGCTGCCATATAAAGTGTATTACATGGGGGGCAGTTCGCCAGTATAAACCACGGCCTACCTTAGAACGCGCCTCTGGATAGAAGGGGCGTTAGCGGCTGTCGGGGCTCATAGGCGGGCGAAATTGGCCAGTAACTGGATACCGGCCTGATCGGATTTTTCGGGCAAAAATTCGACGCCGAAGAGCGCGTCGCGTCGCACCATGCTGGCGAAATCGACGCCGTGATTGGTGCGTGCGGCAATGTGTCGCACGTCGAGCGGCTCGACATGGGCCGCGTGATCGAAAAAGAAGTAGCTGCCTTCTTCTATACCTTGCAGCAGCGGATTATCCAACGCGGCGTGAACTTGGTTCCACCCCTGATGCGGAGCGCTGAAGTGGCGAGCCGCCGGGTGATGGCCGAAGTCGAAGTGCGTCACTTTTCCGTGAACGACGCCCAAGCCGACGTGCTGATGTTCTTCGTACGACACGTCAAACAACAGGTGCAACCCGGCACCGATCGCCAGCGTCGCCAGCCCATCTTCCAACCGTCGAATTAGTGGCCCGACCAATCCACGATCGCGCACCGCCGCAACGAGGCGCGTAAACGAACCGGCGTCAGGAATGATTAACTTTCGAGCGCTATCAAGATCTGCGGGCGCGTCGACCAATTGGAATTGAATGTCCGCCTTTGCCAGGGCCGCTTGCAGGGCCGTTGTCCGCGCACCTGCCATGTTTAAAACGCCGATCACGATGGCCCCCTTTTATCGAAAACAAAAAAACGACCGGACGGGCGGAAACGAATCAGCGCCCGTCGGTCGTTTTGAGTTAACCACCTTGAAGTGATCTGTCAATTCGTTGGTTGCACGACCGGCGGACCGATCCTGCGATGGCCGGCTACGCTAACTTAGCGTGCGGCCGACAACACGCCGCCCTTGCGGACTGCGTAGAACTCGACGCGACGATTCTGCTTCTTGGTCGAGCGCGAGTTGGCAGCCGTCGGGCGATACTCACCACAGTTGGCTTGGATGAGGTTATCGCCGGGAACGCCACGGGTCTGCAGTTCGCGAATGACGTTCAGAGCGCGGGCCGAACCCAACTCCCAGTTATCCTTCCACGAGCTCTTGCGGATCGGGTCGTTGTCGGTGTGGCCGAACACGAAGATATCGCGATCGCCGAAGCGGCTGCGAATATCCGAGGCGACCTGTGCCAAGCGGGCTTTACCGTTGCGCGACAGATCGGCCTTGCCCGAGTTGAACAGAATTTCACCCGGGATCGAGATCATGTCGAACGACGGCGTGCTGATCCAGCCGTCATCACCCTTCACGACGACGTCATTGTTGCGCATCTGCGTGACGGGCTGATTGTTCGACGCCGTGCGGGCCGACGCCAGATCGGAACGGGCGCGGGCCAGTTCGCGGTTGAGTTCATCGACCGTGGCGCGCGCTTCGTTTTCGCGCGCGAGCGCTTCCTGCAATTGTCGGTCGCGGTCGCTCAATTCGCGCTTGAGCTGATCGTTTTCAGCCGTCAGGTCTTCGATTTTGAGGTCTTTCTCGTCCGGGCCGCAGCCGACGAGCAAAAAAGGCGTGATGAGAAATGCGAGCATCGAGACACGAAGCGTGCCCTTTACCGTCCTGGTCATGGCAAGTCCTCCAAGGTTGACGAATCTATCGAAGTCTAAACGGCGCATTCGGGTCAAAAAATCCGCCGTAACGTGAACTGATACCAAATGCGCATCCGCAGGTCAATACGATTCGCGCAAATTGTGCGGAATCGAGCAGATGTCACAGAATTCTACGACCATTTCGTGCCGTTGGTTTGCGGTTGCGCGAAGAATGTTTGAACGCGCGACACAAATCACACATTTTCCATTGCCGGCAAAGGCGACTACGGAAATCGGCCAATGATCATGTCCCACAACGTGGCAATTGCCGGTTGGAAGTACGCCAACAGGTCGGGCGCCAGCCACAGGTAAAGCAATGCCCCCAAACTCAGCCACGGACCGAACGGAATCGCCCGCGACGTCTTGCCGAACAGGCTGAGCACCACGCCCAACAGCGCCAACAACACGCCCAAAAACAGCGCGAAGAACGCCGCCCAGAAGCCAAACCCGGCACCGATGGCGGCGAGAATATAGATATCGCCCGAGCCAAACGCCTCTTTGCCGAAGAGCAACGTTCCGCCGATTCGCACCGACCATCCGACGGCCGCACCACCGACGATGGCCGCGATCGCCCAGCACAAACCACCCGCCGCTTGTAGCGCCGCGCCGCTTAGGTTGCCCACCAACGGCAGTGCGTCGAGCGGCAAGCCCAGTTGCCCGTTCGCTTTCATCATCGCGAACAGGGCGCCGCCCGCGATGACGGCCGGCAGCAACCCAGCAAACTCTCGCAACACCATCGAGCGTGCCGCGTCGCGCTCCGCTTCGATCTCTTCGATGATCTCGTCGTCAACGGGCCGATGCGTCAGCGATGAAAGCACGATCGCCGCCATCAGGATGACGCACACGGCCACGCCGCGCGCGATCGTCAGCAGCGCATTCGCTTCGGTCGCTTCAATCCACCCCATCCCGTCGCCAATCACCCAGACCATCAGTGCGGCTAACGCGAATGCGAGCAACAAAACGGGAAACGGTTGAAAACGCGGCTCGCGTTTTGATTCGGTTTCGGGCGTTGAAACGTCTGGTTCTTGCGTTTCAACTGCGGGGTCGTCCCCTGTTGCCGGGATTGCGACGAGCTTTCGCACGCACTCGGTCAGCACCCACATGACACCCATGACCGCACCGACCAAACACAGCGACGGCGGCAACGGCACGAGCCCGCCCACCGACGCACCTTTCGACCGATCACCCGTTACCATCGAAAAGAATCGAGGAATCACGTCGTCGCCACGACTTACAAACCAAAAGGTAAGCATGACGGCCCCGACGCCCATGCACAGCCACAACGGTCGTACGTCGAGCATATAGGCGTCGATATCCATCACCGACACGGCCATTAACACGGCAACCAATGTCCACGCGGCGACAAGCAAAGGCCAATCCTGAATCAAGCTTGCCCACGTGCCGTGCACTTGCCCGACGAACAGGGCATCCCAAACGGTCACAAACGACAAAGCCGTCAGCCCTTCGACCAACGGGTACATCGGCGAAATCGCCGCGCGGCAGGCGCGACAACGACCGCGCAACCACAGCCAACCGAGGATGGGAATGTTGTCGTAAGCCCGGATGCGCGTGCCGCACGATGGACACATCGACCAGCGTGGATTGCTGATCGAAAGATCGCGCGGCAAACGATAGATCACGACGTTGAGAAAGCTGCCGATGATCGCGCCGAATAACCCCGCACCGATTGTTCCAACAATTTGCAGGGACACGAGGCGTCGGCTCCGATGCGAATGGCGGGCTTAGACAGATTCGGTCGCGCTAACGACGGGCGTCGCTGGCCACAAACCAAAGCTCAATCGCTTCTGCGATTTCTTCCGGCGTATCCGAGACGGTATCCACAATGTGATGGGCCACATCTTCGTATTGCGGTTCGCGCTCGGCCAAGACGGCTTCTAATTCGGCCAAACCGCCGACGGGCGTGAGGTCGGGTCGATTGGCCGACGTCTGCGGATCGCGCGACACGCGCGACCAAGCCACGGCCGCCGGCGTGCGTAGCCAAACAAAGCGCCCCGTGCGCCGAAGCGACGAGTGGTTTTCGCGCATCATGAGCGTACCGCCACCGAGCGCGATGATGTGTTCTTTTAACCGCCGTACCTTTTGCACGGCCTCGCGCTCGCGTCGTCGAAACCCCTCTTCGCCTTCTTCGGCGAATATCTGTTTGATCGATCGACCGGTCATTTCGATAACCGTTTCGTCGAGGTCGACAAACTCCCGCCCCAGCCGTCGCGCCAACATGCGACCGACAGTGGTTTTGCCGCTTCCTCTGCAACCGATCAGAAAGATATTCAAGATTGACGTCCGTGACGAAGACTGGTGACGGATTGACTTGCGGAATCTATTTCAACGACGGCATAGCACAACGTGCGCACCAACTGCCCCGGATTAACGGCAGTCGTGCTTCCGATGGTCTCGGAAAATTCGCCACTAACTTCGGGTGAATCGTGAATGTGGCCGTGCAGCGAAACCAGCGGCTGGTGCTTTTCAATGGCTTGACGCACCGCCTTCGAGCCCCACGAATAATTGCCGGCGGCCTGATCCAGCTTGGACGCATGCGGGGGCGTGTGCGCCACGAAAACCCAAGGCGCGGCCGGCGGCGTAAAACCTTCGACCTCTTCCTGCATCGTGGGATACCCTTCGAAAATCGTGCGACCGCCCTGCTGCTTCATGCGCTTGAAATTGGAATCCCAGCGGGCGCCACCCATCAGCGGCGGCTCATCACCGGGAACATCCAACCGTTCGAAATCTTTCACGAACCACGGCGTCGGCGGTGTATGCCAGTACCCGACGAAATTCAGGCCGTCGATCGTATGAACGCGATCGAGATTCAGCATCGTGACCAAACCGTCGGTTTCAAGCTGCTGCATCGCCGGGACATTGCTGGCCCAATCGTGATTTCCAAAAATCACCAAGACCTGATCGCAATTCGCCGCTTGCCGCATGCGTTGGACGTAATTCCTGAATTGGGCGGCGACGAACTTCGGCTGTCCCTTGCCGAGCGCTTTCGGGTCTGACGTCGGATCATCGGGCAGCATATCGCCGCCGAGAATGATGACGTCGGGCGCTTCGGTTTGAGCGACCGTAATGAGCCGTTCGTATTGGCTCTCACTTCCATGTAGGTCCGACGTGAATAGCAGCTTCATGCGTGAGCCGTTAATAACAAATGAACATTTGGTTCAGCAACGACGATTCTAGCCGCTACCTTGGTTTCCGCATATTGCCACCAAGCCGCAGCAGGGTCAAATCTTTCGTGTGCCCCGCGCCGCCTGTGCACACTTGACAAATCAGTCAATCGACGCCAGCACTTGTTCGGCGGCTTGGTCGTAAACACCCGCTGCGGGCGCTCGCCCCCACCATTCGACAAACTGCAACTCCGCCTGCGCCACCAACATCGAAAGCCCGGGAACCGTCAAAGCCCCAGCCGCTTCGGCAAGTTTCAACAGCTTGGTTTCATGTGGCCGGTACACCGTATCGAAAACGACTGCATCCGGTTTCATCGGCACGTCCGCAGGCCAAGGGCAAGCATCGGCATCGGGCACCTGACCGACCGGCGTACCGTTTACGAGCAGGTCGAACCCCTGTTCGGTGCGTTGATCCCAAGGACACGCGCGACCGCCAACGGCTTCGACAAGCGTTTCGGCACGGCCCATGTCCCGATTCGCCACAACGACATCGATTTTATTTTTGATCAGCACCGACACGATTGCCCGAGCCGCACCGCCGGCACCGAGGACCAGAGCGCGTTTGATTTCGCACGCGTCGCGTTGCTTGTCGGCCATGGCCGCCGACAACGCCTGCCATGCGCCCGGTGCGTCCGTATTGATGCCGCGCCATCCCGTCTCCGCATCGAATCGCAGCGTGTTGACCGCACCGATGGTCGCCGCCAACGGATCGATATCGCCGCCCACTTCCTTCAAGTATCGCAGCGCATTTTCTTTATGAGGAGCCGTCACGCTGAATCCGCATAGCCCTACCCATGGCCGGGCTTCGATATCCACCATCAACGCCTTAAAGGCTTCGTACGACGGGGCGACATCGAATTGACCGTAGGCCGCATCGATGGATTCGGCGGCAAACACGCGATTGTGCAGCTTGGGGCTCAGCGAATGCGCGACGGGGTGACCAATGACGCCGAACAATTTCGATGCCGACGAGAGCGCATCCCATCGGTAGATATCGCGCGCGGCGGCAATCGTCAGTTGCCCCGGTGCCGAGGCGTGTTGTTCATCCAGCGCAAGGAACGACGCGAACGCGTCAAATCGTGGTGCCCACAGTCTCGACAGTTGACCCAACTCGCCCAAACACAACGCGATCATCGGCTTGGCGCTATTTCGCAACAGCTCAAACGCCTCAAAACACGCCCGCACCGACATGGGTTGCCAGACGACCTTGATAATTGCGCACGCTTTCTCCTCGGCACAAGCCAGAATATCACTCATCAGCGACTTGGGCCGACCCTGAAAATCGTGCATCGAAAGAATCAACCCTGACCTTGGGCCGATGGCTGTTATTTCCGATGGCTTCGTCGTACGGCTGCTCGATAAACGAGCGAGCGCCGGTTCAATAACCGACCGAGCCTCTGGCGAGCGCCACGTGGCGAGTTCGACATCGATAAAATCCGCGGCATCGGCAAGGTGCGCAAGTCGTTCGACGCGTTCGAGGTCGCTAAGTGTGCCCTCACCACCCTCCGCTGCCGATCGGCACGTGAGAATAAACCGTACGTGCGCGGGAAAGTTCTCGATCGCCAACCGCACGTCTTCGTCGTCGATCTCCCACATGAGATCGAGCCGCAACTCGATCAGCGTCGCGCCGGCATCGATCGCGTCGATGACCATGGCGCGCAAGGTTTCAACCGACTCGGCAAAGACCGGCGTCGCGATATGAGTCATGTGTCTTCGTGCGACGTCGGTCATCGATCAATTCGCAATCCTGTGATGCAAGGGTTCGGCGGCGTGTTTTCAATCATTCTGATTTTTCGGCGCATTGGAATCGGATCATCAATTGCAGCCGCCAACAGACAGCCCGCGCGATTGCCTCTAAGATCCTAGTGCTTACTTTAAAACGAAGGGGGCAGCATGGAGTTTCAAGCCTTTCCTGTCAATGAATTCGATCCCATGATCAAGGGGATGGTCATGGGCGGCATCGGCATCGTGCATGTGTTCCTCGCCCAGTTTGCCATCGGCGGCGGCTTTCTCATGCTGTTCTTCCAATGGCTGGCAACGACCGGTCGCAATTCGTACGCGCGCACGTTCCTCGATGGCTACTTCAAGATCTTGGT
>JAUIHO010000154.1 GCA_030432035.1 Phycisphaerae bacterium
GACGGGCCATTTCCCGGCGTCGTGCTCGTGCATGGTAGCGGCCCCAACGACCGCAACGAATCGATCGGACCCAATAAGCCATTCAAAGACATCGCTCACGGTCTCGCTTCGCGTGGAATCGCCGTCTTACGCTACGACAAGCGAACGTATAAGTATGCCGATGTGATGGAAACCGAATCGATCACGATCGATACCGAAGTCGTAGACGACGCCGTTGCCGCAGCACAATTATTGATGGCGCAACATGGCATCGACCGGCCGGCCGTGTTCGTTGTGGGCCACAGTCTGGGTGCAACGGCGGCTCCGCGCATCGCGCAGCGCGACAGTAATCTCGCGGGCATCATTATGCTGGCACCTGCGGCGCGACCCCTGCACGAACTCGTCGGCGATCAACTCGAATACATCGCACAGGTGGACGGCACGGTCACAACGGCGGAGGAACGGCAGATTCAATCTGCCCAACAAACCATCAAGCGGTTAAAGAACGGTACGTGGAAGCAAAAGGACGTGTTGCTCGGCACGCCGGCATCCTATTGGGCGGGGTTGTCAGTTATGAAGCCGGTTGAAACCGCCCAATGTCTTTCGCAAGCCATGTTAATTCTGCACGGCGGTCGGGATTATCAGGTGAATGAAAAGGATCATTCGATTTGGGTCCAGCAACTCGCGGATATGAAGAACGTGACGGTCAAACACTTCGCTGCGATGGATCACCTATTTCGGCGAGGTTCGGGTGAAACGCGGCCCGAAACGTATATGGAACCCGGCCACGTGGATGGCGGCGTCGTCGAATACGTAGCGAATTGGATCGAAACGCATGCAACGAAGATAAATGCCCGCGACTAATTCGGTATGCGCCTTGGTTTATGGCTTGGATTTCACCAGCGCCCCATCAAAGCGCAAGCCGATCACCTGTGCTCAAGCCCGTTTGCAAGCGGGCTGCTTAACCATCGAAACGCTAGTTGCTTGGTCGGGATGGGAAGAATTCGACGCGTTTCTACATCGCTCCGGCAAGTGGATCGCCGGATTCGATTTTCCATTCGGCCTTCCCGACAAGTTCATTCGCAATATCGGTTGGCCGACGGCCTGGGCGGATTACATCCATCATATTCAAACCTTAGGCAAGCGCGGCTTTGAAGATGCGCTTGACGAGTACCGGATGGGTCGCGCGGCAGGTGACCGCGAACACTTGCGCGCCACGGATCGATTGGCCGGTGCCATCAGCCCGCAAAAACTTTACGGCGTGCCGGTGGCAAAAATGCTGTTTGCCGGTACCCCGCGATTGTTGGGTGCCCCCGTAAACCTTTGGCCGTTGCGCATGAAGCGGTACAACGCCACGGCGATTGAGGTTTATCCCGGCTATCTAGTCCGTCGGCTTTGCGGTCGCATCTCTTATAAGCACGATCAGCCCGTGAACAATGCCGACGAAAGACGTAGCAATCGACGACGCATCTTGCATGAAGTTACGCAGTCGAAAATCATATCTGGTTATGGCTTGCAGGTTCGCATCGACGACGTCATCACCCAACAGTGCATCGACGATCATCGCGGTGATTGCCTCGACGCCGTACTAGCGGCCATTCATGCGGCAACCTTCGCGCTGAACCCGGTCGATACGGCGGCACTCCCACAAGAAGTATTCGTCACCGAAGGCTGGATCCCGACCGTAGATACTTAACGGGAGCGCGTTTTGAGTTGTGCCAAGCCACCATCGACCCCGATCACCTGCCCGGTCACCCAACTGCTATTCGCGCCCAAGAGCCAGCAGATCGCATCGGCCAAATCTTCGGGCTTACCCACGCGTCCCAATGGATGCATCGCCGTCGATGCCTTCAGCGCCATTTCATTGCCGGTAATCTTCTTCGCCATTGGTGTGTCGACCAAACCCGGCGCAATGGCGTTGACGCGTAAATCCTGGGCGGCATACGTGGCAGCGGCCGAACGCGTTAGCCCCTCGACGCCTGCCTTGGCAGCCGCGATGGCTTCGTGATTGGCAAGACCGATCTGCGCCGCGGCGGAACTCATCAATACCACGCTACCGCCGTTCTTTTTCATGTGCTTGGCCGCCGCCCGCACCACCGAAAACGCCGTGACGATATTTTGCGCGATCACCGAATGTAACTCGTCCATGGTGGTCAGATGCGCCGGCTTCAACAAAATGGACCCCGCCCCATTCAGCACGCCATCGATTTTGCCATGGACATCGACGCAGCACTTCATCGCGCTTTCGACGTCGTCGAACTGGGCCGCGTCGCCCGTTACCACTTCGCCGCCGATCTCACCGCTTAAATGCGTCAGCGAATCCCGGGTGCGCCCCATCAAGACGAGTTGCGCATCGGCCGCCGCCAGTTGGCGTGCCACTGCGCCACCGATTCCGCCACCGGCCCCGATGATGAGATACGACCTGCCTGCATGTGCTTGTTTACTCAACGTTAGCCTCGCGTTCGTTCGCGTGTTACGTGCGTGTGACCATGCTTAACGACTGTTACGGAAGCCTAGCGGGGTCGCGCCGTTTCGTGGCAAAACGGTTTGGTTACCGCTCGTTGGGCTGCTAAATCGTGCGTTTTTCCGATTGAAACGGCAAGCCAACACTGAAAAGCGGGGGCTCGGGGACCGCGATTCTCACCGCTGCACAATGCCCGGATTTTTTCAGCGACTTTCCACCGATAAACGGTTACAAAATGGTGCGGAACCAAATCGCCGGCTCGCTCGTTACATTTGATGTTCGGTTCGATCTGATTTGAAGATCGTTCGCCACCTGTCGACGTGTCAATTTTGTGCGCCCGGCGCGCCGTGCTGTGCGCCGGGACTGACATGCGTAACGGAGATCCTCATGCGCCTGCCCACCCTTCTCATCGCCATTCTGATCAATGCCAACCTGTTGCTGAATCCGACCACGGTCGCGTTTGCGGCACCGAACGATGCAAACGCATCTGCCGCGTTGCAGTCGATCGACCGCAGCATGCGCATACGCGACTACGACCGGGCGATTAACACGATTGCCAAGGCGTTGCTCGATTCCACCTTGAGCGACGGCGAGCGCAGCGCGTTGGAATACCGGCGTGGGCTGGCACACTTCTATGCGGAGCGCTATGACGACGCGATTGCCTGTTTCGATGCATTGTTGTCTGCCGATGCCGACGGCGCGTGGAGCGAGAAAGCACGCATGCGCAAGGCCGATGCGTACGTCGCCCAGCGGCAGTTTGACAAAGCGGCAGGCATATACGCCGGCAAAATCGAAGCGCTGATCGGCACGGCGCGCAAAGACGAGTTGGCCAAGCGATACATCGACTTCGCCGACGACTACTTCAAACCCACGCGCACGCTGGAAGAACCGAACTTTCGCAAAGCCGCCAAATTCTACGAGCTGGCGTTGCAACTCGAACCGTCGGCGCAACTGGCAGAATCACTGCGGCACACGATCGGTTCGTGCAAACTTGCCGCCAACGACAACGACGGCGCCATCGCCGCGTTTGACGACTACCTGCGTCGCTACGACACGACCTATCGGCGTTACCTGCTGCACACCAACGCAGCGACCGCCCTGCCGGCGCTCGGCACGGCACCGGGCGAACACATTCTCGAAGCACGTCTCGGTTTGGGTGAGGCGTATCTCAATCGCGCGCGTCTGCAAGATGCCCGTCGCGTGTTGCAAGACCTCATCGAACTCGCCGACGGTAACGAAAAACCCAACGCCGCAACGATCCTGCCAAGAGCGATGCAACTGTTGGCCCGCACCTACGGCTACCCCACGCCCGAAAACGCCAACGACCTGACGGCAGGGCGCAAGATTCTCGAAGAGCTCATCGAACGCTTCCCGCTCACCAAACCGGCCATCGAAGCGAGCTTCCACTTAGCCGCCGCAAACGAACATCGCGGTCGCGGCGACGAAGCCATCGCGGCCTATCGAAAACTCATCGCCTTCGATTCGAGCCGCCTGCAAACCGACGAAACACGAGAACGCTACGCAGAGCTGTCGCAACAGGCGCTGTACAACATCGGCAGCATTCTCGCCGGTCAAAACAAATTCGCCGACGCCATCGGCACGTGGAATGAATACGTCGCCAAGTTTCCGAATGGTGCAAATTGGTCGTCCGCGCAGCGCTCGATCATCGACGCAGAATATCGCATCGGCACCGTTGCGCAGAAAGAAGATCGTTACGACGACGCCCGCACGGCATGGCGAACGTTTATGCAGAAGTATCCGCTCGACGACCGCGTGCGGCACATCTTGTTTCAATTCGGGCAGATGGCGTTTAACGAACAAAGCGAACGCGCCGAGGCAGGCAACGAGCCCAACTGGCAAGCGCCAATCGACGAATGGCAAAAGCTCGTCAACAAGTTTCCGAACACGACTGAAGCGGGCCACGCCCAATATCGCATCGCGCTCACGTTAGAAGAAAAAGTCGGCGACCTCGAATCTGCGGTAAAGGCCTATCAAAAACTCAACTGGTCGGAGCACCAACCGCAAGCGCAGGCGCGCCTTGGTGAAATGAAAAGCGTGCGGTTGAGCATTCGCACTGAGCGTGTCTTCCGCACCAACGAAGAGGTGCAAATCAAAACCGACATCCGCAACGTCGATAAGCTGACGGTCAAAATCTATCGCATCGATATGGAAGACTACTTCCGTAAGCGCCACATGCTCGGCGGCGTCGACGATCTCGACCTGTTGCTGATCGACCCCGACGAACAATTCGTCCACGACATTAAAGACTACGCGCGTTTCAAGCCGATCGCGCTCGACTTACCGGTCCCCGTCGACGGCCCGGGCGTCTTCGCCGTCAACATCAGCAACGAAGCCAGCGAACTCAAAGACGACGACGGTAAGCCAAACACCAAACTCGAAGCGACCACGCTCGTCGTGCGTAGCGATATCGACATCCTTGTACGCGCCACGCGCGAGCAACTGCTCGTCTTCGCGCAAAACATGCGTACCCGCGAACCGGCCGAAAACGTCAACCTGATTATCTCCAATGGCAGCAAGGCCATCCTCGAAGCACAAACCGGCAACGACGGCATCTGGCAATCGAACGACCAAGCGATTGAAGATGCCAGTAACGCGTTGGTGCTGGCAGTCGCTGACGGTCATGTCGCGGGTGATGGCCTAAAACTAAACGGCCTGTCGTTCAGCGGCGGCCTCAAGCCGCGCGGTTACATCACCACCGATCGCCCCGCGTATCAGCCCGGCGATTTGGTCAACATTCGCGGCGTGCTGCGCGAAACTGCAGATGGTCAATACGCCCTGCCGGAGCAACCCGAAGACCCACGATTGCGTTGGACGCTCGACATTCTCGATGCCAAGGGCCGCGTGCTACGGACGGACAAACTGCTGCTCTCCGAATTCGGCACGTTTGCCAGCAGCTTTAACGTCGCCGCGGATGGCCCCGTGGGCCAATACAAAATCGTCGCGAGCCGACCGGACGGCCCAACGTTTAATGGCGCGTTCACGGTACAAACGTATCAACTGCCCAAGGCGTTTCTGAGTTTCGATATCGACGAGCGCATCATCATGCGCGGCACACAACTTACCGGTGCCGTCGTCGCGAAATACAACTACGGCGAGCCGGTGCGCGATCAGCAGATCGAATACACGATTCATTCGCCCGATGGCGAACAAATCACGCGCGTGGGCATCACCGACAAGGATGGTCGCGTGCCGATTGAATTTGACACCGCCCCGCTGCCGGAGGAAGGCCACATCTTTCTAACGGCGCGACAGGCGGATATGGGCCTCGCTGCGGAGGACGCCGTGTTTGTTGCGGTTCGTGCCTACACGGCGGCTGTATCGACGCCGCGCGATTTGGTGTTGGCCGAAGAACCCGTTGAGATCAAACTCATTACGCGCGATTTGAAAGACAAGCCCGTCGCGCGCGAGATGACGATCACCGCCCTTTTGCGCACCCGCGCTAACGGTCAATGGACCGAGAGCAACATCGTTTCCGAAACCGTAACCACCAGCCACACGGACGGCACCGCGCGCGTCGCGCTCACGCTCAACAAGGGCGGTCGCTACGTCATTCGCGCCGAAGGCACCGATCGCAATGGCAATACGGTCACTGCCGAAACAACCCTGACGGTTTCCGATAGCGACGACCGTACGCGCTTGCGGATGTTTACAGATCGCCAGCATTTCAAGGTCGGCGAAACGTTGGCATTGGACATTCACTCGCGCATCGATTTATCGAAAGAAGCCGGCAAGAACGACAAGGCACCGTTGGCGTTGATCACGTTTGAAGGCGACGGTTTCTTCGACCATCGGCTGGTACGCGTAGAGCCGGGGCATAATGCCGTCGATATCTCCGTCGATCACCCGCACTTTCCGAACTTTGAACTTTCCGCCGCCGTGATGACGACGGGTAGGCTGTTTCAAGCCCGCCGCGACTTCACCGTCGAGCGGCAGCTAACCGTCGCGATTAAACCGTCGAAAGACACGTATCGCCCGCGCGAGGATATGACCGTCGATATCGAAGTGACGGACCACTTGGGCAAGCCCGTCGCCGCCGAAGTCGAACTCACGATGGTCGATACGGCGCTACTCAATCGCTTTGCAGACGAGACGCCGCCGATCACAACGTACTTCGAGTACGGTGCCCGCCGCGTAACGTCGTCGCGCACGGCTAGCAGTTGCACGTTCGCCTACCGCGCTGAAACGCACGGGATGGTGACGGAGATTTTGGAAGAAGCCGAACGGTTGGCTGAGGCGGATCGTGAAGATGAGCTGCGCGATCGCATTGTGGCGCTGCGTGAGGAAATGGGACGAACACGCTCGCGTCGTGGTATTGCACAACCCGCACCGGCGGCTGAAATGGTGGAGGAAGCATACGCCTACACTGTCGATTCTTCTGCATCGTTCGATTCTGACGACGAACGGCTCGGGACGTCCTATCGGCAACTAGACCTCGACGGGAACATCGCGCCGAAAGCATTGGCGAGAACGTTACGACAATTGGGCCGGAATGATAAAGATTTCAAGGGTGGTTTGGGTGGTGGAACATTCATCGATGGAGGCGGCGCTGGCGGAGCCGGAGGTGCCGCGTTCTATCTCGACGATGTCGTTCTCGGTGCGCAACTTGCCGATGTATCGGCCCTCGCCGCCGTCGGTCTCGACCACACCATTGCCGGTCGTCAGGTCGCCGCCATCAACAACCTCGCCTTTGCCCAAAACGACAAGAAAGCCATGCGCGGTTACGACGCCATTTTGGCAAGCCTCGTCGCAACAGCCCCCCCGCGCAGCTACTTCCCCGAAGTTGCCTATTGGAATCCGCGTATTCATACCGACGACGCGGGCAAGGCGACCGTCGAAATCGTCGTGCCCGACAGCAGCACCACGTGGAAGCTCACGGCGCGCGGCGTGACGCCCGCGACGCGTTGCGGTGAAGCAACGGCGACCGTCGTGAGCCGTCACGATTTCTTTGTCGAACTACTAACGCCCGAGGCACTCGTCGAAGGTGATTCGTTTACGCCCGCCGCTCAGGTGCATTGCCTTAAAAACTTTGAAGGCGACGTGAGCCTGCAACTCACTATCGATAACGGCAATGGCGACGCTCAAACGCAAAACGCCTCAGTCAAATTCGATGGCTCAGGCGTGCAGATGGTTCAATTCGAGCCGGTCCTCGTAAGTACCACGACCATGAAACTCGCATGTCGAGCCGTTAAGCCGCCATCTCGCACGGCGCGGGACAGACCGCAGGTGGACGTCGCGCGGCGCACGATCACCGTCGAACCCTGGGGCATGCGCGTCGAAACCCATCGAGCCGGTGTGGCCTCCGATCGGCAGGTGATTGAGATGAACCTACCGGCCGGTGCGAACCTACACGATATACAAATGTCGATTTCCATCGGTGCCGATATTCGCCGCTGGCTCGTTGAAGAAGCGCTGTGGACCGGCCCGCGCTGGTGCGGCATTGAAGGCTCGTATCAATCCTGGCGTATCGCGCCGCCGCGCACCCATGCAGACACGGCCTCGTCGCTGCTGGCCGCGCTCTACGCCGCCGGTTACGTCAAAGACCGCACCGGCCCCGACGCCGAGGGCAACGCCGCCATGCAACTCGACGAGCGCGTCAACGGCCTCGTCGCGCAGCTGCTTTCTGTGCAAGACGACGACGGTGCCTGGTCGTGGGCGGGCCAAGCCCGCGACGCCGATGTTTGGACCACGGCCCACGCCGCATGGGCACTGGGCAAAGCTCAGCGCGACGGTTACCCCGTCGCCGAAGGTGCGCGTAACAAACTCACGGCTTGGTTGAAAAAGCAATACGCCGATGCCAAACCCGGCGATACCGAACTGCGGGCGGCATTGCTGCATGGGCTCAGTTGGATCGACGAGGCCGATTTCGGCCACGCCAATCGCCTGTTCCGCAATCGCGCGTCGCTCAACAGTGCGGGGCTCGCGCAATTGGCGCTGACGTTCCTGCAAATCGAACGCAAGCAAATGGCGCTCGAAGTGCTCGAAGATCTGCGCCGCCGCACGCGCGACGAGCAAGTCAATAACCGTACCTGTCGCCTCATCACGACCGACGATAACTCGGCGTGGATGCAAAGCCCGCTCGAAGTCACGGCGCTCACGCTGTTGGCGCAGTTGCAAGCCGACCCCGCAGCCGATGGCGTTGCCGAAATGGTTGCCTATCTCGAAACCAGTGCCCGCGCCGAAGGGTGGCGACCGCACAAGGCGCGCGGTGCCGTGCTCGCCGCCCTCGCCACTTATTACGCCGACGGCGAACGCGAACGCGCCGATTACAAACTCACGGTGACGGTCAACGGCAAGCAACTGCGCGAAATCGTTTCCGAACGCGATGGTACGCAGTTTATCGACGTGCCATCGGATGCGATCGTTGCCAACCAAGCCCAACGCATCGAGTTCGATTTCGATGGTCGCGGCAGTTTCAGTTATGCGGTGACCGTCTCGGGCTTCACCAACGAATTCCCCCATCCCAAGTCGATCCGCCATCCGATCGCGTGGGCCAAGCCGCGCCACCTCGCGCCGTCGCCCCCGATGTATAAGGGCCGCGCCGTGAAACCGAGTTGGGATGTGGCGAGCGAATGGCCGCGCGAAGCGTTTTTCCGAAACGAAGCGCGGCACGTCACCGTCGGAGACACCGTCGATATGGAGGTCTACATCAGTCGCAAAAATCGCAGGTCGACGGAGGAAGAACGGCTCGATTATCTGGTCGTGCAGGAGCGTATTCCGTCGGGCTTCCGCCTGTTGCCGAACACGTTGAAGGGTAACTTCTTCGATCACGACGTGCGCGACAACATGATCACACTCTATTACGGCAGTCGCTGGAACCTTGGAACCGTGTCCTATTCGGTGGTTGCCGTAACGCCGGGCGAGTATCGCCTGCCGCCGACGCTGGTGCGCAGCGTGTACGAACCCGAGCGCTTCCATGTGAACGATGCGGATCGCGTATTAACCGTACTACCGCGCGATAAGCAATCGACAGACGAATATCGCCTCTCACCCGATCAACTTTATCACCTCGGCCGCCTCAACTTCGACGACGGCCAATTTGCGACGGCCGCCGACCATCTGACGGCGCTAACGACTGGCGATTGGGTCATTCGCGATGATTACTACAAGAAAACGGTGCGCATGTTGCTGACGTGCGCGTTGCAGACCGATGCGGACGGCGCGATCGTCGATAACTTCGAAATCCTGAAAGAACGCTTCCCCGAAGAGGTGCTTTCCTTCGAAGAAACGCAGCGCGTGGCCCGGGCATACGCGAACACCCACCAACACGAACGCGCGTATCTCGTGTATCGCGCGATCGCGGATAGCTCATTCGCGCGCGATGCGCAAATCGGTGCGACGCTAAAGAACGAGGGGCGCTTCCTCGATAGTATCGATTTTGTGGCGTCGCTCTGGCGAATCTATCCCGATACGCCGCAGGCGGTGAACGTGTATTACGCCCTGTCGCAATCGCTATACGCCAAAGCCCCCGAAGCCGGCGGGTTGCGTGCCGCGCGCGATGCGAAACGACCGCCCTCGCGCATCGGACTGATGCTCGATACGATCGACATGCTCGAAACCTATCTGGCGTTGTATCCCGAAAGCCCTGTGGCCGATGAAGCGTCTTACTCGCTGTGCAACGCGTGGTACGAATTGGAAAAAGACGAACGCGTGCTGGCATTGACGGCCGATTGCATACGTCGCTTCCCGCAGAGCAAGTGGCACGATCGCTTCGTGTATCTGCAGGCCCTGTCGCACTTCCGCATGGGCAGCTTCGACGACGCGTTGGCGTTGGCCAAGCAGGTATCCAACGCAACATGGACCGATGAACAAGGCATCGAGCGACCCAGCCCCAATAAGTGGTTGGCGCTGTACATTGCCGGACAGATCTATCACGCCCAACTCGATTTTGCCAAGGCGGCCGAATACTACCAGTTAGTGAAAGATCAGTTCAGCGATGCCGCCGAAGCCGTGCGCTTGTTCGATCAGCGTTTCGTGAGTCTGCCCGAAGTCACCATCTTCCACCCCACGCCCGATGGTTACTACGAAGCCGACGACTGGAGCAAAGCGCTCAAGACGGCGGGCATGCAAGGCGCGGCGCAGGTCGCCAAGAAGCACGCATCGCCATTTGCACGCGTCGATTTCCGCAACATCGGGGAAGTCGTTTTGCAGGTCTATCGCGTCGATCTGATGAAGCTGGCCTTGGCCGAGAAGAATCTTAACAACATCGCGGGTGTCAACTTGGCCGGCGTGAAACCCATGTTGGAACGCACGATCGAACTCGAAGACTCCAACGCATACCTCGATCAGTCCGTCACGATCGCGCTCGATATGCACGCCGAAGCCAATCGATCGCCATCCGAACTCGACGGCGCCTATCTGGTCATCTGTCGCGGTGAAGATCGCGTTGCGAGCGGGCTCGTGTTGGTGACGCCGCTGTCGCTGGAAGTCACCGAAGACGCCGATCAGGGCCGCGCCCGCATTAGCGTCGTCGATGCCATTTCGCGCGAAGGTCGCCGCGACGTGCACGTGAAGGTGATCGGCACGCGGATGAACCAGTTCCGCACCGGCGCGACGGATTTGCGCGGCGTGTTTATCGCCGACGGCATCGCAGGCGGCGCGACGGCCATCGCGCGCAACCCGGCGGGAGAATTCGCGTTTTATCGCAACCCTGAAGCAACGCTGCTGGCAAAGGCCGACTTCGGCCGCCCCCCACAGTCGGGCATGGCGCAGCAGCAGTTGGACGTCGGTCAATCGACCAACTATTGGATGAATTGCCAGACGGACAACATGCAAATCCAGGCAGGTAACGAATTCGTGATCGACCAGCTTTACGACAACCCGTCGAAGGGCGTTCAGGTGAAGCAAACGAAGTAGTGGCGTAGGCCCGTGAATCTTTGAGTAGTTTTCATTTGGGAGTAGCGGTAAGAGAAGCTGATCGCACTTAGATTCTTGAAACCAAAAGCCCGACTGGGCTGTAGGTTGACAGCCCCAGATGGAGCGCAGACCGCGTTAGCGGTCAGAGCGCTATCCGGAGTAGTCGATTGCGATAACGTTAAGGACCATGGATTGCGCGGCTATCGCCGCTCCATCCAAGGCTCTCAACCTGCGCCCTTCCGGGGCTAAAAAAGACAACTGCTACGTACGACGAAGTGAAATCTGCTCTTGGTCCAAGAATGCTTTGCCCCCTGCAACGGCGAAACATGTACCGATCTGCCAACCAAACTCCATCTACAAATTCACCCCGGACAGCGGTAAACATTGGATGCTCGGGCCTGGTCGCGACGGCAAAATTGTCGCCATCGAATCGCAACCTCAGGGCGAGCGCCCCCCCGTTCCCGGCGACGGAGTGTACAGGCTGACCTGCCTTGTTTTCTATCGCGGCTAACGACCCTAAAGGAGAAACTGAGTGGTTGATTGCCTCGCCACGCCGCTTTCAAGAGACTTGACCACATTTGACCATTGTGCGATCATCTCCGATTCGATTACTATTTAAAGGCCCGATTTATGGAGAGGTGGCTGAGTGGCTGAAAGCAACGGTTTGCTAAACCGTCGTACGGGGTCAAACCCGTACCGGGGGTTCGAATCCCCCCCTCTCCGTTTTTTAATAGCTACAAAATTTTCGTTGAGTGGTGTCAACTACCTACCCAAATTCCCATTTTAAAGCAATCATACTCGACGCGTAGCGTGAACCCGCATTTTCGAAGGCAGTTACGGGCGTCCTTTGTGGTGACCTGCTCGAGAACGGATTGCATCGTGTTCGAATCTGCTTCTGGCGTCGTGCTCCGATGTCGGTGCGGTGTTTTAATGATCAATCGTCGACTACGTGGCGGCACGTCTGGCACAAGTTCCATCGAGCGCAAATCGACCGCGCCCTTCGACGATTTCTGCCCTATCCGAGCCGGGCCACTGCTTAGCTGACTTTGTGGTAAACCACATAGATAGTAACCGCTCGCTCAATAAGTACTTCCAATTGTTTTTTCTCAATCAGCACTAACTCGCTGTCCAGCATCTCGTCAGCAGAATCGTAGCCATCACGATCGATCCATAATACCCTCAATGCAAATTCCGCCACTAAATCTGCGCGGAGCCTGATTGAATCTTTGACCGCTACATTATCAAAGTTATCTTCGAGCATCGATTTTCCTCTCGATTTGCAAACCAACTTCAATTCAGGTCACCCTATCAAGCAAAATGCTTTCTTCGAGACGCGCGCTCAAACAATGTGCCACCTTTTCATGGGTGTCCCATAAGAGTTTTTTGCGAGAACCGTAGAGGTCAAAATCCATCACCCATACAGCGTAGCTTGAAGTTGGGGATGGACGAGTTCGCCATTCGCAAAGGACATCACTACGCGACGGTCGTGATCGACCCGACGACCAAACACGTGCTATGGATCGGATTGGGCCGTAAACGCGAGGATATTCGCCCATTTTTCGAACTATTGGGCGAGGCCGGTTGTCGGCGCATCGAGGCCGTGTCAATGGATATGAGCACTGCTTACGAAGAAGAAGTCAAAGCCAACTGTCCGCAGGCGCACATCGCTTACGACTTGCTCCACGTCGTCGCGAAGTACGGTCGCGAAGTGATCGATCGCGTGCGCGTTGACGTAACGAACCGGTTGCGTGACGACCGACCGGCGCGCAAGATCGACGATCCCATGTTGACGCTTGAATCCGCGTTATCGCTTGCCGAAGCCAATCTCGGCGACCATCACGAGGCGACGTTGGATGCCATCTCTTCACTTGGAAGCATTTGCAGGAAATCAAACGAACTCGACGATGCC
>JAUIHO010000155.1 GCA_030432035.1 Phycisphaerae bacterium
TCGGTTACTAGGCATTGTCGAGCAGGACACGTTTTTATTCGATGGCACCATCGGCGAAAACATCGGCTACGGTCGGCGCGACGCGTCACCCGAAGCCATCGAAGCCGCCGCGAAGTTGGCAAATGCACACGATTTTATCAAAGATCTCGATCACGGTTACGACACGCTGATCGGTGAGCGCGGTGTGCGGCTCAGCGGTGGCCAACGTCAGCGGCTAACCATCGCGCGTGCGATATTGGCCGATCCGAAAGTGCTCATCCTCGACGAAGCCACGAGCAATCTTGACTCCGAAAGCGAGCGAACGATCCAGCACAGTCTGCACACGCTCATGCAAGGCCGAACGAGTTTCGTGATTGCTCACCGCCTAAGCACGATTGCATCGGCAGACCATATCGTGGTGATCGAAAACGGCGGCATCGCTGAGCAGGGCACACACGAAGAACTGATGGCCAGCAGCGGTCGCTATCGATACATGGTCGACCTGCAAACGCGTCCGGTGGAGGTTGAAGCGGAAGTAGCGACGGTCGGTGCGGACTAGAGGGCGACGATTGCTTGATGCGGCGCGACGCTTAGCCACTACGACACCTCGCCACTACAGCGCGATACTTAGCCGACACGACACGACGCAACACTTCGCAACCACGACACTTAGCCACCGGCCAATGGCCGGTGGCTAACGTCCCCGCTATCGAAAACTAAATTGAATCGCGCGAAAAAAAGGGCGGATTCTTATCCACCCGAATCAAACGCAATCATCCCACAGATCAATGTCGAATCGAAAGCGCCCACGTCGAACCTTCCGGTCGCTGCAACCACAAACCACCCTTGCCGGCGGTGCTGGTTCCAAACGTCGCCAACCCACGGTTACCGTCGTTGACGAAAAAGTTCTTGCCCCAGAAGTGTGCGGTGTTGTCGTTTTGCTGTAGCAAAACATTGCGCGAGCTGCTTCCGCGTTTGAGCCACATCCCTGCCGCGCCTTGGCTGGAGCGACCGAGCACGGCGATGTCGCGCTGATAGTCCGCCTCGACCGTGAACTGGCTCGCCCACATCTGCCCCGTGTTGTCGGCTTGCTGCACCATCAACGGGTTCGACGTGCTGCCGCGCTTCAGCCAGATGCCGGCGCGACCGTCGTTGGTGGTGCCCAGCGTCATCACTTCGTTGCCGAACTTATCGACCAAGCCGATGCGATTGGCCGTGATGTTCTCGCCGACGAGATTGGCGTTGGCCATGCCCATCGTGATGGATAGCAGCCCACCGGCGGCGATGAATCCGGCGACGGTATAGCTGACGGCCATGCGGCGTTCGAGTTTGTTGATGCGACGCTGAAGTGTTTCGATTTCGGACATTGCTACTCTTCCCCCCGGAAATTCGTGCGGTGTGATGGAGCGCGAAGCCGCTCGTCATCGTTCGTCGGCGTCAGGCCGCGCGACCTAAAGCCTTTGTTAAGCGGCAGGGTAGGGCATATGCAGACGGCGGGCCAGCGTGCGCACGAGGCCTCGAAATATGGGGCCTTTGCGGTTCAAATGCGGACATGCGATGGGACAAAGCCGCCGAAAAACTGATGGCCATGGACGACGCCGTCTGGCAACGCCACGCCAATCCGTGGAGCGTGTGGACGCGCGTCGCGATCACGCCGTTTCTGTTTCTCGCCGTTTGGAGTTACGTGTGGATCGGCTGGTGGGCGTTGGTGCCATGCGCGGTCGTCGCACTGTTTACATGGTTGAACCCGCGCATTTTTCCCGTGCCCAAGAGCACCAATAACTGGGCGAGTAAAGGCGTGATGGGCGAGCGCGTATTCATCAACCGCAAGTCGGTGCCGATCCCGCGACATCATGCCGTCGCCGCGCAGGTGTTAACGGCGCTATCCGCGATCTTTCTCATCGCCGCGATCTACGGTTTCGTCGTCGCAAATTTCTGGGCGGCCTTTCTCGGCTTCCACGCGGCGATTGTTTGCAAGATATGGTTCGTCGATCGTATGGCGTGGCTGTTTGAAGATATGAAAGACCACGAAGCGTATGAGGGTTGGCTAAGGTGAGTGAGTGCAAGTCAGAGCCGCGCTCGTCAGGAAGCGAAAATCATCATTACGCAGGCTGACATTGTTCCTATGCGACTGTCAACGCCGCACAGAATTCCGCGTTGATGGCGATTCCAATTTCCGTTTGAGATATAATAACGGTCAGGGCTCCGTTTCTCGCTTGCCGAATTTTACGGGAGTAGCATGAATCGATGTTTGCTTTTCTTAAATTATCAAACCCGGCCATCGTGATCGTTCCGATCGTCTTATGCCCATTGGTCGTCTGGATGGGGTTTTATTCGCTCGGCGGATTGGAACCGTGGCGGCATCGGTTGGCGGTTGCGACGCGCTGTGCGTTACTCACGTTGTTAGCCCTCGCCCTTTGTGAACCCCTTTGGGTCAATCAAACCAACGAACAAACGGTGATTTGTGCGATCGATCGATCCGCAAGTATCGATAACGCCCAACATTCCGACGTTCGTCAATTCATCGACATCGCCGCTCAGTCGATGCGCCCGACAAAAGATAAATTGGCCATCATCGGCTTCGCAGAGAATAGCCACGTCGAGCAGCTTCCACTAAACCGCAAAACTCCAAAGCCCTTGGCTGATGTTGACGGTACCGATCAAACCAACATCGCTTCGGCTTTGCGTCTGGGCATCGCGATGGCGCCCACGAATACAACCAACCGCATGGTGTTGATCACCGACGGCAATGAAACCATAGGGGACTGTCAGGCGGAAATACAGTTTTACGAAGGTCTCGGTGTACCGATCGATGTGTTGCCGATTAAGAGCCCCGAATCGGCAGAAGTCATCGTAGAACAACTCAATGCGCCGTCGACTGCAGGTGTGAACGACGCCGTCGATGTGCAGTTGGTTGTCCGATCCGATCGGGATACGACCGCCAATATCATTTTGTATCGCAACGACGACATCATCGATCTCGACCCGACGTCCGCCGAAGTGGCATTTCGTACGCGCTTGCGACCCGGGCTGCAGCGATTCACGTTGCCGTACCGTGTCGAGCAGCAAGGCGCTTATCGATTTCGCGCGTTGGTGCAACCGCTCGACGGGGCGAGTGATGCAATTTCGCAGAACAACGAAGGTCGCGCCGTGACACTCGTAGGCGGAAAGCGACGAATTCTCCTCGTCACGCCCGACGATTTCGGCGACGGCGACGTCAATCGGGCAAGCGCGCAGTTGCTGGCCGACGCGATGTCGGCGTCCGATTGCACCGTCGATCAGGTTCGCGCCTATCAGATGCCGTCGGACCCGGCCGAATGGGCGCCATACTCCGCGTTGGTACTTTCCAACGTTTCAGCTTCCGATTTGCCCACGACCATTCACGAAGCGATTCGGCGTTACGTGCAGGACTTTGGTGGCGGATTGATCGTCGTCGGCGGAGATCAATCCTTTAGCGTTGGTGGTTACGGCGGCACGGCGTTCGAAAAGATCCTTCCCGTCGAAACCAAACGCGACAAACTCGGCATGTTGGATGTTGCCGTGGTGCTCGTCATCGATCGATCGGGATCGATGGCGGGTGAGAAACTGAGCATGGCGCGCCAAGCCGCATGGGCGTCGGCACAGTTGATGAGTCGTCTCGATCAGGTCGGCGTGTTGGCCTTTGATAGCCAGCCCGATTGGATTGTTCGACTTCAGACGGCGGACAACAAATCGAGCATTCAGAGAAAGATTAATGGGCTTGGGGCCGGTGGTGGCACCATGATGTACCCGGCGATGAAGGAGGCATTTAAGGCACTGCTTCACGCGCGGGCGTCGATCAAACATATGATTGTGCTTACCGACGGTCAGTCAATACCGGGCGATTTCGACTTGCTGGCTCGACGCTGTCGGGATGCAAAGATCACGATTTCGGGCGTGGCCGTCGGCCCCGATGCCGATCGCCGATTGATGGCGCGCATTGCGCAGCTCAGCGACGGAAAGTCGTACGCAGTGAGGGATGGCAATCAACTACCGCGCATTTTCATTCGCGAGACGGTGCGTATTACCAATGCGGCCTTACACGAGGGAACGTTTCTTCCGCAATTGCGACCGACGTTAAGCGATGAAGTCATGCGCGGTTTTACGCAAAGTTCGATACCGCCACTGGGTGGATGTGTTGTGACAAACGCCAAGCCGGGGGCGGAGGTCTCGCTGGTGCGCGTGGCGGGTGACGGCGCTCAGCCGGTGCTCGCCTATTGGCAAAACGGACTCGGTCGGGTGGTCGCGTGTACAACTGGTCTCTGGCCGCGATGGGGCAAGGATTGGGTCGCATGGCCGGGCTTCGCCAAACTTTGGGGACAGGTCGTTCGCTATGCCTGTCGCGACGGCAACCCCGCAGACCTGTCGTTAGAGACCATCGTCGAGAACGGCGTCGGTCGCGTGATTATCAATGCCGATCAATTGACGCTCGATCAACAGAATTCGCTGGCGTTCTCACCGCGTATCGTCGGCCCGGATGGCAATATGCAACCGATTGAATTGGTTCGTAAGGAAAGTGGGCAGTTCGAAGGTACGTTTAGTCCGAAGGTCGCCGGCACCTATCTCCTTAGCATTCCCTATAGCGTTGGGCAAGACGAGAGTATGCGCACGGGCGTCCTTCGCTCTGGGGAAGTGGTGAGCTACTCTGCGGAGTATCGCAAGCGAGACGTCAATCTTGCATTATTGCAGCAAATGGCGGCTCGCACCGGTGGCCGTGTATTGACCATGCAGGATGCGGCGTCGGTATTCCGTGCGCCGTCGCAACTGGCACCACTGTTTCAGCGCCCAATGTGGGAGACGGTGCTATGGATTTCGTTGGGTCTGTTCCTGTTCGACGTTGCCGTACGGCGCGTCGTGTTGACCCCAATGCGTACGTTTACACGATTCCGAACTGTTGTTGCGTCGTACAGCGCGCCGGGCAGCGGTGAGCGTAGCGTGGCGACGTTGCAATCGTTACGCTCGGAGCGGGCAACGCGTAAAGAAATGCCTTCGGCTGAAAGCAGCGTACCGTTACCGCCCAAGCCATCGAACGTTCCGAAACCCGCGCCGGCAGCGAAGCACGAATTGAACGAGGCACCACCTAGTTCTACATCAGCGCTACCGGAGCAGGGCGATAATTTGAATCGACCATCGGGCAGCACAAAACCCGCACAGATTCCGGAGCAATCGACGGACAGCAAGCCCGATCAACAAACGACGGCCCGCCTGCTAAAGGCGCGGCAAAAGCGGAACAAGGAATAGATCGCCGGGTTTGTCTTCCGTTACCAACAATGAAGTTCATTTTTTGCGCCTGCTTCGACGTAGCGCATCAGCCACAGCCCCGAGTTGGCTAGGTAGTAGTGCGGAATCATCAACAGAACCGCACTATTGAGGAAGCTGAGGGGTCGGTGCTTCGCGGGGCGATTGATATGCCGGGAATCAACACTCCTTGCCGCATTACCGCATCGAATTTACCCTTGCCGCCAAACCGTCGGGTCGATGACCCGACCTACAGAATGACCTTGATTCGAACACGACCAATAGGGAGCCCGTCCCATGAAACTTTGCTACTTCTACGAGTCCGCCGAAACCCGCGCACGCGATTTGCAACGACGCATGCCCGTCGAAGGGCGCATCGGTATTCTGATCGACGGTCAGATCGTCGACATCACCGAGAAGGCTGCCCACCATCACGATTTGCATGATCCGCAGTATCTGGGTGTGCATACCGCCGCGATTGCGGGCCTGCCCGAATGGGAGGCGTTTCGCAAAGAATTGGCGGGCATGACCAACGAAGGCGGCGTCGATCCGGAGAGCGTCTTCTTCGGCCCTTGCGTGTTGCGACCTTCGCAGTATCTCGACTTTTACGCGTTCGAACAGCACGTGATGACCATGCGCAAGAAGCGCGGTCTCGATTTCATCGTGCCCGAATGGTACGAGATGCCGTGCTATTACAACTCCAACGCGACGGCCTTTTCCGGCGACGGCATGAAGGTGTTCTTTCCCAAGGGCGAAGGCAAGATCGACTACGAATGCGAGATGGCCTGCATCATCGGTAAGCCCATCCGCAACGCCACGCCCGAACAAGCCGCCGACGCCATCGTCGGTTACACGGTGCTCAACGACCTATCCAGCCGCGAGCGGCAAACCCGCGTGATGCCCGTCAACATGGGCCCGGCACCGGGCAAAGATTTCGGCAACGTGATGGGCAAGTATCTCGTCACCAAAGATGAGATTCCCAACCTCGACGAGTGCGGCATGCGCGCGTACGTCAACGGCGAGCAATGGACCGACGGCAAGTACGGCGGCGTGCAACATCGCTTTGAAGCCATGGTCGCCTTCGCCAGCACCAGCCGCTGGTTTTACCCCGGCGATATCCTCGGTAGCGGCACGGTCGGCACCGGCTGCGGCGCGGAGCTCGGCAAGTTCCTCAATCCCGGCGACAAAATCAAGATCGAGATCGATCATATGGACTTCGTTGAGAATGAAGTCGCGCACGATTCTTGAGGAAATTGAGAATTGAGGAATTGCAAAAGACCCCATCGCAAGTAACGCTTATGCGCTCACGATTTTCGATTCTGCGCGCAACGTTCAGAGCTGCGGCCTCTGGCCGCATGAATGTAAAAACAGAACCGACGGGGTTTGTATTCTGAAGCGTGAGATGAATGAGTTTACATGAGTAGCTTGTGGACTTGGGAGATCATTGCCGCCACATTGGCCTTGATTGTGTCGTGCGTTTTTGGCTTGCGATCCGGACGGCTTCGCAACCGTATGTCGGGTGTTTTTTTCTGGGTAGCAATGCTTCTACTGAGCGGCGCGCTCGTGACTGGCGGTTTATTGCTTGACTCATATCTGAGTTGGAAGCGGCTGGATGATGTAATTGCAGCGTTGCTTGAAAAGGCTGACCAAGCTGATGTGAAAACGACCGAATCGTTCGACGATACCTATTACGAAATTTCAAATCCCAGTGCTGGAATAATTAATATTGGTTGGAAGCGTCGACCTTTCGTCGTCGAATTCCATCAGATAAACGGCCTCTTCCATGGCGTGCTGATCAGCTTGATCGCATGTGTTGTTCGTTATCTCTCAATTCGGCAAATGGGTAATAGGCTTCTTCACGGCCATTGCTATCATTGCGGTTACGACCTGACAGGAAATCAATCCGGCGTCTGCACGGAATGTGGTCAATCTGTAGATGAACCCGTCTCGTCAGTGTTGTCGTCAATTTGATCTATGTAGGATGAGTCTCACGACGGATTACTTGGGTTTTCATAATTTGACGTCAAAGACATTGGTGTGCGACGTTACTACCCACGGCCGTCAAATGCTCCGCCGTCTTGCTTAATTCACACTCCAACGCAAACACTCGATCCAACAACGTCGCTGCCGCTTCATGCCCTTCGCCGAGCTGACCCACGACGGCCACGCATGGCACATGCGCCGCCTGCGCCGCGCGTGCGACGGCGCCGACGACCTTGCCCATCATCGATTGCCCATCGAGTCGACCTTCACCCGTGATGATTAGATCAGCGTCCGTCGCATGCTCGTTCAAGCCCACCAAGCGCGCGACGACATCCACACCCGGCACCAACTCCGCATTGCAAAACGACAACAAGGGTAGGGCGACACCGCCCGCCGCGCCGGTACCGGGCTGATGCACCACGGCCAGCCCCGTTAGATGCTCCAGCTTGGCCACCCAATGTTGCAGGCCTTTTTCGAGTCGTTCGACGGCCTGCGCGTCCGCACCTTTTTGCGGTCCGAACACGCGTGCCGCCCCTTGCGGGCCCGTTGCCACGTTTAGCACATCGCAGAGTATTTCAATCGGTGTCGTTGCCAACGCTTCCGGCGGGTCGTGCCATTGCAAACGCTCGACATCGATGAGTTGCCCGCCGCCCGCACCATTCGGCAGAGCGTTTCCCTTGCAATCGATCAACTGCAATCCCAGCGCCTGCATCATGCCTGCGCCGCCGTCGACCGTGGCACTCCCGCCGAGGCACAGCATGATTTTCTCAACGCCGGCATCGAGCGCCGTGCGCATTACTTGGCCGAGCCCGAATGTGGTCGCGCGCAACGGATCGCGCTCGTCGTCGCTCAACAACTGATAGCCCGAGACCTCCGCCAATTCGATCACAGCCGTCGTCGCGTCATCGATTAATCCGACCGTCACATCAAGGTGGCGCCCCAGCGGGTCGGTCGCGCGGACCGTCCGCAACAAGCCTTCGCTTTTCTCGACGATGATCGCGCGCGTGCCTTCGCCGCCATCGGCCATGGGTAACGAAATCAACTCGGCATCAGGCAGGGCGGCGCGCAGTCCAGTAGACAATGCCTCCGCAGCTTCGATCGCGCTGACGGCACCCTTGAAACTATCCGGCGCGATGATGACGCGTGGTCCGCTCACTGTGCCCGCAGGCCCAACTCGAATCGCACCAGCCGATTGCGACTCACGCGTAAGATTTGAACGGGAATAATGTCGCCCGGATCGACCTGATCGATCAGATGGCTCAACCCTTCCAGATCGGTCACGCCCCAGCCGCCGAACTGCGTGATGACGTCGCCCACGACAAGTCGCTCACGATCGGCCTCGCTGCCATTCTTGACGCCATCGACGATCAATCCGATCGACCGTTGCACGCCAAGTCGTTGCAAATCGCCTTTATTCATGGGCCGAACCGTCATGCCGAAGAAGCGTTCCATCTGCGCCACCGCATCGCCGACGGGGATTTCGCGCAGCGGCACCTCGACGCTCACCTTGTCGCCCGATTCGCGACGAATGTCTAATTTCAGGGATTGCCCCGGCGGCGTGCGTGCCAGCAGGCTAAACGCTTCCACGAAGTTAGGCGTCGGTTGATTGTCGATAGCGGTAATCAGATCGCCCGTTTGAACGCCCGCCTTCGCCGCCGGCGTGCCGTTATCCACGCGCAACACACGCACGCCTTCGTTCAACGCGCCACGCACCTGACCGTCAAAGTGCAAGCCGAAATCGACGCGCCGCACGCGCTCGATGTCGAGCATCTGCGGCAACAGTTCGCGCAATTGATTGACGGGAATCGCAAAGCCGATGTTCTGCGCATCGCCGCGAATTGCCGTGTTGATGCCGATCAACTCGCCGAGAATATTCAACATCGGCCCGCCCGAATTGCCGGGGTTAATCGACGCGTCGCTTTGAATCAATCCGCGATAAACGTGATCGGCGTCGAAGGCCAACTCGCGATCGACAGCACTCACCACGCCCGTTGTCACAGTATGTTGATATCCCAGCGGGTTACCGATCACGATCACGGGTTCGCCTTGCATGAGGTCGTCGCTGCGGCCCAGCTTCAAATGCGGCAACGGTCGATTGGCGTTTACTTTGAGCACGGCCAAGTCGCGGCGTCGATCAATCGCGACTTCTTCCGCATCGAGTTCGGTGCCGTCGGCAAATGTTGCCTTTACTTCCGTTGCTCGGTCGACCACATGCGCGTTGGTCACGATGTAGCCGTCGCTATGGATCAAAAAGCCAGAGCCCACGCTGTGCGTACGATACTGTTGCGGTGCCGTCGGCATGTCGAAGATTTCATCAAACAAGCTACCGAAGCCAGCGCGGCGGCGCACGGTAACGACCTGCGTGGTAGATAGGTTCACCACAGCGGGGCTGGCTTCGCGAAAAACGCGCACGACCGGCGTTACGCGGGCGGCCTGGCTCGTCGATATCGTGCCGATGCCGTCGTTGACGGGGACCATGCGGTCCTGGGCGTACGTCACGGATAATGATGCAAAGAAGACGATGAAAGACGTACCAATGAATGCTCGCCTCGACACCCGGTGATGTATCAAATTATTCATAAGCGTTCGAACCTCTCGAAAACGGAGTTTCATTCTGCACAAACTTTCGGGGATTTTAGAATGACACCCGACACGATTCCAACTGGTTATTCTCATCCATCATCGGTCTGGAGGGATTTCTGCGGAGTTTTCATCCGTGTTTGTTCCTGAATCTATGCTTGGTGCATCCGCGTCCCGCACGATTGGTGGTTTCCGCAGACGAGTACCCCACAAAAACATTAGGATTGAAGCTACCAGAACGAATAGACTAAAGCGCGCTACTTGTATCAGAGTCTCTGGGGTTGCCGGCACTGATTCGTTCATGATGATGATGTCATTCGAATATCCGAAGTTGCCAATGATGCCGGGTAGCGTTGAGACGAAGACGAGCGTCGCCATACCACCGCAGATGACAGCGCCGAAGTAAAGCAAATGACCGAAGTTGCTTCGCGACGTGTGTCTCGCTGCCATAAAGGCGACGTATGCAAGCACAATGGTAAATTGAAGCCAGGCCACCCAGTTCCACGGCGCATCGAGTCCGGCAGCAATGGGTTTAAGCGCTGGAATGAGCATCAAGGCTGATATGATTCCGCTTCTGGTTTCAATCCAATGCGCTTCGCGCATGATCGCCCAAAGTACGGAGAATCCCATCGCAAACACGTATTGCACGCCGATGAAAATCGCAAGTTCGTCTTTGTTGCCATCTTCCACAACTATCGAATTGATAAGGACGGCGATGATGATTGCGAAGTTGCGCCCAATTTCCTCGCCCACTTTCGATGGCGCGGGGCTGTCGAAATGGCTACCGCATTCGGGGCAACGTGGCGCCGTCGTTACGCGCAGATCGTAGCCGCAGTGCAGACAAAGCCGAGTTGGGCGCGGGTCATCGTTCACAAGGAGTTAATCGTAATCTGTTGGCGACGCTTAACGACTGCAACGCTCCAATCGCGCTGTAGAATTTATGGTAACATCCCCGTAACGATAGTTTTAACGAATGGAGTACGACATGCTAATTCAATTTTCTCGTTTTCGGAAACCGAGAGTACGACCAATCATACTTCTGCTAGCGGGTATTTCTCTCTTGAGTGCGATTGCCCAACTCGAAGCGCAAACCTCGGGCACGAAGACAAACGACCGCGATCCGGCGGTGCAGCCGCTAGTCGTCGCCACTCGCCACGTCCCACCTTTCGCCATCAAAGCCGACGACGGTAGTTGGTCCGGCATCACGATTCAATTGTGGGCAGATTTGGCGAAAGAATTGAACTTCGAATACGAACTAAGCGAATCCGGCATTGCCGAGATGAGCGAGGGGCTGCAGGATGGCACGTACGATGCAGCCGCCGCGGCGTTGACGATGACGGCAGAGCGCGAAGAGCAAATTGACTTCACCCATCCCTACTTCAACGGCGGGCTAGGCATCGCCGTCTCTGCCGAACCGGCGGGGTTTAGCGCCTTTCTCGGTCGCTTATTCACGCTCCGCTTCGCGCAGGCGGTTGCTGCGCTCGGTGTGTTGCTACTCGTCGTCGGCGTTTTGGTCTGGGTCGTCGAACGCAAACGCAATAAAGAGATGTTCGGCGGCGGCGTTGCGAAAGGGCTGGGCTCTGGCTTTTGGTGGTCGGCCGTGACCATGACGACCGTGGGGTATGGCGACAAAGCACCGATCACGCTTGCCGGTCGCCTGATCGGCCTCGTATGGATGTTCGCCAGCATCATCGTGATCTCCAGTTTTACTGCTGCGATTGCTTCGGCGCTAACCGTCTCGCAACTCGAATCGAGCATTAACGGCCCTGAAGATTTGCCCGGTCGCACCGTCGCAACCGTGAAAGACTCGACTGGCGCGACGTATCTGAAAGACAATCGCATCCGCATGCGCATGCGCAGCTTCGATTCCCCAACGGCCGCGTTAGAAGCGCTCGCCGCCGAAAAGGTCGACGCCGTGGTGTACGACGCACCGATCTTGCGTTACCTCGTGAACAACGAACTCGACTTGTCGTTGCGCGTGTTGTCGGGCGATTTCCAACCGGCAGGCTATGCGATTGCGCTTCCCAAAGGCAGCGACCTGCGCGAGCCGCTTAATCAGGGCGTGTTGCGAATGGTGGCCGCGCCGGACTGGCAGGATCTGACCTTCCGCTTCCTCGGTCAGTAGCCGCCGCCTTAAATTTCAACATAATCGCGATATGAACTGGAAGGTGCGCGCCAATCTATTGCGAGCGCTAGCAGCTATGCCCGGCGGTCATCGCGTTTACGTAGCGTTGCAGCGTCAATTCGGTCGCTTTCGAGACCCGAAATACATCCGCCGCAAGTTGAAGCGCCAGGCAGAACTCGCACGGTTGGCCGTTGAGCACGGTGTGCAACTAGAAGGCGCACACGTCATGGAGTTAGGCACCGGCTGGGTGCCGGCGATGGCGTTTGGCTTTTACCTGTGTGGCGCAAAGAAGGTGTCCACCTTCGATTTAAATAAGTACGTTTTTCACGAGAGCTTAAAAGCAGTAATGTTGTGCATCACGACCGATTCGGGCAATCAAGGAATCTGGGCGGATTTGGTTGACAGTAAAACTCTTTACCGTCGAATGGTCGGAGTGGATTCGAAAAACCGTGATGAATACGTCTTGGATATCATTCCTGATTATGAACTAGACGATTTTCAGTTCTTCAATATCGAATACATCGCACCAGGCGACGCCAGAAACTCAGGCTTGGCCGCCGATTCCATTGACATCCACTGTTCGACCAACACCTTCGAACATATCCCCCGCGAAGATTTGCTTGCGATACTCGTCGAAGCCCGCCGCGTCCTCAAACCCAACGGTCTCGCCGTTCATTACGCCGACCCGACCGACCATTTCGCACACGCCGACAAGACCCAGTCGCCGGTACGATTCCTCAATCTCACGCAGCGCGATATCGAACGTTATTATCGAAATCGCTATACGTATCAGAATCTCTTGTTCGATGACGATTATCGAGAACTATTCGACGAAGCGGGTTTGGAGATCGTCGATGTGAAGTTCAAACTCGACGACCGCTCGCTCGACGCGCTCAAAACAAATCCGCCAACACTATCCGGCTTCGAGAATCGCAACGTAGAACAACTCAGTCGCCGCAATTTGATATACGTCGCGAGAAAAAGACAATAGAAATACGCCGGTAAGAATAAATCAGCAGGGAAGAGCCGGTTGCAGCTAGTATTTAGCACCTAGCACCTAGCGCCTAACAAATAATTTCCCCTCCCTTGTGTATAGACCGGGGACATGGGTGGCGCTTGTTTGGGGACATGGGTAACACTTCAGCGTTGTGAGATGATCTGTGTTTTTTCCTTTTAGGAGACCGGATCATGCCGTGGCGCGAGGTGTCGGCGATG
>JAUIHO010000156.1 GCA_030432035.1 Phycisphaerae bacterium
AGCCCCCTTTCGCCGGTATAGTGTGTCGAACGTTTTTACTTGTCTGCGACGCAACTACCAAAAACAACGGCGGGCGACATCATGCGGTTACTTCCCGAACTCTTTGAAAAAAATCGTGAATGGGCGGCGAGCGTTCTCAAGGAAGACCCGAGCTTCTTTGCGGATCTGGCGAAGGGGCAAAAGCCCGAGATTCTGTGGATCGGCTGTGCCGATAGCCGCGTGCCGGCCAATCAGATCATCGGCCTCAAACCCGGCGATGTGTTTGTGCATCGCAACATTGCGAACGTCGTCGTGCATAGCGACTTCAACTGTCAGAGCGTGATCGAATACGCCGTGAGCCAGCTCAAGGTTAAGCACATCATCGTGTGCGGCCATTACGGCTGCGGCGGGGTCAAGGCGGCGTCGGAGAATCATCACGTCGGCCTGATCGACGGTTGGCTGCGTCACATTCGCGACGTGCGCCAAAAGCACGACAGCGATTTGCAGGATATTCTCGACGACGGCGAACGGTTCGACCGGCTCTGCGAGCTGAACGTCGTCGAGCAAGCGCTCAACGTGTGTCATTCGACGGTCGTGCAAAGCGCGTGGGAATCGAAGCAGGAACTGGCCGTGCACGGTTGGATTTATTCCATCAGCGACGGCTTGTTGAAAGACTTGAAGGTGACCATCGGCGGGCCGGAAGATATTGCAAGCGCGTATCGCGTGGCGGTGGCGCAGGTTGCGTAGCGCGGGCGCGTGCGAGACGAGCGGAATGGCAATTTTGAATTGTCGATAGAAGCGGATGGCTTCAAGCCCATACAGCTTTGCCTCTCGGGCTAAAGGTGTTTCATTCCGGAATGGCGCCCCCGAAGCAGCACGCGGTGCAACGCAACACACGGTTGTTTAGAAGGCGAACCCCGCCGACTGCTTTAAGACAGTTGTTTCAATTGCATCACCGGGCCAGATGATGATGCGATCGTGGTCGCGCTCGCCCGCGGGTCGCGGCCCTGCGTCGAGTCCGTAGTCATCCCCCGCGTTGGCGAGATTGCCGCAGCAGATACGCACGCGATAGTCGCCAATTGGGTACCTGCCATTGCCTTTGTGGCTCCATCTCGGCGACCTATCGTACGCCCCACACTTTGTGCATCTGCATCGACAATTGCCACTCCGGGTTGTCGCGAACGAGTTGCTCGCACCATGCAAGCGTTTTTTCTCGTAACACGTTGCCGTCGAAAGCGGGTGAGATCAGCTTGTGTTTGGCTTCGACAACCGTCTTCGGGATTGCCTGACCGTAGCCGCGGACGTATTTGACCTCGTCGGCCGTGCGTTGGCGGATGGCGTGTTCGGCGACTTTGGGGCTGACGGTAATCCAATCGATACCGTCGGGCAGCGCGATGCTGCCGTTGGTTTCGATGGCGAGTTTGTAACCAGCGTCGTGAAGGGCGGTGATGAGATCGTCGTCGATCTGTAACGCGGGTTCGCCGCCGGTGAGAATGATCCAGTTCGTACCGTCGGTGTTGGCGACCGAATCGCGGGCGGGGTTGGAATGGTCACGTCGACCGTTCACGTTTCCGTTTTGGTCGGCTTTGTTTTGCGCCGTAGATCGAGGCAGATGGTCCGCATTGCGGACCGGATCGCGCGCGGCGTTGGGACCCTCACCCCAACCCTCTCCCTGCGAAGGAGAGGGAGCCTTTTGGTCCGCACAGCGGACCCTACGGGCAGCATTCGCGTCGTCGCGGCATGCGCTCACGTCGTCGCGTTGGGATGCAGCGGCGTCGTCTAAACATTCGGCTAAGGCTGCGACGATTTCGTCGAGCGTGAGATCGCGGCCGCTGGCGAATTCGGTGTCGCAATCGAAGCCGTGCGTCTCTTTCATGCACGTCAAATTGCAGCCGGTGAAGCGAAGGAACACATTTGGCGTGCCCGTGCGCACACCTTCGCCTTGCAATGAATAGAAAATCTCATTGACGCGGTAGGTCTTCACAACGTGACCTCTGCGTAGCAATTTTCCGTTTCCCAAAGGACCACGCGCACCAACCGTACGCCGGTGTCGGCGAGTTGTTCCGGACCGACGACGCGCAAAAGGTAGTCGGCCATGTTTTCCGCCGTCGGATTGGCATCCATCACGAACGTCTTTTGGTTTGGAATCGCTTCCATCGCACGCAGTGCTTCGGCGTCTTCGCGATGACAGATGAAACCATGATCCCAGTATTGCTCGATCCAACCGCCGATGCGCTCTTTGAGTACGCTGAAATCGATTACACGGCCAAGGTCGTCGAGGTGTTCCGCTTCGGCATGTACAAACGCGACGTAGTTATGGCCGTGCAGGTTGGCGCACTTGTGTTCGTGCTTCCAAACGCGATGACCCGCACAGAATTGGAGACGGCGGACGGCTGTGGTCATGCCGGTCGCCGCGTGCTATCGCCGCGCTCCGCCGTAGCGTTGACTTGAATGCCGCCGCGCGCGTTGAAGGCCCCTGCCACGCGCAGCCAAACCGGGTTGAGTTGTTCGAAGAGTTCGCGCGCGATTTGATCGACGAGTTGCTCGTTAAAGGCCTTTTGCTCGCGAAAACGCCAGAGATAGAGCTTCACCGATTTGGTTTCGGCCAAATGGGCGGCGGGCACGTACTCGATGGTTAGCTGGCCGTAATCGGGCTGGCCTGTGACCGGGCAATGAGCGCTGAACTCGGCGCATTCGAGGCGCACGTGGATCGGGCCGCCGGTCCAGTCGATCAGATCGACGCGGTCCACAGGCTGGTTGGAGGTCTGGCCGAGATGTTTGAGGTCGCTCATCGGGGTCACCATGGTTCAAACCCGCTATTCTAAACCTGAAATGGGGATTTGATAACTGCGATTGAGCGGGATATAGGGTTTATAAAGAGTGGCTCTTTTGCTTGGCGGCGGGCATATGAGGACCGGTTGCGACGCGTAAGGTGATCAAATGCCCAACATCATCGTGAAACATGGCGATTTGCTCGACGAAGTTGCGGATGTGATCGTCAGCACGGCGAACCCGAGCCTGTTGATGTCCGGCGGTGTGAACGGCGCGATTTTGATGCGCGGCGGGCATGACGTGCAGCGTGAGTTGCAAGCCCATTTGCAGCGGATCGGTCGCAAACATCATGTCGATCCGGCGACGGTGGTCATCACGAGCCCAGGACCGTTGGCGTGCAAGTACTTGCTGCATGCGGTGAGTATTAACGCGTTTTATGAATCGAGCGAAACGCTGATCGCGGACACGGTGGGCAATGTATTGGCTGCGGCGATGGAGTCGGAGGCGCGGTCCATAGCGATGACTGCCTTGGCGACGGGATATGGACCATTGAAAGTCGAGGAGTTTGCGAGAGGTTTGAGGCTCGGTATTGAGCAGTTTGATAAGCGGGCGTTTATGGATTCGATTGAATTGCGAGTGGTGATATGGCGGGAGGAGGATGTTGAGAAAGTGCGAGCGGTATTTGAGATAACCAATTGAGTGAATTATTGGTTTTGCTGCTTGTTTAGTCTTCTGGCTGATTATGTATTCACTACGCGAAACACCGGTTACAAACCGGTCCCACAGCGCATTCTTGCTGCGCAAGAAGATCGAGTACTAGCCATCTTTGTTTTGCAGACCTATTTCGTTCGACGATTCAGCCTGTTTATCATAAATAGTCGGGTCGTTGACATCCGCGTCGGCGAATGCTTTCTTCCGTTCGCGGCAGGTTGGGCAGTCGCCGCAGTGATGTTCGCCGCCTTGATAGCAGGACCACGTCAATTCAAACGGCACGTTTAACTCCGCACCGCGGCGAACGATGTCTGCCTTCGTCATGTTGACGAACGGTCGCAGCAGCTTCGGGGCGTGCCAATCGCAAAGAGATAGTGCCGTGGCCATCGCGTCGGCGAATGCGGGGCGGCAGTCGGGATAAATTTCGTGATCGCCGCCATGAGCGGCGTAGGCGACGGCATCGGCTTTCAGGCTGACGGCCCAGGCCCCCGCCACCGAGAGCAGCACCATGTTGCGATTGGGCACGACGGTTTGCTTCATGTTGTCGACGCCGTAGTCGCCCGTCGGCACGGCGACAGCGTCGTCGGTTAGCGCGCTGCCGGCGAGTAGTTCGCGCAGGCCTGCCAGATCGGCGACGCGATGTTCGACGCCAGCACGCACGCAGATCGCAGCGGCGGCGTCGATTTCGCGATGGTGACGCTGACCGTAGCGAACGCTAAGTGCGGCGACGTCGTGACCTTCGTCGCGAAGGTGATACAGCAAGACGGACGAGTCGAGCCCGCCGGAATGGAGGAGAACGGCTTTCATGCTCGGCATGATAACCGAGGCGCGGGCTGCGCGTGATTTGGCGAGGGCGCGGGTGGCGGCTAAACTCCGGCGTTTCGTGAATTTGGTCGCGGGTTGCGAAGGAAGCGGCATGGTCGCCGTGGACTAAGCCCCGGCCATTGGCCGGGGGCTATGTGCTGAACGGCCAATACTTTGGATCGCGAGTGTTGTTCGATGATCGAATGTAGATGAACGTTGATGGTTGAGATGCTAAGCAAGCCAGGCCCATATTGGCTTGCGGACCCACCTCATGATCATTAGCCTGCCGATGAAATGAGAAACACCGAGCGCGCGTGAGCAAGAAGAAACCCGTCAAACTCGATCCTATTCTGATCGGCAACGCCTCCGAACTGGAAGCGCTGTGCGCGGACATTCGCGAAACAGGCTGGTTCGCGTTCGATACCGAATTTGTTGGTGAAGATCAATTTCGGCCCGAGGTCTGCCTGATTCAGGTGGCGTTGACCGACGATGTGTATCTGATCGATCCGCTGTCGAAGTATGACGTGACGCCGATTTGGGAATTGCTGGCCGACGAGTCGATCGAAAAGATCGTGCACGCCGGTCCGGAAGATGTGGCGCAGTCCTGGCACGAGCTCGATAAGCCGCCGCGCAATGTCATCGACACGCAGCTTGCCGCGGGGTTTGTCGGCGTGGGGTATCCCGTCAGTCTCAGTCGCCTCGTGCGGATGACACTCAACAAGCGAATGCACAAATCGCAAACGCTGAGCGATTGGCGTCAGCGACCGTTGGGCAAGGATCAGATTCAATACGCCGCCGAAGACGTGGTTCACCTCAAGCGAATTCGCGACAAGCTGATCCGAAAGACGGACAAGCTGGGCCGCACGGATTGGCTGCGAGCGGAATGTGACGCGATGTGCGTGGCGAGTGAGCCGACGCAGGATCAGGAACAAAAGCTGCGTCGCTTGAAGGGGGCCGGTTCGCTGTCGCGGCATGAATTGGCGATTGCTTATGCGATTCTCGACGAACGCGAATCGTTGGCGATCGAATATAACCGGCCGGTGCGAACCGTTATCAAGGACCACATCGTTGTGGAATTGGCCCGGCGCGGCTGGACCGATCCCGGCAAACTACGGTCGATTCGCGGGCTCAACATTTCCAATGCCGCCGTAGCCCGCGTCGCGAAGGTCGTCGAGGAAGCACTAAAGATTCCGGAAGCCGAGTGGCCCGAGTTGCCTTCCCGTGAAGACCTGCCGGAAGAAGACGCCCTGATCGATTTATTGACGGCTGTCTTAAAAGACTGGTCCCTGCAAAATGAGATGTCCTACGGTCTGCTGAGCAAGAAGCAGACGCTGCGAAATCTCGTACGGACCCGTACGCGGCCCGACGACGCCGAAGACGACACAACCTTTACCGATGGTTGGCGGGCCGAGTGCGTGGGCGGTTTGTTGGCCGATTTGCTGGACGGAAACGCCGAGGTACGGGTCGTTCTCGAAGAAAATGAGCGGCGCGTGGTCGCGAGCCGGTTAGAATCCTCCGATTAAATAGTTAAGTGGCGCAATTGCTGCCACTGCCGAACGCTGAGGGCGACTGCCCCATTGCTTCGGAATTTTCGCCCGGGAGTTTGCTGCCGATGGCCGCGCGCACGATGACAGTCAAAGAACTCGCCCGCACGCTGCACTTGTCGCAGAACGAGGTCATTCGCATGGCCGAGCGCGACATGTTGCCGGGCCAGAAGGTGCGCGGTCAGTGGCAGTTTCGCACGGGCGAAGTCTGGAATTGGCTGCAAGAGAATCTGCAGGGCTTGGACGATCATCGCGGGCGCGATCGACATCCAGCCGAATCGGACACGACGATTTTGTCGGGCGTGTTAAAGGACGCGGGTGTTACGCTTGATGCGACGGCGAAGACCAAGTCGTCCGTGTTGCGAACGTTGTCGGATTTGGCGGCAGCGGTCGATCCGTATATCGACCCGGCGGTGTTGTTGGAAAGTTTGACGGAGCGCGAGGAGCAAGTGTCGACGGCGCTGGAAGCCGGCATTGCCGTGCCCCACCCGGCGCGACCGCAGTATTCCGAAGGGCCGATTCTGGCAGCCTGTCGCACGGCGCAGGGGATTTATTTCGGCGAGCGCGGCGGCGGCATGAGCGATTTGTTTTTCCTCGTCTGTTGTCCGGAACCGGAACAGCATTTGTTGTTTCTAGGGCGGCTATCCAAGCTGCTGCTCAATGCGGAGTTGCTCGATGCGCTGCGCAGAGCGGAAAGCGCAGGGGAATTCGTTGATTTAATTGAAAATGCGGAGCGAAGGCTTTGCGCGAAATGAATTCGAACGCATTTTGATTTCGAATAGAACGCGTGATCGATTTGATTCAGAGAATGGGGGCTTGATTTCGCCTTTCGATATTTCGCACTTCGATTATTTGTTCGCGAAAATCGCAAAAACCCAAGCGTGGCCACGCTTGGGCTTTTGTTTCGTTTTTTATGATTTCGGCTGTTCGCTAGGACGCTTGATCTTCCGCACGCGTTTTTTCGCGCTCGATCATTCGCAAGCGCTATCCCTTCGCCGATGCGATGCGCAAGCCCAGTTCTTGCAATTGCGAATCTGCTACTTTGCCGGGGGCTAGCGACATGGGGCACATGGCGCGAGCGTTTTTCGGGAACGCGATCACGTCGCGAATCGACGGGAACTTGCCCATCAACATCACGATGCGGTCGAGGCCCAGCGCGATGCCGCCGTGCGGCGGCGCACCGAAGCGTAACGCATCGAGCAGGAAGTCGAACTTCTCTTTGGCTTCCTCGTCGCTCAGGCCGAGCAATTGGAAAATCTTACGCTGCACGTCGCCGCGGTGGATACGAATGGACCCACCGCCCAACTCGATACCGTTGAGCACGACGTCGTACGCTTTCGCACGCAACTTCAGCAAGTCTTCCACAGGCGGCGGCTCTTTGCTGTCGAGATGCATCAGATGCAGGTCTTCATCCTTCGGGCTCGTAAACGGATGGTGCATCGGGTAGATCGCCTTGGCCTCGTCATCCCAGCCGAAGCACGGGAAATCGACGACCCAGCAGAACTTCCACGTATCTTTCGGAATCATGCCGCGCCGTTCTGCGACGGTGCTGCGCAACCAACCGAGATACTTGCAAACGTTTTCTTCGTTGTCAGCGGCGAACATTACGAGGTCGCCCGGCTTGGCTTCGATCTTGTCTAGAATTTCGTTGAACAACGCCTCGTCGGCCATCATGAACTTGGCGATACCAGTTTGGGCAACACGCTTGCCGCCCTCTTCGGCAACCTTGAACAACGGTAAGCCGCCGGCGCCGATGCCCTTGAGCTCTTCGGTGATGCCATCGGTTTCTTTGCGCGTCATGGCTACGCCATCGGGCACAACGATGCAGCGCACCTTGCCGCCGTTGGCGATCGGGTCTTGGAACACCTTGAAATCAACGCGACCGGCCAACTCCGTGACGTCCTTGATCGTCATGTCGTAACGCATGTCGGGCGCGTCGCGGCCATATTTCTCCATCGCTTCGGCGTAGCTGATGCGCGGCATCGGCAACGGCACGTCGATCCCGAGTGCGACCTTGGCGACGGCGGCCAGCGCCCGCTCGGTGTGCTGCATGACGTTTTCCGGCTGCACGAACGCCATCTCGATATCGATCTGCGTGAATTCGGGTTGTCGGTCAGCACGCAGGTCTTCATCGCGGAAGCATCGCGCGACTTGATAGTAGCGATCCATGCCCGCAATCATCAGCAACTGCTTGAAGATCTGCGGCGACTGCGGCAAGGCATAGAACGAGCCATGATGGATACGCGACGGCACGAGATAGTCGCGCGCACCTTCGGGCGTGCTCTTGTTAAGGATCGGCGTCTCGATATCGATGAAACCGTTATCAGAGAGATAGTTGCGAATGGTTTTGGTTATCGCGTCGCGTAGCATCAGTGCTTGCGTCACCGGCTTGCGACGGATGTCGAGCACGCGATGCTTTAAGCGCAAATCTTCGTTGGTATCGATTTCATCTTCGATTGGGAACGGTGGCGTGTCGGCTTTGTTGAGCAGGTCGATATCGTGACCGATTACCTCAACTTCGCCCGTGGCCATTTTCGGATTGACCTGACTGCCACGGCTGATGACCTCACCGCGCACGGCGATGACATATTCGCTGCGCAAGGTGCGGGCGACTTCATGCGCCTTCGGGTCGGTATTGGGATTGAATTGAATCTGGGTTAGCCCGCCACGATCGCGCAGATCGATGAAAACCAGCCCGCCGTGGTCGCGGTAGGAATGTACCCACCCCACCAGCAGCACGGTCTTGCCCACGTCGTCGGCGCGCAGGGCACCGCAGTCATGCGTTCGCTCGTGATATGGCAACGTCACCAGATTCTCCCGTTCGGTGTTTCAAATTGCGGCAATGATTGCGGCAAAAAAGCTCTTCAGTGATATCGGCTGGCATGATAGGCAGGTCGCGGTCGGTTCGCTACCGGTCGCGCGAATGCTGGGCGGAAACGGATAGATCGGGTCGCGGTCGGTCCGCAAACCAGAAGCGCAGCAACGCTTCGGCGACTTTGCCGCGTGGGGTGTAGCTGATGTCGTCGGGCCCGCCTTTGGCGGTGGTCCATTCCCACCAAATGATGCCGCCGACTGCCGGTTCCTCGGTCCAGTTCTTCATAAACGACTCATAAAGCATCGCCTGTTCCTGATGGCCGGCCTTGGTCGCTTTGTCGGTCGCGTAGTAATTCCAGCCTTCTTTGGCGGCACCTTCCTGACTGCACCAGCCGACTTCGGTGAAAATGAGCGGTTTCTTCACTTCGCGTTGAAACTCGAGGATTTCGTTTTTTATGCGTTGCCAGTTTTCATCGATTTCCGCAAGACGCGGGCTGGGGCCGTCGGCGAGTTGGTAGTAGCTCGTCATGCCGACGTAATCGAGTTCGTCCCAAAAGCGAATTTTGGTGGTTTGATAGTGATCCCAGTTGGCGGAATAACATAGCAGGCCGCCGTATGTGCCACGCACGGCTGCGATTGTCTCACGCCAGTGGCCCGTCTTAGCCTCGGTTTTAATGAGTTCCGAACCAACGATCAGCATTTCGGCGTCGTGTTTCTCGGCAACGCGGGCGAAACGGAGGACGAATCGTTGGTAACGCGCGAACCAAGCTTTCCAATTGTGATCGGGCGGAATGATCTTGCCGCGCCATTCGCCGCGGCGCGGCGACTTGAGTAAGACAATCGGCATCACAATGCGGCGCAGGCCATACACACCGGCGAGATCGAGTAGTTTGCCGAGGTCTTCATTGCTGGGCGTTTTTTGTGAATCGACGTGAAGGTCGAGACTGCCCGCGTGGGTTTGCCAGCCGTGCACGACGAACAACACCGTATCGGCACCGAGTTCGGCAATTTCAGGAATGAGCTTGCGGTAATGCTCGAAGGCCCCCTCGCCGCCGTGCAATTGAATCGCCATGCCGCGGAACTGCGACCCGAACTCGACGGGACGCATCGGCAAATCCTGCGGCTGCGACGTTGCTCGCTCGCTATCGGCCTTTTGCGTGGTCACGGGGTTGGATGCGGCCCACGCCGCCCAGAGGCTGCCCGCGAGAATCAAAATGTGTAGCGTGGTCTTGGCCATAATGGTGTGGCGATAGTTTACCGTAAGAGCCAGCGTTTGGCCGCGCGGTAGGTGCCAGTGCGCCGTCGCGATGGTCGATATAGAGGCTATGAAACAGTGCTATTTCAAAAATCGGTTGTGGGCGGTCGCGTGGTCCACCTTTTTGCTGGCGGGCTTTGTTGCTGTAAGCGGTTGCGATCGGCCGGGTGGACCGCAACGTGCGCAAGCTGAATCCGAGACGGCCACCGAAGATGGGGCGCGGTCCCCCGTCGATGCTGCGCGAGACCTGCACGCCTCACACGCCGCGCGCGATTACGCCCAGATCGAAAAGTTGATTGTGCCAGATCGCCAAGCTGAGACGGTACAGATGCTGCGGGCGACGGATCGTTTGATCGACGCGCATCAGGCAATGCAGTCGGCAGCGGCCGAGCGATTCGGCAAACGCGTACACCGCGCGTTTAACTTGGGCGAAGTCGAGAACAACCTCGGCGTGTTCTCGAAAGATATCGACGTGCTCGCACAACACTTTAAGGGCGACGCGGCGACTGTCACGATTCAGGTGGCGTCGCGCGTGCCGTTACTTCGGGCGCGATTCGAAAAGGTCAGCGGTCACTGGTGTTACGTCCCGCCGCAAACGTCTCCGGCGTCGGTTGCAGCATTGGATGAGTTGACGGCGGAAATCGAGCAGGTCGCGGCCTCACTAAAGAATGGAATGACGCCGCTGGCGTATCACAATGCGATTATGCAAAAGTTAATACCAGGCATGACGCGTGTGGCCTTTGGTGCGACGGTGGATGAAACGGGGATTCGCGTGACGGATGCTCACGAGGCGGATGGCGAACAATAATGTTCGAACTGGGCTTATATTCGTGCCACTTCAGAATCAAATCGGCCGCTCGCCTCGGCTTAGGCTTTCCATAGCCTTTGCCAACGCAACATCGATGTGCTTCGCAATCTGCTCGGTGCTTAGCATAGCGACGTCTTCAACACTTAACGGCTTTAAATACGTCAACGAAATCCGCCGTGGTCGCGGAATGGCGGCGCCGCGCGGGTAGGCTTCGTATGCACCGTAGATAAGCACGGGCACGATTGGCGCTTTGGCGCGCTTGGCCACTTCGAAACTGTTGGGGTTCATCGGTAGCAATGAACCATCACGCGTGCGCGTGCCTTCGGGAAAGATGATAACGGGGAAGCCCCGTTTGAGCAGGCGGATAATCATCTTAAACGCCGTCGTATCGCCCTTACCACGCTTAATCGGGAAGGCGTTATTCCAACGTATGTACCCGCCGAAAACCTTGTTGCGAAAGAGCGAATCGCGCGCGACAAACCAGAACTCTCTGAAAAACGGCTGCGCTATCATCACCGGGTCTAGGAAACTTTGATGGTTGCATGCCATCAGCGCCGGACCGGTCTTCGGCATATTTTCACGACCGAACACGCGGCCTCGAAAGTAAAGTCGAAACGCCCAATGAATCACAAACCACGAGATCATGTAGCCGAAGCGCATCTTGGACGGGTCGGCTTTGCTGATATCACGCGGCATAGGGTTGTTGAGATGAAGCGGTTGCGGTTATTCGATCAGGCCGCGCTTGCGGACTTCGCTGAGCAGGCGTTCGACGACTTCGTGGATCGACATGTTCGTAGTATCGATAAGCACGGCTGCGCCGGATTCGAGCAACGGCGTCCATTGTTTGCGGTCGGTCTCATCGCGCTCTTGCAGGTTTTCGATGATGATTTCGATGGAAGCCTCTTCGCCGTCGGCTTCGAGTTCCTGAAAACGCCGTTTGGCGCGTTTATCTACGCTCGCATCGAGGATGATCTTCACATCGGCATCGGTGAACACGACGCTGCCCTGATCGCGACCCTCAGTGACGAGCGATTTGAGGCGGCGACCGATCGTCCGCTGCTTTTCGACGAGCATATCGCGGACGTCTTGCACGCGGGCGACGTGGCTCGTGACTTGGCTAACGGCCATGCTGCGAATGGCCTCGCTGACGTCGCGGCCGTCGAGCGTGACGCGCGTGTGCGTTGGGCCACAGTCGAGTTCGATGTCACAGCGCTTGGCGATGGCGGTAATAGCTGCCGGGTCGCGAAAATCGACGCCGGACTCCGTCGCGGCAAAGGCGATGGCGCGATACATCGCGCCGGTATCGAGGTAGGGAATGCCGAGCTTGGCCGCCAGCTTGCGTGCGGCGGTGCTTTTGCCCGATCCGGCCGGTCCGTCGATGGAAATGATCATGCGGGCCCCCGTCCGTGCTGCCGCCTGTGCCAAAAAAGTCCTAACATTACCCGAAATATAAGGAATTTGGCCGTTGGGTCAACGAATTGGAGGCGGCGAAAACCAGTTTTGGGAACACGGGCGTTGTGATTTGCGTCTAAGCATTGGAACCGTTCGGTTGCCGGGTGCAATCTGCACAGCTTGTTGGAGAGACACATCATGAGTATGGCCCGCGAATACGAAGATCGTCAACGCCGGTTGATGGCGGTTATTGTTTTTCTGGTGGTGCTGTTGATGTGTGGCGTGGTGGGGTTGTTGGTAAGCCAGGTAAAGACGGGAGCGGCGGTTTTGGGCGCGGCCCCGATACCGTTGCCTGCCCCGACGTCGAACCATGATAAGCAAGCGAGCGGTCGAATCGCGCTCGTTGAAGTTGCAAGCGATCGCCGCGTGATGAGTGGATCGGTCACCCTCGGAGTGACGGATAGCCGTAACGACACAGGACGCGCTCAAGTCATCGACGACGCCGTGGTGTATCTGGATTGGGTGTCGTTGACGAGTATCACGCCGCCCTCGCGATCAGAACTCTCGAAACCGGTGGCGTTCGATATCGTTCCCGGCGGATTCTCGACGCCCCACCTGCTTGTGTTTCATGGCCAGCAGATACGTGTCACGCAACGGGCGGGCGCGATGAATCGGAATCTACGCATACACCAGAATGGCAAAGCGATTCGTCATCAAGCATTTCCACAGGCAGGAATCTCTTCGACGTTCACTATTCAGTTGCCCGGTACGTTTATTGCCGTTGATGACGGCTTCGTTACCGTAACGCCAAGCTGGATGCACGTCTTCAACCATTCGTATTACGCCCTATCCGACGGCAACGGTTTGTTCTCGATCGAGCGACCGCCGATGGGGACGTATAAGTTGGTGTGCGAACATGCGGTTTATGGTCGGCTGGAGCGCGAGTTGGAATTGGACGGCGGGGA
>JAUIHO010000157.1 GCA_030432035.1 Phycisphaerae bacterium
GTTGTTATTGCAATCTGTAAGATCGGAAAGCTCTAACACATAGGCGGTGCCGCTTTCGAATCCCCCATCGTCGCCCATGTATGCACCAATCACGGCAATGTTACCATCGAGCGAAACACTACATCCAAAGAGATCATTTCCTACTGCATCGAACGCCGAGATTCTGGCGATTTGATTCCAAATTCCGCCCTCGTATTCGAAGAGATACGCCGCACCTGCGTTGACGGCCCCAGTGAATGATCTTTGGGAACCGACCAACATTAGGTTGTTATCAATCGATATGCGGTAGCCAAATCTATCCCCATTCCTAGCGTCGCTCGCAACCAATTCAGTCACTTGCTGCCAGACACCTTCGCTCTGCTTAAAGACGATCACTGAATTGGGAGCGCTAGTACCTTTAGAGTTTGCAACAGCCGCCACACCATTGCCGATCGCAACTTCGAAGCCGAAGTTGTCTCCGAGAGCGGGATCATCTGACGTTAAGTGCGCTGTTTGCTGCCAAACACCGCCAACATTCGAAAAGATGTATGCCGATCCGCTTTCAGGAAACACCTCATCATTGCGACGGGCGCCAATAATTGCCGTGTCGCCGTACAGGTCGACGCTAAAACCGAACTCATCTCCAGAAGCGGCATCATCGGCATACAAGACTTGTACCTGCTGCCATACATCTTCAACCTGTCGGAACACAAAAACGGCACCGCTAACAATTCCCATACCGGCATTATCTGGCGCTCCGGCGAGGATTGTATGTCCGTCGAATACGATACGCTCGCCAAAGCGCGAGCCGTCATCGGCGCTTATCTTGGCAATTTCCTGCCAGCCGGATTCGACCTTTCGAAATAAGTAGAGAGAAGCAATGCCGGGAGTTGGAGGGTTACTCGCAACCACAATGATATCACCGTGAATTGCAACGCTGTATCCGAATCGGTTTAAACTGTTGGTGTCGCTAGCCGTAAGCTTCGCCACCTGCAGCCAGTTTCCTGCAACTTGGCTAAATACATATGCCGAACCGCTATTTTCTCCGCCGTCACCATCCTGATATGAACCGATTACTGCTGTATCGCCATAGACCGCAACACTCCAGCCATATCGATCACCCGCCGCCACATCCTGCCCGAGTAGCTTGGATGTAAGGATCGTCTCTAACTCACAATCATCCACGACGCCGTTTGCGTTGCAGTCTGTCTCGCAATCATCCGGCGTACCATTCTCGTTGCAATCGAGAGATGTTGGAATCTCGAAGAGATATCCAGCCCCTTTGGTGGAGTAACCAAGGTTGTCGTCCGTTCTTGCTCCAATCAGGGCACAATTACCGCTAATAGCAATACCGCTGCCGAACTGATCGCCGGCTTCCGCGTCAACCGCAGTGATTCTTGAAAGTTGCAACCACCTACCAGCCACTTCTCTAAATGCGGTCACCGAACCGCTGTTGGTCCCGGTCGTGTCGTCCTGTGGAGACCCGACAAGAATCAAGTTACCGTCGACCGCTATGCTGGTACCGAAAAAATCTTCGCGCCACGTTTGGTCGCTCTTTAGAACCGCAAGTTGCGTCCATATTCCGTTTACCTCACGAAACACATAGGCCGCACCGCTCTCTTGTTCTCCTTCATCGGCACGAGGCGCACCAACACATAGCGTCGCACCGTCATATGCTAAGGTCTGGCCAAAGAAGTCATCTTCTGCGGCGTCTGAAGCCGTTATCTTCGCAATTTCACCCCAATTACCATTTAACTCTTTGAATACATATACCGCCCCCGTCTCATGGTCGTCACCGCGCGCGCCGACCACAAGAGTATCTCCCACCATTGCGACATCGTATCCAAATTCATCGTTTGCTACCGCATCGCTTGCAATGAGTTTAGCAACTTGAGACCACCCCCCCATGTTTTCGCGAAAGATATAAACTGCGCCGGTGCCGCTCCCCGACTCGCCTCCAAACGGCGCTCCGATTGCCACGGTATCGCCCCAGAGCGATGTCGTATGACCAAATTGGGCACCGGGTTGTGGATCGCTAGCCGTAAGCTTCGCGAGTTGTTGCCACACACCACCAATCTCGCGAAAGATATAAGCCGATCCCGATGAGTTCGCATCGTCGTCGTCAAAACGAGCACCGACGACAAGGGTGTTTCCGTCAATTGATAGGCCGCTGCCAAACTGATCGTTGGTCGCCGCGTCGTCAGCACTGAGCTTTGCGACTTCTCGCCAGACCCCGTTCGTGCGCTGGTAGACATATGCCGAACCGCTGTTGATAACGCCATCATCACGTCCGGTTGCTGAGACGACAGCCGTATTACCACTCATTGCAACGTCGAAACCAAACCAATCATCGCCGATACCGTCAGAGGCGAGAATCTTTTCAACCAACACATCCGAGATATCGCATTCATCGGGAACGCCATTCACATTGCAATCGACGCTGGTCCCTAAGGCGATATCGCAATCATCGGGAACAAGATTGTCATTGCAATCAACCTCGCACTCATCTGGAATGCCATTTCCATTGCAGTCGCATGACGCAAGGGTAAAGAAATATGTCGAACCGCTGTCTACGCCGCCGTCGTCATCCCAATACGCTGTGACTAGCGCGACATTGCCACTCAATGAAACGCTATGCCCGAAAAAATCTCCGATCGCCGCATCGGGGGCCACGAGTTTGTCATGCTGCTGCCACACTCCACCCACCGATCGAAAAGCGTACGCCGCCCCGCTGGCAGGCCCTCCGTCACCATTCAGATACGAGCCAACCAAAACGGTCTGCCCGTCAATATCCACGCTTCGACCGAAGTTATCGCCGGCGGCAACATCGTCCGCAGTGAGTTTCACATCTTCCAGCCAAATATCGTTGGTTCGCGTGAACAGATACGCAGCCCCGGCAGCACCGCTTACACCGGGCGCTCCAACCGCTAGCCAGTCGCCGTCAACCGAAAGTGAATAACCAAACTGGTCCTGGTCTGCCGCATCGCTGGCTGTTATTTTGCCGATCTGCTGCCAAACGAAATCAACAATGCCGTATACATAGACGGCACCTCGATCGGTTCCTGACTGATCATGGCGAGCCGCACCGACGACAATCTTAGTGTCGCTAATCGCCACGGCGCTTCCAAAGTCATCGGACAGCGCAGCATCGTTCGCCGTAAGTTTACCCACCGATAGCCAGTTCCCGACTTGTTCGAAAAAGACGTAGGCCGCCCCTTGATCGACAGCGCCGTCGTCAACACGATTGGCGCCCACGACAACGCGAGGCAAATCGATCGCCACGCTGTAACCGAACTGATCGCCAGATGCGGCATCACTCGCCGTCAGTTTGACGACTTGCTCCCACGTGCCGGCGAGCTCTCGAAAAATGTATGCGGACCCGCTCTGTGATCCCGCGTCACTATCTCGGAACGACCCGACCACGACCGTACGACCATCGATTGCAACGCTGTATCCGAACCAGTCATCAGCAGCAGCGTCGTCGGGCGTTAACTTAGCTGTCTCAATCCATTCGCCAAACCGGAACTGAAAGATATAAGCCGAACCGCTTCGAAGCCCGTTGTCATCATCCCAGCAGGATCCGACGACAGCCGTGTCACCATCTACCGCGACGCTATAACCAAAATAAGCTTGCGCGCCAGGATCGCTTGCTCCGAACTTTTCACGAAACGCCGTCGTGAAGTCGCATTCATCTGGCACACCATTCTCGTTACAGTCCTGGCTAAGGCCACATCCTGGAAGATCGCATTCGCCGCCAACAACGCCGCATGAGATATCGCACGCATCGTCGAGACCGTTATTATTACAGTTTTGCGCATTCGCTCTTGAGGACCCGTTAAATAAGAACGCGATCGCAAAAAGCAAAACTTGAGTTTTTGAGCGTGTATTGACCCAATTCTCGTGATTGCTAATAGAAAAAATAAACAACTAAATGACCTTTCCTTCTCACCACTTGGCTATACGAAAGAGTGATTATGCTCAATCGACCGCTCCTCGATCGGAGAGTCGTCCCGACTAATGAAACGTAGCATAACCGATCGCTGCATCATTTTTAAAGGCTTGCATATCTCGCGTAGGGGCAGGCAGACTGCGAATATTGGGTCTTGCACATCGGATGCCGTTCGGCCGCGTTAGTCTGTCCATTGCATAGGAAGCACTGAGACCGACACGTCACCATTGTTCGCGATTAGTTTTTTAGAGATGATTATCTCAAGTACAAATGGCTTGCCCCGTCAAAAACCCTAAAATCACCTATTCCTGAGTCGGGCCTGTTCGGTGTTCACGACGCAAATTTGGGGATTGATGGCAGCAAGACTCAGCAAAAAGGGAGACGATAATGGGCTTGCCCGGACTCGAACCGGGAACCAAGAGATTATGAGTCCCTTGCTCTAACCAATTGAGCTACAAGCCCGCTCAAGACCTGCAAATATAAATGGAATGCTGCAATCTGCCAGCCACGCGACGGCGGCAACTCGAAGTTACGTGATTCCGCCGCCGGCGGGAATGCGACCGGCAATGTTAAATGCCGGTCGTGCGACTTCAATGATGCGCGATTCGAGCTCGAGCGCCGATTGTTCATCCGGCAGTTGCATGGCGCGAATCGACCGGACCTGGCGCGTCCAATGTGCGAAGAAATTACCTGCCGAATCACGAAAGTGCGACTGCACGCGGGTACGCAAATTGTTCGCCTTACCCACATACACCAGTCGGTCGCTCTCGTCATAGAACAGATAGATTCCGCATGTGCTCGGCAATCGCCGGGATGTCGCGGGCGTTGCAAGTAGAAGCCCTATACCTGCGTCTTTCTCCGGTGTGCGACGCAATCGTTCAATCTCGATTGTTGTCGATAGTTTATCGCTGCCAACCGTTACAGCTGACGACGTGCCATTGGCACCCTTTGACGACGCAATCGGCGACTGTGCGTTGCGTTGCTCGTCTTTCGTTAACTCAACGCCACGTACCGTGTAAGAAAAGATAACATCTTCGCGCCATGCAAAGGCTCGCGTGGGCAGATTCAATCGCACGAGTGCTTGCGGGTCCGTCACGCCAGTCAATCGAATCTGCGCGACTGCCCCTTGTGGCACGTCGCGTACCGTTGCCTCAACCGCCTCGAGCAGTTGCGTGCGCGACCAACCGCTTACGGCCAACGGATGAATCGACATCGGCCGTACGTCGTGCTCGACAAAACGATGCTGCGGATGCCCGCCATCGAACGAAACCAACATCGCGCCTTTCGGCTCGTCGATCTCGGCATACGTGATGCGATCGGGCGAACCAGCGTAAACGATTTCCGGTCGCAATCGCTTCGAAGGTTTTAACCGTTGTTGCCGATGAATATGCCCCGCCGCCACGTAGTCAAACGCACTGGGCACATCGCCGCGCGTCACCACATCGTCGCCGCCTTTTCGAAACCGATAATGTTGCGGTCCGCAAACGGCTGTATCAAATGCTTGATGCGTCACCAAAATGCGCGCGTCCGCAGAATGCTCTCGCCAACCCGTCGCTTCGATGGCGTTCACAAATTCTGCACGAGTAGGTCGCCGCAGATATGGAAAACCCGATACGGCTAACACGCCGTTGTCCGTCTCAGTCCGTACCGTACGCGGGCGATCCAAAACGGAAATCAACGGGTGATGCAGCAGCAATGCCTCCGGCAGAACCGATCGCTCATGATTGCCCGGAATCACGACGACCGGAATGCCGTTGTCGGCCAACGCCCGCAACGGTTCAGTCGCCGCCCATACCGCGTCGGTCGTCGGCCTTGGCGAATCAAACACATCGCCCGCATGAACCACCGCGTCAACTCGTTGCTCATAGGCCAACTGCAATACACGACGGTAACTCGCTATGAAATCGTCGCCCCGCCGCGGTCGCGCATGTCGCCGCCGCCGCGGCAAATCCGCCCCAATATGGCTGTCGGCGAGATGAAGCACGTGCATAGTCATGTCGAGTCGTCGAGAGAAAATTCCACCGATGGACCGCGTTTAAGGACGCCAGCGACATGTTAAGGCGACTAAGGTCTCTGGACGATGGCGACCGAGGCCGCGTATCCCCCTTTAACGACAATTTTAGAGGGCAAACGAATTGACTTGATGAGGTACCTCTAGCGGCTGTTGGCGAATGGATCGCCGACCAGCGTGACGGCGATGAGCAACAAAATAAGGCCGAGGGCGGAAACCAGCGTGCCGTACCGCGCAATATCACGCGTCGACACTTCGCGCGTGGCAAACGCAATGGCATTGGGCGGAGTGCTAATGGGAAGACTCATCGCCATCGAGCAAGCAAATGCAACCAGTAACGCTCCCAGTCTTGGCGAAAGGAACGTCATGGATGTCACAATCGGTATCAGCATATTACTGGCCGCCGTATTACTCATGAAGTTCGACAACACAATGGAAACGAGCGTGATGGCGACCATTAAGCCCACGAGCGGTAATGCGTCGAAAGGAATGGCACTTACCATCGATGTTGAGAGCCCCGTCTCGCGCATCGCCACGCCCAACGTCATGCCGCCCGCCACCAAAATGATGATGTCCCAGTCGATGTGCTTCAAATCTTCACGATTAAGAATGCCGAGTGCCGGAAAGATTGCGATCGGCAGCATGGCGACGACGGACGACGGGATACCGTGCAGGGGTTGGGCCAACCACATCGAGACCGTAAGGACAAACACGGCCACCACGACAGCCAGCGCAGGCGTGATTTCGACGACGCCCGGAAATTCCAACGCCAGCGGTTCGCGCCGCGGACGGAAAACCAAAATCAGTATAGCCCACAGCAAGAATAGCATGACGAGCACCACCGGAACCGCCACTAACATCCAGTGCACGAAGCTGATCGCGTAGCGTCCGCCTTCGATTTTGCTAAGCACGCTGGCAGCCACGGCATTGGGGGGGGTACCGATGATGGTGCCCATACCGCCCAAATTTGCGGCGAAGGGCACAGCCAACACAAACATTTTTCGGGTGCGCGGTCGATCCGATATCTTGGAAAACACCGGCCCAATGATGGCAATCATCATGGCCGTTGTTGCGGTGTTCGACATGAACATCGAAAACAACGCCGTCGTCAGAATGATCCCGAGCAGCATTATCGTAGGGCGCGTTCCGAAAGGGGTGATGAAGGCTCGCGCCAGCCGGACATCAAACCCGTGCTTGCTGGCGGCCAAGGCGAGAAAAAAACCTCCGAAAAACAACACCAACACCGGGCTAGCCACCGGGTTGAGGTAGGTCTCCCACCCCACCTCTCGATTGCCGTCTGTCGGATTGCCGAGCAAATAGACCGACAGCACGATGACGAGAATCGCAGTCGCGAACGGCGGGATGAGTTCGGTGATCCAGAGGGCGGCCGCACCGACGAAGAGCGCGAAGGCGATTCGGGGTTCACCCTCGGAAACGCCCGGCACCGGAACGAGCAAAGCGGCAACGATCAACCCGACAGCTAGCATCGATTTAAAGACGGTGCCGAGGCCCACATCGAGAACGACGCGTTGCTTTCTGAATTTGATTCGCAGTTTGCCGGACATGGAATCGAGGACTTCCCTTGTTGGTTCGATACCATCAATCGGCCGCCACGAGCCGATCGCGGCGTGAACCATAAGGGAAGTTTGCGAATGCTTGCAAGTTGACACGGACGAACGACCGGGGCAATGACTTGCCGATGCTACCCGCTTCTGAATCCGCGTGCCTACCGGCTTGCAACGGCGTCGTTGATTAAACGCTGCAAGCTTGTGGGTTGCCCGTACCGCGCCGCTGGTTCCACGGCATCTTGGCCAGCAACATGCCCATCCCGCACGTGTCGGTAATACCGGCAAAGACCAAGCCCGCGCCGACAAACGCCGACAAGCCGATGAGCCACGGATGCACCGCTAGCGACAGAATCACGCCCAACACAACCAATGACCCCGCGGCAATACGTACTTGCCGTTCGAGCGACATGGCGGCGCGGCCGCGCGTTACGGGCAGGCCGTCTTGTTCCCACGCGACCGTCCCGCCGACGATAACTTGGGCGTCTTCAATGCCTGCTTCCGTCAGTTGCTTGGCCGCCTGCGTTGCGCGCTGCCCCGAGCGGCAAATGAAATAGATCCGCCGACCGGCGATATCCCCCACTTCACCCTTTAGCCGGTCGACGGAAATACGGTCGAGCGGAATCAATCGCGCGCCGTCGGCGTGAATTTCGTCAAACTCCACCGGCGTTCGCACGTCCACCAGACATGCCTGCGAGTTCGACTGCAAATCTTCAAAGGCTGACTTTGGCATTACGGTTTTGACTGACATGTCACTGCTCCTTGCGGCGGTTGCAACTCGCCAATTAACCGAAGCGCTTTTCCACACACGCCATAATGCTTTTTAGCCCAGCCTCTTCGATACGGTAGAACGTATTCCGACCTTCCCGTCGATTGGCCAGCAAACCGCGATCCTTCATCAGACGCAGATGCTCCGACGCCATATGTGGTTGTATTTCGCAAGTCGTCGCCAAGTCCCCGACCGTATGCTCCTGCAGCAGCAGCATTTGCACCATTCGCAGACGATGCGGATGGGCAAGCGTGCGCAAACATTCGGCCGCCTCTTCCAAGGCATCGAGCGGGATCAGGTTGAGCGATTTCGTCCTCGGCATATATATCATTATATCGTTACATCACGATATTTCAATAAATAATCTCCATCCATTTCGCCAATCGGAGGAAATCCGAATGTCCAAATAAAAAAACGCCGCGTCTCGCTGATGCGAAACGCGGCGTTGAGAGTGTCGCGAAAAGATGTTCTGCTCGTGGCTACTGCCACAGACAAGAATCGTACAGGCTTAGGCTCGCGGGTGGCTTTCGTCGTAGTCCTTCTTGAGCTGCGACGTCGTCACGTGCGTGTACACCTGCGTGGTGCTGAGCGACTGGTGACCGAGCAACTCTTGAACGCTGCGAAGATCGGCACCGTTGTTGAGCATGTGCGTGGCAAACGTGTGTCGCAACGTGTGCGGGCTGATCGACGGATCGAGGCCGGCTTCCGACAAGTACTTGTCGAGCTTGCGACGAACGCTACGCGTGCTGAGGCGCTGGCCGTGCTTGTTCACGAACATCGAGTTCGGATCGAACGTGGCGCTGCGCGGGTCTTTGTTTCGCATGTCGAGGTAGCGTCGGATCGCGGTCACGGCCGTCGGACCGATGGGCGTGATGCGTTCCTTGCGACCCTTACCCCGAACGCGCAGTTGGCCGTTCACCGGGTCGAGGTCGTCGATGTTGAGGCCGACCAATTCGCTAACGCGTACGCCGGTCGAATACAGCGTTTCGAGCATCGCACGATCGCGAGCGCCGAGCAGCGTGGTATCGTCGGGCGTGGTCAGCAGCTTCTGGATTTGCGAGATATCCAGGAAGCGCGGCAGACGCTTTTCTTGCTTAGGTGTTTTGATGGTTTCGACGGGGCTGTTTTGGATGTAGCCGCGTCGCATGCAGAACTTAAAGAAGCTCCGCAGCGTAGCGAGCTTGCGGGCCGCCGTCGCCTTCGAATACTCGCGTTCGCTTAAGAACGAGAGAAACGAGCGAATCTGCGCGGCATCGACTGCAAGCAGCTTTTGACGCAACACGTCGGCCTGCGTGGTCGTGCCCGTGGCAACGGCAACCGTTGCATCAGAGCCGCCGGCGTTGGCGTTAACGTTCGAAACCGGAGCGCTGTGCGTGCGCGCCGCCGGTGCCGAAGCGTCCATCGCCGCATCGGGGCCGCCCAGTAAGAACTGGGAGAACTGATGCAGGTCGGCGGCGTAGCACTTTCCGGTATGCGGAGAAAAGTGCCGCTCGAAACGCAGGTAGTTAAGGAATTCAGTGACCAGAGGATGTTCTTGACTCATGATCGCGACACTCTTCTTCGGCGACATTCTTGGTTTATGACTTCAACCTGGCTAAGACCTGCTCCGCAGTCTTCCCAACCCGAGCCCAGGTTACGGCGAGTCGGTGGTCTAACCGTCCCGCACGCTGCGAACTGCTCCGTTCGCAGGCTCCAGCATCCGTATCGGGCCGATCCCAACGGTTGCTTATCTAATTTCTGATAAGAAATGCGAGAATTATGCATTTTGCGCTTCGTCTATTTCCACTTCGAGGCGACGCCCCATCTGGTAGCTCAATACCGCGGCATCGAACCAGTCAAAATCGGCTTCCACATCGCTGGCGAGCGACGCAAATGCACCGATCATGTCGGCTTCGTTGCCGGCGCGATATCGGAAGTAGTACTTTTGATCGCCCTTCACGAGCGAAAGTTGTCGAATGGTTTCTATCACCTTGGTTGCGCCTCCGTGGCCCGCGCTGCAAGCGAGAGATTGCGCAGCGCCCGCTCCTGTTCCATCAGGTCGGCAATTGCCTCATGCCAACAGAATCGGAGATAAAGGGTTTGCACTTTCAGGTATTGCCGCCATCCGAGGTGAATCTCGTCTCTGGTGCGCGGCGCGGCATATTGTTCCGCCAATTTCCGGACCCGGTCGTGCGATCCGTTTAACACCAACTGCACCTGCGACGTCGGCTGCGTCGCATCACCGACGTCGAGACCGTTCAACGTCGGTCGGGCCTGTCGCGCTACCGACGTTGCCGACACCGTCGACACCGCCGAGCGGACTTTGCCGCCGTACAGTTGCATCACCAACCCGACGGTCGGTGTATAAGCGTCGTATTCCGTTACCCCCGCCACAAGAATCGCATCGGCGCCGGAGGCGTCGGCAATCTCAACGGCGTGTTCGGGCGATTCGATCTGGTACTTTCCTTGCGAGGCCAACACCGCCATCACCCGGTTAACAGGCAAGACGGTAACACCATCCACGAAGGTCAGTTCCGACGCCAACAAGTCGGCGGCGCGGACCGGGTCGAATTGGAATTCACCCGAGAAATTCAGGATCGGCGCGACGGCGATCACCACAGGCTGTTCAAAACCGGGCGCCATGCGCGTCGACGTATTGGGCTGCTGACAGCCCCCCACTACCAGCGCGAGCATGCCCGCCGCGCACAGCATGGTGGCGGCCAGTTGCAGTCGGGAAGGTTGGTGGGAAAAAGTCATTTGTCTCATTCTTGCTCGTCGCCACGCGTGTTTCGACGCGGCGAGGTGGCCCACTTTCGGGCGTCATCATTCAACTTCAGCGCGCACGGTGCGCGCAAAACTCACTCTTCGACATCCTTGTCTTCAAGAAGAACGGCGCGGCGCGTTTGGGGGGAAATGGCAGACGGCGAGGATTTAAACGGCGCGCCCAAGTGCGGCTTTACGCTCCAAATCGTCTCCGCCGCAGTCGTGCGGTTACTAAAGTATATGCGTCCATCACCGCCCCAGACGGGAGAATATTTATCACCGTCGCCAGTTGCGAGCCTTCGCATACCCAAACCGTCGACACCAATCAGCCCTATTTCCGCGTTAGGCACGATTTTGGCGCTATCTTCGGCAACAATCGAAAAAGTCAAAAATTGTCCGTCAGGCGACCACGACGGTGAAATCAACGCCGCATTATTTTGCGAAGCGATCTCCGTCGGGTAGAGCGCTTCGTCGTAAGTCAGGTCCATCGTCCAGATGCTGAACCAGCGACTGCCGCGCGCTCGTGCGCGTTGAAACGCAAGCTTGTCGCCTTGCGGTGACCAGGCAGGGAAGCTGCCTTCGCCGACGAGTTTCTTCAAACCGGGCTGCTGCATATCGGCCAGCCAGATCGTGTTGCGATCGCCGGCTGCATCAATTCGACAGTACGCCAACCGTTGCCCATCGGGCGACCAACTCGGATGCAATTCTGCCGCGGGCGTACGCGTGATTTGAATCGGGTTGCGACCGTCGATGTCGATCACCCAGATATCCCAGTTGCCGCCGCGGTCGGAGGCAAAGGCAAGCCGCTGACCGGTCGGGTCAAAGCAAGGCTGCGTGTCGTTGAATGGACCGTCGGTGATTTGCGTAAGCGTCGCGCCGGTGACCGACTTGATATACAAATGGCTATATTGGCTATGCCGCGTCGACGCGAAGGCGAGCGACTGGCCGGCTGCGTCCACATCGGGATCGAAGTCGGTGCCCTCGCTCGGGGCGCTGTGCTGGCGAATGTCGCCCCCCGCCAAACCGGTGAATCGCACGTCGGGCATCGCCGGAGCGCGCATCAAGCCTTCTGGGCCAGTCTCTACCGATGCGGATGAGACGCTCGGTTCGTTCGCAACCACTTCGGTCTGCGAATCACCCGCCACCAAAGAGGTTCCGCGAAGGCTCTGGGGCCATTCGATCTTCGAACAGGATGCCAAGCTAAGACAGGGCACGAGCAGAATTCCACACAGTCGCGGCGTTACCAGCGAAACCGGCAGGAGATGTTGACGTCGCATAAGACACACCAGAATTGCGAAGTAGGCGTATTTCGCGCGCTCCATAGCGCGCGTCGTCAACGTTATCGGCTGGACCACGACGGCAAATCACTTAGTAACGAACAAACTTCGAGTTCCGATAAGCCGGTGAATTTGTATCGACGCAAACCGTGCGGCCCTTGAAACGTCCCAATATGTAAAAACACGCCCAAACCGCACTCATGCGCAACTTTCGACGGCAATTTGATTCACTGAGTTTGCGGCAAAAATGAACGCGACCGCGCAACGATGGCGCGGTCGCTGTATTACGTATTGATATTGCTAGCGATATCGCGATGCGTGTTTAGCGACCAAACGCAGATGATGCGCCCAGTTCCCCGAGCGATTGCTTAAGTTGCAGGGCACGGGCATTTTCGGCGTCTTGTTGCAAAATTTCGTCGATGCGGGCGCGGGCTTGTTCCGTTCCGCCGAGTTCCGCTTCCATCTCTGCAACCAACAACAACTTATCCGTCGAAGAGCCACCGACCTCAATGGCTTGAAGTACGAGATCGCGGGCATCGATGAGGTGCACACGGCGACGAAGCGTTCCCAATTCGCGCATTAATCGCGCTGTACGCAAGATCGCTTCGGCGTCATCGGGATTTCGATTCACGTCTCTCGCGGCCAACTCAATCAGCACTTCGAAACATCGCGTTAATTGTTCGTAAGTCGCTCGGCGAAACGGAGAAACGCGCAGAGTTT
>JAUIHO010000158.1 GCA_030432035.1 Phycisphaerae bacterium
AAGCCCAGCGTGTTAAGTTAGAAGAAGATGTTGCGGCGTTCGAACGCGAACGCGAGGAAGCGAATCAACTGCATCAGGGCCGGCTCGACGAACTCAATGCGGCACTGAGCGGTAACGAAAGCGAAATCGCGGGCATCCGTCAGACCGTCGATGCCGAACGCGAACAGTTGGAAGCCGACCGCGCCGAGTTGTCGGAGCAAACCAAGCAATTGCAATTGCTGCGCGACGAACTCGAACAGCGTCAGTCGCAGGTCGAGGCCGAATGGTCGAAGCTAGAGGCCGACCGCTTGGCGTTTCGGGATAAGCGCCGCGCGCTTAAAAAGCAGAAGAAAGAACTCGACGAAGCTCGCAAGGAAACGGCCGACGCCCGGCAGCGACTGGCCGAGCGAATCGAGGAAACACGCGAGCTGCGCCGTCGGTTGGCGTCGAAGGTCGAACGGTATCAGCAGCGCAAGTCGCGCATGGTCGCCGAAGTGCAAAAGCTGGAGCGTCGGCGCAAGAGCGTGGACGAAGAGCGCGAATCCCTGCGGCGCGAGCGCGACCAGCTCGAACAGTCGCGGCTCGACCTAACCGAAAACGCGCAGGCCGAACTCGATTTAGACGAACGTCAAAAAGAATTGGAAGCGTTGCTAACCAAGCAGCGCGAAGAGTTGGAAACGGCCCGACGCGAGTCCGACGAAGCGATTGCGTTGGAACGCGACCAACTGCACGAACGCGAACGCGAACTCGAAGAGCAGTACGCCAAGCTGCGCGAAGATCTCGAAAACGAACGGTTGGAATACGAACAGGAAGCGCTCACGGAGATTCGTGCACAGGTTACCGCCGAATTGGACGAACGCCTCACCGCCGCCGATTCGCGAGAAAAAGAAATCGAAGCATTGGCCGAGTCGCGCATGGCCGAGATCGAATCGGATATCGCCAAGCGATTGGAATCGTTGGAGGCCGAGATGCGGTCGCGCCGCGCGGCGCTCGATGCCGAAGCCGCCCAACGAAGCGAAGAGATTGAAGGCGAATTGCAACAGATGCAAAGCAAGCTCGATACCGAGCGCAAGCAACTGAAGCAGCGTCAAACGCAACTCGAAAAAGAAGTCGCCCAACGCGAAAAAGAAGTCGAGCGCGAACTCAAGAGCCATCGCACCAAACTAAAAGAAGAACAAAAATCGCTTGAGAAGAAGAAGAGCGAACTCGCCCAGGAAGAACAACAACTCGAACGCAAGAAAGAATCGCTCGAAGAACTTATCACGTCGGTCGACGAATTCCACCCGGACGACGTCGCGGCACAGGCCGAGCAGTTGGCCAACGCCGCCGACGACAAGCCCATTCGTCGCACCAAGCCCGTCTCGGTTAACGCGCTGCTCGAGCAGATGCAGGGAAGGCGTTTCCGCCCGGTCGCGACGACGATGTGGGGGCTCGTGCTCGGTGCGCTGGTCGCGGCGGCGGTGATGTTCGGTCAGTCGGATTCGTATGAAGTGCGCGGGCGCATTGCGTTGGAGGCGGCGGGCGATGGCGAGTCGATCTCGGCGGCGGCACACGTCAATGCGATAGAAAATTCCGACCTGCTGACGCGTGCTGGCGAAGCGACGCCGGTCGGTAAGGCCACGCTGAATCTGGTCGAACTATGGAAACGCGGACAACTCGACGCGCGACCGTCGGAAGACGGTAAGTCGGTCGAGCTTATCGCGCAAGTGTCAAACCCCGATTTGGTCGAGCCGGTCGAACGCGGCCTGAATAAGCTCGCCGAGTTGTATATCGATTCACAGTTGCAGACGGCAGCCGCCAAGGCCGAGCGCGATCGCGAGATCAATGTGCTCGCGGCCAACTTGAAGCAAAGTAAGTCAGAACTCACGACGATGAGCCAGCGGCTCGACGCGTTGGTGCAGGCGTTTAACGATGCCGCAGCTATTGGCGATGCAGCCACGGTTAGCGATCTTCGCAACTTGGAAGGCGAAGCAGAACAACGGTTGGCGACCGCACAACAAACGTTGAATGACTTTGAAGCACGCGGCATGCCGCGCGGTCGCGTCGTACCAACGCCGGAGCAGATCGATGCGTCGATTGCTGCGGATGAAGAGTTGGTGCAGGTGCGCAGCGAGCGCGAAACAAAAGCCATCTCGGCACACGAAGCGCTGGTAGCTGCCGCTGATGAAGTGCAGAAGCCGCTCGAAGTCATGCAGAAGGACGCGACGGAACTGAAAGCGCGCGTTGCCGAACTGCTCCGTTCGGCAAGCAGCGATGATATTCGTCGCGATATGGAATCGATCGCACTCAACGTTGAGGATTTCGTTCAACAAATCACCAAGTTTGAGACCGAATGGAATCGTTTGGCACCGCTCATTTCGTCGTGGACGCCCGGCGATGATGTAGCGCTGGTGTTGGAGTATCAAGCCAAGGCAGAGGCGATTGTGCGAACGCTATATGACGAGGGCCGCGTGTTGCTGCGCGACATCATTGTGGCGAAGGATGACCTCGACAATCGCGGCTCAAACATGACGCAACGTCGCAATTTGCAAACGCAACTTGGGGCAAGCTTGAACGCGTTCAATGATAGTTGGCCGGAGTTCCTGGCAACGGCGCAAACGGTGGTCGCCGCGAACAACGACGTCTTGAGAGGCCTATGTGAAACGGTACGCAACTTTGGGCCCCGCGTGGATGAAGGTCTCGAACACCATCGACAGATCGTGGAAGCCAAGCTGCAGGAAGAACGCAGCCAGCGTTGGTTTGCTGAAAAGAACGACCTCGAAGCTAAGGTATTGCAAGCGACCGAAACGCGCGATGCGCTGGCGCGGCAAGTGCGGTTGGCATTGGAATCCGATTCAGCCGCGAAGGGTGACACCATCGTCGAGTTGAAGCGATGGGGTGAAGAGATCGACGAGCAACGCCGCGTGGTCAACTCGTTGGCAAACGAAGTGCACGCTCAGGAATTGGCGTTGGCCGAGAAGCGCGATCTTGAAGCGAATCGACCGACGGGTGCGAAGGCCTTTGTGGCCGTCGATACCGAAGAGCCCAAGCTGCTCAACACGGCACAAATGCCGCTGGCGTTGGGGCTGGGCGGGGCGATGTCGGTCTTGTTCGTGGGCCTGAATTGGTTCCTCACAAAGCCGAAGCGTCACGGCCGCAAGGCGGCATAAGGCTGGAAACATAGGTAACTTTCCAATCGCTGTCCGGGTGGGGCACTAACGTTTTCGGCGATATGAGAAAGATGTGATCGACTAAGAGAGCGAAGATCAACTAGTTGGTGACAACGACCACGTGACTGTGGAACCGGCGAATAGCCGGTTTTTAGTCGCCTTTTTCTTGGCAAAACGCCTGCGTGTTGATGTGCGAGCGAAGGTCTTCGGTGATCGGCAGAGGTTGGCATCAAAGGTGAAATACACCGGCTATTAGCCGGTGCCACAGCGCTCCAAGGCCTCCAAGGTTGAGCCACTAGCCTCAATAACGCTGACTCACTATAAAGTTGAAGCGTTCATCGACAGATTTATCGCTTACATGCGGCTATCTCTTACTCATGCCTGAAACCAATCTTCCGCATGCCCAAGCCCATTCGCGTCATGATGCTCATCACCGACTTGCAACGCGGCGGCACGCCGTTGCGCACGGTGAAGCTGGCCGCCGCGCTGCGCGATCATGAAGTGCTGCCGATCGTCGGCTCGCTGGCACCACGCGGTCCGTTGCATGACGACCTCGACGGGTTGGGTATAACGTCGTTTCATTGCGATGCAACCGGCCCACGAAGTGTTCTCGCATTCAATCGTCTTGCAAATGTCATCGATTCTTTCGACCCGGACGTACTGCACGCGAGCTTATTCCACGCCAACATCGCCGCGCGCTTGGTCGGTCGCCTCGATCGCGCGCGACCGATCATTACTAGTACCGTCACGATTGAGATCGAACGCAAGTGGCACAATTGGGTTGAAGGACTCACGGCGCATCGCTCGGATATGCACGCCGCCAACTCTTCGGCGGTGCGCACGCATCTGCTCAACATCGGATTCGATCCACAACGTACGATCGTGATTCGCAATGGATTGGATATCGATCGAATAGTAAACACACCGCCGGTCGATCTCGATGCGGAAGGGTTGTCTGCGGATCGACCATTGATCATGTGGGCCGGCCGCATGGACAAGGTGAAGAATCTTCGCGTCGTAATTCAAACGGCGGAGCGTTTGCGGCATCTCGGTGCGCAGTTTGTGTTGATCGGCGACGGCCCCGAGCGACCGAACGTGGAAGCGTGGATCGCGACGCACGGGCTTCAACACATCGTGCGTCTGGTCGGTTGGCGCGACGACGTGTGGGCGTGGTTGCGAGCGGCGACGTGTTTGCTGTTCCCATCGCGGACGGAGGGCGCGCCCAACGTGGTGCTGGAGGCAATGGCTGGCGGTTGCCCCGTGGTCGCGAGCCGTATTACGGCCCACGAAGCCATCATCGCCGACGACGCGACAGGCCATCTGGTGGCCCCGGACGATGTCGCCGAATTTGCCTCGCAGGTCAAACGCGTGATTACTGACCGCGTGGCATCACGTCGAATTGCCGCTGCCGCTTGTGAGAAATTGCGTTGCGAGCACGATTTGCCGGCGATTTCTGCGCAGTGGGCCGAGCTGTATCGTTCGCTGGTGGGGTAGTGGCGAATCGCTTATCGGGCGGCACGATTCGCGTCGGCAATTTTTTTCCTGAACGCTAATAAATGCCAGGCAAAAGGTTAGCGCACTTTGCTGGCTGTGCGGGCGATTTTTGCGTGTGAAATCGCTTGCATTGGGTGGGGGATTGTGTAGTGTATTCCCACGAAGTAGGGAGAAATGATCGCCGATGTCGTTCGTGACCACACATGATTTTCACAGGCCACTACGAGCACACGATCGACGCCAAAAATCGCTTGGCGATTCCCCGCAAGTACCGCAACCGGCTCGATCCCGAGGCCGACGGCTCCGCGCTGGTGCTGGCGCCGGGGCGGCCAATGGATCGGCTCTGGCTCTATACCGAGCGCGAGTTCGAGCGGTTGGCATCCCGAACAAAATCGACGCTGATCCCCAGCGAGGATCAGTTGTTCTTCGACCAGATATTTTTTCCGCTGGCCGAGTATCTCGATCTGGACAGTCAGGGCCGCGTGCTCATTCCGGACAAGATGCTGGACATGACCAAGCTGCCGCGCGAGGTCATGGTCTGCGGCGTGCGCGATCACATCGAGGTGCGTTCGCGCGAAGCGTTCAACGCCGAGATGCAGTCGGCGATCGACAAATTCAGTGAGTATCAACTGCGTGCCCAAGCCTCATACGGCGACGACGCGAGTTGAGTTTTGTTTGGCGGCTAACCGGTCGTGTCGACCGGTTTTAGGTACCTGACCGATGGTCGATGCGTGATCGACCGACGGGCAGGGAATTCGAGTGTGGCGATGGGAGGGAGGACCGGCTGAGATTCCTTCCCATCTGCCATCCTTTACCCACAAGATTCGTTCCCACGGAGGGGAAAGTAACGGCGAGCACCGCGCGGGCGTATGGCAAGGATGCCACCGCGTTCGCGGGATCGGAACGCTAGACCATCTCCTTTTTGATTCGGTACCAGGTATCGGATCGGATGAATCGCGACTCGTTTTCGCCGTCGAGTCGTGACGCGGTGAGACGGGCCCGAGCCCAGTGCTCGCTCATCTCAGTCAGACACGGATGTCAAAGCGCGAGAACGCCGCCAACCTTCACGGATGAGGGTGGCGGCGTTTTTTATTGCGCAGTTGAGTGACGGTGCGTTAGGCCGATCGGTCATCAGCGTCGAACGTGTTTTTCTTATCCGATTTGATATACGACTGGCGCGCGGCGGCGTAGTCGGTCGCGTTGTCGGGCAGGCCTTCCAACGGTGTGTCGCCGTGGAGTTGCCAACCATCCGACACGCGTTGGTGCAGCTTGCACAAAATTGGAATGCACCAGCCACAGCCGGTGCCGGCCCCGAGGCAGTCGGACATTTGCGAGGGGCGTTGCAAGCGCTCGCGCCGGGCAAAGTGATAAAGCTTGCGCAGCGACACGTGGTAGCAGTAGCAGATTTTGTCGTCGGGTCCCATATAGTGCTCGTTGCTACATCTTATCGCGCGGATCGCACTTTGGGTGGCGTTTAAACCCCTTTCCGATAACCCATTTTCGCATCATTCGGACCTATACCCGCAGTTTCGGCAAGTCGATATCGAGCATAGGTATCGATCCGTTCGGACAACGGGCCGATGCCGGGAATAACGCCTCGCCAGCGAACCCTTGGAGGTACGGAACCGATGCGAAGCAAGCTCAACAGTACAACCGGCATCATCGCCGTCGCGATTCTCGTTACGACCAGCGCCGCATCCGCACAGGATATCGGCGTCGGCAGTTTCTTTCAGGGCCTATTCCGCGGCGCCGAATACGCTGGCAACCCGCAGTTCCTGTCTAACCCACAGGGTGGGCCGCTGTTTAACTTCAACCAGTTCGAACAGCGCATCGAACAAAATCAAGCGGGCCAGGGTTACACATACGAGTTTTTCCGCTTCTTCGGTCCCGACTCGTTTAACAACAACACGTTTCTTGACCTAGGGCCGCTCGATATCTCATTGTTCCCCGATCCGAACTTGGGGCAGGGCCAGCAGGTGGGTATCCACGGTCGCGTGGGCTACACGACACGGTTCATTCCCGAAATCTTCATAGAGACGGAAACCGGTCAGCGCGCATTTACCAACCAGTTTCAGACGGGTGCGAACATCTTCAACGTCGAACCCATCGGTTACGCCATCGACCTGAGCACCGGTATTCAGGACTTCTCGTACACCGGCAACATCCTGATCGACCAGTCGACCAAGATCAACGTGTTCGGGTTTTATGATGCGGAATTTCGTCTGGTGAACAACGGTGAGATGACGAGCGATGGTGTGTTTGTTTCCGACGAAGCCGTCACCGATTTCGATACCGGCCCGATTAACGTGTCGGGGCATATCGTGCTCGACATCATCGCGGGCATCTTCAGTAACAACGGTAATGCTTCTACGGCGGCACCGTTTGCCATCGGCAGCGGCGCAGCCCAGCGCACGCAAACACCGGACGAATTGCTCGCACGAATGGAAGCCGGCGAAACGCTAACCGACGAAGAAATCGAAGCGTTGGTGCAAGACATGTTCGTCACAGCCATCGCATCCGACCCGCTCGGCTTTATCTTCAACGGTTTGCCCAGCGAGATTCCTGGATTTGAAGGCCTCAACCTTCAATTGACCGGCACGCCGTCGAGCGACGACATCTCGATCGATACTGATGGTGACGCCGTACCCGAACCCGGCATGGTGATGATGTTCGGCATTTTGGGCGTCGTGGGCTGTCTGATGAATCCACGCATGCGTCGCAAGTATCTCGCTGCGTAACGGTTCGTCATCGCACTGAGCCACCGGTTGGAAATCGCGGACGTTGCCGAATAGACTTTAATAGGCGGCGCAGGCGCGACATGGTTCCCCAGACCATGTGCGAAAACGGCGAGCCGTCGGCGTTGCCGCCCGCGAAAAGGACCGGACCCGAATGAACATCGATGAGATACGCCGCGCGATGCCTATCACGCGGCATTATAACTTTATGAATCATGCGGCTGTCGCGCCCGTTTGCGGGCGCGGTGCCGATGCCATGCGACGCTATCTCGATGAAGCGTCGGAACATGCGTACGCGCGCGGCGGGCTTTATCCCGAATCGAAACGCGTGCGGCAGGTGTCCGCCAAGCTGCTCAACTGTCATCCGGAAGAAGTCACGTTCGTTAAGAACACGAGCGAAGGCTTGTCGTACGTTGCCAACGGATTGCAATGGTCGCGCGGCGATAACGTGGTGACGGCGGGCGTCGAGTTCCCGGCGAACATCTATCCGTGGATGCATCTCAAGCCGCAGGGCGTGCAGCTCAAGATGGTGCCGGAAGACAACGGCCGCATTCCGATCGAACGCATTGCCGAGTTGATCGACGACCGTACGCGCGTGGTGACGATATCGGCGGTTCAGTTCGGCAGCGGGTTTCGTACGGACTTGGCGGCGCTGGGCACGATCTGTCAGCAGCGTGGTGTGCTGTTTTGCGTTGATGGTATCCAGGCAGTGGGGTGCGTGCCGATCGATGTGCGCGCGATGAAGATCGACTTCCTAAGCGCCGACGGTCACAAGTGGCTGCTGAGCCCCGAAGGCATCGGCCTGTTTTACTGTCGCCACGAATTGCTGGGTCTGCTGCGGCCATCGAGCGTGGGCTGGTTGGGCGTAAAGAACCCGATGGATTTCGGAACGTATAAGCTCGACTTCCGCGACGACGCGCGACGCTTTGACGGCGGCAGTTATAACCTTGCGGGTATTTGGTCGTTGGGTGCAGCGATCGATTGGATGTTGGAGATCGGCGTCGACAAGATTTGGGAACGCATTTCGATGCTGACGGAGCGGTTGGTGGAAGGCGTAAAGGCCAAAGGCTACCGTATCGTTAGCCCGAGAGAGGCGAATGAAACCAGCGGTATCGTTACGTTCGTTTCGTCGCAGCACGATCATGAAAAGATCGTCAACCACCTGCTTACAGAGTACAAGACCGTAATCGCCGCGCGGTTGGGGCGATTGCGCGTCAGCCCACACTTCTATAACACCGAAGATGAAATCGATCAGGTGATCGATCATTTGCCGGTGAATTAGAACCGACAGAATGTAAATGCGTGGCGACCTTAACTTATAACGTCGTCGACCGCGCAATTGCGCGATGTTTGCCATTTATTTAGATGGTGGTTGGCGACAGCAGGTCATGAATATCCCGTTAGGGATCAAGCGACATTAGCCCAGCGTTTCAACGCTGGGATTGTTGAGTTGGTATCCGCAGTCATCCCGGAGGGATAGAAGGATTCACGCGTGTGGTTCCCATCGTCCTTAACAGGACGAGACATTTATCAAATCATTATTCAACCACCCTTGAAAGGGTGGGCTATTGTCCATCGATCCCTACCGGGATGCGAACGCCGCAACTGCGACGCGTAGTCTAACCACGAGTTCGATGGGAGTTGGCCAACCGGCGAAAGGGGCGTCGAATAAGAATCAATCGCGAATCATTAATCGCGCGACTGACTCCCGCGTTATCTATCCTAAATCGGGCGATTGCTAAATCGCTCTCCGATTTTAGCACAGGGCTGCCCTGCACCTGCAGGCCCTCTGCGGGTATCCTTATCAAACATGATTCCCGCGTGGCTCGTTACAACCCTTTCCATCATCAACTACATCGCGGTCGCCGTGGCGATCGTGCACGTGCTGCGCTATCGACGCGACCCGCGCGGCATGTTTGCGTGGGTGCTGATTCTCTTTTTCCTGCCGCTGGTGGGCCTTTTTCTTTTTCTCACGGTCGGCAATATGCCGGTAAAGCGGCGGGTGAAGCGATTCGAAAAGCGTACCGGTAAGATCGCATCGGCACTGTCGCGCCAAACGGCTGTCGTGCGCGAGCAATTCGATGAGCGCGATAGCGATGCGCTCGAAAAGGACATGCAAACGCTGATCGATTTTGCCTGCAGGGTGACGGGCAATGTCGTGTCGAGCGGTAATCAGGTGATTCTGAGCCACAATGCCGAAAAGACGTTCCTCGAAAAGAAGATGCTGATTCAATCGGCTCAGTTGCATTTGCATTTGGAGTATTACATCTACGCCGATGACGAAACTGGTCGGGCCTTCAGCGAATTACTCATCGAACGTGCCAAGGCGGGTGTAACGGTTCGTCTGCTGCTAGATGCCGTGGGCTGTTGGCGTTTGCCGCGACGACACGTGAATTGGCTGAAAGACAATGGCGTGAAGGTGGCATTCTTTATGCCTTGGAAGCCGAGCCGTCGGCGTTTTCAGTTGAATTGTCGTAACCATCGCAAATTGATCGTCGCCGACGGCAAGCGCGCCGTTACGGGTAGCAGCAATGTTGCCAATGAGTATTTGGGCTCGCATCCGGACTTGGGCGCGTGGGAAGACACGAACCTGTTTATCAAAGGCCCGGCGGTGACCCATTTGCAGGAAGTATTCGCCGAAGACTGGGTGGCGGCGACCACGGAAGAATTGACGAGCGATACCTACTTTCCCGATCCGCAAGCCGTTGGCAATCAGGCCGTACAGATCGTGGCGAGCGGGCCGACGGATGTCGTCCCGGTCATGCACCAACTGCTTTACGCGGCGCTGTCGAACGCGGAAAAAAACGTGTCGTTTATCACGCCGTACTTTGTGCCCGATCAGGCGATGATGTTGGCGTTGACGTCGGCGGCGTATCGCGGCGTGCGCGTTCGGTTGTTGGTTCCGTCGCGCACCGATCACCCGGTCGTGCTGTGGGCAGGGCGAAGCAACTATCAGGAATTGCTCGACGCTGGCGTTGAGATTTTGGAATACCCGCACGGCATGCTGCACTCCAAGACGGTCGCGATCGATGGTCGTTGGGGCATGGTTGGCTCTGCGAATATGGATGTGCGCAGCTTTCGTATCAACTTCGAATTGACGACGCTGCTATATGACGACATTGCCGCGACGAAGTTGGATGAAGACTTCGAGCGGTTAGCGGAAGAGTCGGTCTTGATTACGAGCGAATCGATTCAAGCTTGGTCATTGAAGGAGCAGATCTACGCGGGCATAGCGCGAATGACGAGCCCGATGATGTGATGGGGGGTGGTGGGTTGAGTACAACCCACCCTACGAGATGCCGGTCGAGGCGCTGCGTTTATGGCGTCGACTTTAGAACGCGCCCCATTGCGTTGGCATGGGTTTCTTCACGCGGATGTTCCAGAGCATGTTGACCTGTTGTCGCCAGTTTTTGAATTGGGCGATGGCATCGCAGGCGTCACACGTGTCTTCGCTCGCGGCGAGTTTCACCAAAAGGTCGGTGGTCGATGTGGACATGAAGGTATCGACCGTCGTGATGTCGATTTGGTAGAGCGCCCGTAGCAGGTCTTTATCCACGTTCTTCAGATCTTGAAATGAGATAAGCTGCCGCGAGGCGGCCTCCAACGGTGCCAATCTGCGGGTGTGCCAGTCGGTACGTTCGGGGGCGTCGATTTGAGTGCTCATATCTTTAGTTTAATCGGCATTTTGGATTTGTGCACGAGATAAAGGTTCTTTAAAGGTCGCTTATAGGAGGCGGTTTGCGGGACATTTATGCGAGATGTCGGTGAGTGCGTACGCAGATTTTCTATGATTGGAAATAAAAAAATCCCACGGCCGCCGAGGCGAGCGACGACCGTGGGGGCATTAAAGTAAATATGAGATGTGATTGGGTCACGGCGAAGTCGATCGTGAATCGGCGTCGCCGGGTGAAACTTGTTTAGGCCGGGCGGCGTCGTCGTCGCATCAGCAGCCCGAGGCCGCCGAGCAGGCTGAGGCCGGCAGTGGCGGGTTCGGGGATGAACTCGATGGACGTGTCGAAGACCAGCGTCGAAAGCACTTTGCGGCGTTCGGCAAAGAACAGATCGAAGTCGTACGTTTGACCTGCAGTAAGGCCGAGCGTGTCGAGATCGAGGCTGGCCGTTTGCGGCGGATGCACGCCACCGAGGTCGATGACTTTTTGACCGTCGATGAAGATGATCAGGTCGTCGTCGGCTTCGACGTTGAAAGTCGTCCCGGGCTGATAGGTAAATGCCGTGTTGAGTTCGAGCGTGAAGTAATAGTTGTGCGCAGCGTTTTCGTTGCCGAACAATTGCGAGTCGATCGGGAAGAAGCTTGGCGAGTTAAAGGTGTACACGCCGCCGGGGCCCGCTTGGTTGTTGTCGAGCACAAGATCGACCGTCGTGGTGAGATTCACGCCGGGCGTGTCGTTGTACCACTGGTTGTAGTTGGCCGCGCCGCTGGTCGTGGCGGTTCCGGCACCACCGATATAAACCGGCTTGCCGTCGGCACCGAGCGTGCTGGCGACGTAGTCGCGATCGTCACCGAGATCGACCTGGAAGTCGGGATGCGCTTCTTGAAAGTCGCGCACGGTCGCGCTGAGTTTGATCGTGTCTGCGTTGACAGTGGTTGCGGCAGTTGCGGTTGCGCAGATTGCCATCAGGCTTAGGCAGAGATAGCGTTTCATCGGTTTAGACTCCTCGAGCGTATTTCAGCTTCATCATCTCAGGTCCGGGCGTCGTTGAGCGTTGTTGCCACGCGACGACGGGCGATTGCGTACGTCAAGCGAGCAATCCGCTTGCCAGAGTTGGGTTCGAACGCGGTAAGAAGGGCAGGTGTAAATAATGTCGCCGTCCGGGTACGTTTAATTGGAGGGACGGTGGCGGGCGGGTCCGATTCACATTTGGGTCGGTCGATCTGCGATGTGGTTAAAGGTCAACATTTGCGCGCGATGGTTGCGTTTCGGCAACACGATTCGTGGACAGTGGCCACGGTCGGTCGCGGCGATTACATGGTATTGATCGAATCGAAATCAGGCTTAAGAGACGCCGGAGAATCAGCATTTGTAGGGCGAAAACCTGCGGCAACCCGTTTTTACCCCTTGCAGTTGGTGGGGCCGGAAACGACGGGTATCATCCGCGCTGGTGTCTTTGTATTCTTGCCGGATGTGTACCGGTCTCAAAATTCTCTGAAAAAGGAGCTGTCCGATGCGGAAATATCTACTTGCCTCGACTGTGGTGTTGTTGTCCTGCCAATTCGCTGTCGCCGAAACGGCCGACGACGTTATGAAGAAGATCGCCGAGCGAACCAAGAAGCACAAAACGATTCAATACAAGATGAAGCAAAACTCGAAGATCGAGCAGATGGGCCAGGGCTCCACGACTGAGACGGTCGGCGATTACAAGTACCTTCGCAAAGACGACAAAGTGTATGTGCATGCCGATATGACGACCAAGATGGACGCTGGCATGATGAAGACGTCGTCGAAATCGAAGATGGTCGTCGATGGCGAATTCATGTGGGTGCATACCGACTCGATGACGGAGGTCAACGGTCAGAAGATGCCGCAGGAAAGCGTGATGAAGAACAAGATCAGCGACAAGCTGCTTGATCCGGCTTCGATGGACGGCATGAAGA